>JAZRDX010000021.1:0-30962 GCA_045660565.1 Eubacteriales bacterium
AGCTTCGCTGACAGCTCCCTCCCAGAGGGAGCCTTTCACACAAAAAGATTTACACTTATCTTTTTATCTGCTTTCTACTCATCGGCTATAGCCTCTTTTGAACCACGCGACTATCGCGTGGTTTTCGTTTACACAACAAAACGCACCGTAAACAGATGTCTGCGGTGCGTTTATTCTATATACTTTCTTAGCCAAAAATAACAGTGTTACTGCTTAGTTTTCACTATATATTACCGTTACGTCAGGGTGAAGCTGAAGAATGGATGCGGGAACGTAAGGAGTGATAGGTCCGAAGAACGCCTTTTCAATAATATCCTTTTTCTTAGCTCCGTTTGCTATGAGCAGAACCTTCTTTGCCTGCATAATGGACATCATACCCATTGTTATCGCCTTAGTGGGAACGTCGTCCTTGGAAGCGAAGAAGCGCGCGTTTGCCTCGATAGTGGATTCATCAAGGTCAACAGCGTGAGTTTCTGCCGTAAACGCGTCTGCGGGCTCATTGAAGCCTATATGACCGTCAAGACCTATTCCGAGAAGCTGAAGGTCGATACCGCCAAGCTCTTTAATGAAGTTGTCGTAGTTTTCGCCCTCTGCCTTAAAGTCCTTTGCGCAGCCGTTGGGGACGTACGTATTATTTATGTCAATGTTGATTTTGCTGAAAAGGTTGTGGTCCATAAAATAACGGTAGCTCTGGTCATTTTCTCCCGTAAGACCGATGTATTCGTCGAGGTTTACCGATGTTACCTTAGAGAAGTCAAGCTCGCCCGCGCTGCACTTTTCCGCAAGCTTACTATAGGTTCCGAGAGGAGAGGAGCCGGTCGCAAGACCGAGAACGCAGCTCGGCTTCATTATTACCTGAGCGGCGATGATATTAGCGGCGATAGAGCTTAATTTTTCATAAGAATCTACTTTTATGAAATTCATAGTTTTTTCTCCTTAGAGTAGTTTATTTTTCTAGTATAATTATACTCCTACGCATTTATTTTGTCAAGTATTTTTTTCTTTCGGAAGCCTTTATGACAGCAAAAATTTTTTATTTTCCTTATTTTAGGTTATTTACCGAAAGAAATCCGTTTATCATCTTGGGTTCCGAATAAAAACTTCAGTTAAGAACGAATAATAAAAAAATTATTCAAGACTTATTTATATTTTTATGTTATACTACTTATGTATATCTATATATTATATAAGTTATTATATAGCGGTATACATAAAATCAACAAAAGGAACGTTCCAAAATGTTAAAAGTCGAAAATTTAGTAAAAAAATTCGGAGACAAATATGCGGTAAACGATATTTCCTTCTCAATAGGAGAAGGCGAAATAGTCGGCTTCCTCGGTCCTAACGGCTCGGGTAAAACGACCACTATGAATATCATTACAGGATTTCTCTCCTACACCTCCGGAACGGTTACGGTAAACGGCTATGAGATACTTGAAAACCCTACCGAGGCAAAAAAGTATATCGGATACCTGCCGGATCAGCCGCCACTTTATCCGGAAATGACTGTTAAAGAATACCTTAATTTCGTCTACGATCTTAAGGGCTGCACGCTTAACAGACAAAAGCACATAATGGAGATCTGCGAGATAACCAAAATTGTGGACATACGCGGCAGACTTATCAAAAACCTTTCAAAGGGCTTTTCACAGCGTGTGGGTATTGCCCAGGCTCTTATCGGAAACCCGAAGATAATTCTTCTCGACGAGCCTACCGTCGGTCTTGATCCGAAGCAGATAATAGAAATAAGAAGCCTTATCAGAGCGCTCGGACGCGACCACACGGTTATAATCAGCACTCATATCCTTTCCGAGGTTCAGGCAGTATGCGACAGAATACTTATAATGAACAAGGGCAGACTTGCCGCCGACGAATATACCGACGAGCTGACAAACCTTATGGAAGGCACCAAGAGAGTACTTGCAGAGATTTGCGGAGATAAAAAGACGGTTCTTGAAGCCCTGCGTTCTCTTAACTGCGTTTCCTACGCGGAAAGCGGCAAGGAAATCCCCGGAACAGACGCGTTCCTCTATAAAATCGAAAGCAAGGACGGAGCGGATATACGCAAACAAATATTTGCGCTCTGTGCCGAAAGAAATATGCCGATTATAGGTATGGAAACGGTAAGCGCCTCGCTTGAGGACGTATTCCTTAACTTAACGAGAGAAAAGAGTACCGCCGCAAAGAAAAAGGCGCCTCGCAAAAAATAAAGCTAAGCCTAAAACCTTTTGTTTTGCAGGCAAAACACGAAAAATTCGTTAAAATTTTATGTAGCTGCCTTACGGCAACAGATTGGAGATTAGCGTGAAAGTCAAGCAAATGCTTACATAGCAAATTTCACGCCTGAATTTCCCTAAAAGCTTAAGAAACTTTTGTTTTGCAGGCAAAACACGAAAAATTCGTTAAAATACTATGCAGTTGCCTTGCGGCAACGGATTGGAGAATAAAATATGCTCGCCATTTACAAACGGGAAATGTATTCCTTCTTTACGTCTCCGATAGGATACGTATTCGTCGCCATCTTCTGGGCGGTTTCGGGAATAGCGTTCAGCTATTTCACCCTGCTTCAGGGAAAGGGCGCAACCCCATCGTCGTATTTCACAGCTGAAATATTCGTTATGATGCTGGTAACCCCCATTCTCACAATGAAATCCTTCTCCGAGGACAGAAAGCTTAAAACGGAACAGCTTATTTTAACCTCTCCCGTTTCGCTTCCCGGATTCGTTACGGCAAAATTCCTCGCGTCATACACGCTGCTCGCAGGCACGTTTATCGTTATAAACTGCATAAACCTGCCCATCATGTTTTCCTTCCTCAGCGACGAGCCGCTTATAGTTTATAACACTGTAACCGCTCTCGGAAGCTGCGTTGCGGTTCTGCTCGTAGGCGCGGCGTTCATCTCGATAGGAATGCTTATATCCTCGCTTACCGAAAACCAAATAATTTCGGCGCTCGGCACGCTTGTTACCATTGCGCTCCTTCTCGGAGCCTCGATGCTCAATTCCAAGATCGGCTTTGCACCTCTGCGCGCGGTTTTACGCTGGCTCAGTATCTACTCGAGATTCTCCGGCTTTACGCAGGGATATTTCGATTTTGCCTCACTCTTTTATTACGCCTCCTTTGCCGCGGTATGTCTTTTCGTAACGGTAAGAATTTACGAAAAACGCCGTTGGGCATAAAAGAGAACCGAAAAAGACTGCTCAGGCAGTTAAGTCTTAACGCTTATTAATTTTGGAGAAGAAAATGGATAACAAAACACCTAATATTAAAAAATCTCTGTTTTCCGACAGACGTTTCAAATACGGCTCGCTTGCCGTCGGACTTACCGCCGCGTTTATCGCGCTGGTTGTCGCCCTTAACGCCGTAATATACGCGCTTGCGTACACCTACGGCTGGTACATTGACCTCACGGGAGAACGCTACTACGGTATAACCGACAAGTCAAAGGAGGTTCTCGACGACGTTCTGACCGAGGACGTTAAGGTTAAGATAATTTTCTGTCAAGCAAAGGATATGGTGCTTGACGACAGCGCGGGATACTACGTTTACAGATGCGTTGAAACCTACAAAAAGGCGTACCCGAACAATATACAGGTTGAGTACCTTGACATTGTTTCTCGTCCCGACCTTGCGGAAAAGTACACAACGCAGCTCGGAACCCCGATTTATCAGACTAACGTAATAATGGAGATCAACCAATCCTCCGGCTTTAAGCTTCTTACGTACAGTAACTTCTTCACCATTGATTCCGAGACGGGCGACGTTTACGCATTCAACGGAGAGAGAAGATTCACGTCATATATTATAGCTCTCTGTACCGAGGCGCCCAAGTGTTACTTTATCGAGGGACACGGCGAGGACGTATACACGGTCAAGGGAGACGCAAACGAAAAAACGCCGAACGCAATCTACGAGCTTATGGTTGACGCAGGCTTTGACGTTCAGACGATAGACCTCAGAACCGCAGGCTCCAACCTTAACGACGCCAAGGTTGTCGTAATCAACGATCCTATATACGACTATCAAGGATACTCCGGTGGCGGTGAAAACGAAATAGAGAAGCTCCGTAAGTTTATGAGCGACGGAAGCGGAAACATTCTCGTTTTCCTTTCTCCCGAAAACGCCGCGTCGGAAAGCAAGCTTGTAAACCTTAAATCGTGGCTCTACGAATGGGGAATTTCCGTTTCGTCGGGCGAGGTTAACGACAAGGCGCACTCGCTTAACAAGGAGGGAACTGCCGTAATAGCGGACTATCCCATCAGCAACAATTTCGGTCCCTCTCTGCACGTAAATTTAAGAAATCAGGACTCCCAGCCGTACACCGTTATAAACAACCCTCTCGCAATAACCACCCATTGGCAGGAAAAGAACGACAGCGGATACCTTATAAGCGGAAACAAGGAATATTCTCCCGTACTTTACTCATATATGGATTCGGTGCTTAAGAGCGGAGAGAATGAAAAACCGGGAGCGTACGCTATCGCCTCTCTCGTAAGACAGACGAAATACGATCCCACCACCGCTCAGCAGCTTTCGACATATATGTTCGTGTCCTCCACGGGCTACACCGCCGAGGAGTACCTGCAATCGAACGCGTACGGAAACAAGGATATTATCTTCCAGCTTGCGGTACAGATGGGCAAAAAGCTTGTTCCCATGGACATTGACTACAAGGTTTTCGAAAGCAACGAGCTTACCATTTCCACAGCGCAGGCTTACGCTATCACAATAGTCGTTTCGGTAGTTATACCGATTCTTATCGCAACCGCGGGAATAATAGTTTACCATAAGAGAAAGCGCCTTTAATCCGGAGAGCCTCCGGTGGCGTATGGCGACGGTAATGTTTGAGTATACACATCTATCGTCGCTAAGTCAAGGTTTTCCTAAAAATTTAAAATACTTGTAGGGGAGGATATTATCCTCCCGCTGAGCGTCGCTAAAATCGAGCTTTGCGAAAACACTAAAATTTTATAGGGAAGGAATCGACTCCCGCAAAAAGCAAGCACCCAAAAAAACAGGAGAAACAAATGAACGAAGAAAACAAAACAGAGATTACTGAAGAAGAGATGCTCAACACCGAGGAAGCGGTAACCTTATCCAAGGAAGAGCCTCTCGGCACCGAAGACGAGACGGTTGAAATCGATACCGCCTCTCTCGCGGAGCAGATTTTCGGTGAGCCCGATAAACAGAAGGAAAAAGAACCGAAGAAAAAGCGCGGAATGGTAAAAAAGCAAAAGATAATGATTATATCCTTTGCTTCTTTAGCGCTCCTTTTGATCCTTTCATACTTTATTTTCCTTCTGCCTTATATGAAAAAACTGTCGGAAAAAGAGCCGACAGAGCCTCCGGAGGTACTTCCCGGCGAGGTATACGATGCCGCAAAAGACACGTTTTATATTTTCCCTCACGTTGAAAAAAATAAAATTCAGTCTATCGAGGTTCACAACTCCTACGGTAGCTTTACCTGCGTAAAGGAAAAGGACGACGTCTTTTACATCAAGGAGCACATGCTCGCTCCTTTTGGAAACGAGGTAATGTCGTCGCTCGCGGTTGACGCGGGATACACCGTGGTTTCAAGACGCGTAACCACAAACTGCGAGGATTTCAGCAAATACGGTCTTGCCGACGAAAACAACCCCGCATACTACATTCTTACAACTACTTCGGGCGAAGAGCATACCGTATATCTCGGAAACTACACCCCGAACGGCGGTGGAATTTACTGCCGTTACAAGGACAGAAACGCGCTTTACGTTATCCCGTCCTCCGTCGCTTCGACTCTGCTCGTCGGAGCTGAGGGACTTATAACCCCCATGCTTATGCTTCCCCTCCCCAACGCCGCTTACGCTCAGACGGACCAGGTTATCATAACCAAGAACGGACAGCCTTTCGTAGAGATACTGTACGACAATATATGTGAAAAATGCGGCGGTAAAAACAAGGAGCTTGACGACGGAGAGAATTATCAGTGCGAGAAATGCGGCGCTAAAACGAAGATAGATCAGTACCGTGTAAGCGCGTATAAAATGACATACCCCTCAAATCATATCGTAAACGACACGAACTATTCCTCGACATTACTGCTTTCGCTCGCCTCGCTTCAGGGACAAAGCGTGCTCAAAGCGGGCTCGGGAGCAATAGGTGAGCGTCTCTGCGATGATGAGGCGCTTATGGCGGAATACGGCTTCCACGACCTTACAAACGTCCCGTACAGACTTCTTTACGCTTACGGAGACCAAAGCAGCGCCGTCGCGTTTGCGCCGTCGGGTGTTGACGGATTTTATTTCGCTTACTCCTACGAATTTGACATGATAGTTCTGGTTCCCGAAACGACCGTACCCTACCTTGAATGGGATATACTCGACTATATAAGCCCTTCCATTTTTGCGGAAAACATCGGAGACGTTAAAGAAATAACGGTTAACACCGCAGAGGGAAGCTACCTTTCATATAACGGACAGAAATATTCTATCAATGAGCATTTCGCCATCAGCTACGAACAGACCGAAACCGACAATCTCCTTATCTGTACCGCAACCCGAACCGGTAAAACGTATGACAAGACCTCAACCGCGTTCAACTATATCCAGGGCTTTTACGGCTCTATGCTTTCGATGTATATTGAGGGATACTCGGATAAAACCAATCCCACAGAGCTTGAAAAATATGCGGAAATGACGGTTAAAAAGACGGATAATACCGAGCTTAAGTATGCCTTTTATATGATAGGTGAGCGTTGCTTCTACACCATTAACGGAAGCGGAGAATTTTATATTCCCGCGTATCAGCTCAAGAGAATGCTTGTCAACGCGGTACGCGCGGCTGAGGGTTACGAAGTAAACGACTCGCAAAGCGCACCTCAAATTCCGGATTGCTACGCCCCCGTGCAGTAAGAGAACACAAAATCACACAGCCGAAAATTCGGCGGAACGGAAAACAAAATGATTAGGATCTTCAAAAAAATCTCCTTTTTGATGCTCATTATATGTCTCACGGCAACCTCGCTTGTATCCTGCGCATCTCCCGGAGCTTTTTCAAACAATAAAAAAACGGTAATGGAGATAGGCGGATATAAGGTAACCTATGACGAATACAGATATTTCTATTACAACTGTATGCTCGACATGGGAGACGGCTTTGACCACAATGACGAAGCACAGATGAAGACGCTTAAGGAAAAAACCGAAAACGCTCTTCGCAAAAATTATGCAATAATCAGTCTTTGCGATAAATATAACAGAAAGCTCAGCAAGGCCGACAAAAAGGAAATGAATGCTCTTATAAAGCAGGACATAGCCGATTTCGGCGGGAAAGACAAGTATAAACAAGAGCTTCGCCAGCGCCGAATGACGGGAGACGTCTTCAGAGCACAGTATGAGCTTAACGGCTACCTGATCGACTACCTGTACGAGCTTCTTGTTACCGGATACGATAACATCGTTCCTGTTGACGATGAGACGGTGCTTAAAGACATTCGTGATAACTTCTACCATTACACCGAAATATTCATACCGTTTAATCAAGGCTCAAGCTACAACGATAATAAGGCAAAGGCCGAGGAGGCACTTGCAAAGCTTAACGCGGGAGAAAGCTTTGACACGGTCGCGGAAAAATACTCGCAGTGGACGGTTGATTTCCGCGTCGGTGTTTACGGCACGCCGGGAATGAAGCCGGAGCTGATAGAAACCACGGCATTTTCGCTTGAGGTAGGTCAGTACAGCGACGTTATCTTTACGTCCGAGGGACACCATATTATAAAGAGACTTCCCCTTGAAGACGATTATATAAACAAAAACTATGACACGCTGCTTTATCAGTCGGCAGTACGACGCTGCACCGAATTTATTGACAAGACAGCGGCATCGCTTTCCCTCGAATACAAGGATTATTATAACGAGATTTCTCACGGACTTCTGGTAACGAGAGACGTTGATTAAAAACCGTAGCTAAGACATATACGATAACCGCAACGGTATATAAAAAAACGAGCCAACTACTTGGCTCGTTTTTTGTTTTTCACTTATTATTTTGCAAAGTATCCGACCGCTGACTTAATAAACGGCAGTGCCGTGTATCCTCTGTCCGAAAGCCCGCGTCCGATTCTTTCGGGGTGGCTTATCTGACCGACAACGCGTCCGTCCTTCGAGCAAAGCGCGTCTATTCTTGCCGTTCCGTAAAGCGTATCACTCTCAAACTGCGTTAGTATTCTTCCGTCCTTCGCAAGCTCCTTTACGTATTCAAGATCGGCTGTAAGACACAGCTTCTTTCCAACGACAACGGTATCAAACGAGCTCATCGGCTCCGCATATTTCATAAACGGAGACAGTGTTGAAACCGCCGTTATCTTCGCGAAATTGTAAACTATCGGGCTTACGCCGTTATCCAAAAAGCCTATCTTCTTGCCGTCAAGCTCTATAAGGCCGCTCTTTATGAGCGCGTCGAAGCTGTTTCCGCATCCGTATATAAGTCCGCCCCTCTTTTTCAGCGCCTTAAGCTCGGAAAGAACGTTCGGCATCAAAAGAACCGTGGCTGTAAACGCAGAGGAAACGGAGGCGTCGGGGATGTACAGAATATCCGTTTTCTTAAGCTCCTCTGCAAACACGTCCACCGTAGCTTTGCCTACGGTAAACACATCAGCCTGCGCGCCCTCAGCTTCAAACATATTCTTTACGTCGATAGCAGGGGTGCTGTAATGCGTTACCGGTATAAGCACGCGTACCGTACCCTCGGTTACCGGCTTTATAACGCCATATTTTAACGTGTGGGTTTTAAGGAATACAAAATCGTCCTCAGCGCTTTTAACCTTACCCGCTATCTCCGATTTACTTTCGGTTACGGGATATGCGTCGTCAAGATAGGTTATGTACGGCTCATCTATTACCGTACCGATTACGGTAGCGTTTTTCGGCAGCTCGGTATCCGCCTCTACCTCAAGGAGCGCCGCTCCGTAGAAGTAATCAAACAGCGTTTCAAGCTGGCAGTCCTTTTCAACAGCCACACCCTTACCCGATGCACGGCACATCTCAATCATTTCCGTCGCGACACAGTCTGCGTTTACTACAGATGCCGAAAGCACCCGCTTTTCGACGATAAGAGCGTTAACCGTTTCTATAACCTTATTCTGGCTGTCGGGAGCAGGAAGCTGGCTTATATGCTCGATTTCGGGCTTTATAAGCACGAGAACGCTGCCCGCCTTTTTAAGGTCTCTCGTTACAGCCGCTTCCTTTTCGCCTACCGAAACCGCAAGAACGGCAACCGTAGACTGATTTTGGTTATTAGGATGATTTTTGGCAACGTATCCTCTGCCGCCTATCGACGGGGCGTTAAGATTCATCTGTGCCTCAAAAATTCCGAGCATTGACGAAACGGCAATACCGAGACGCTTGCTGTTCTTTTCGTGCTTCGGGAAATACTCCTGTATAGCGATATAGCGCTCCCTGTCTCCGTATCCGGAAACGACAAGCTTCATAACCGCTTCGGTTACCGAAAGATAAGCACTCTTATAGGGCGAAAGCGCGCTTATTCCGCAGGTTACCCCCGAGCCTATTACACTGCAAAGGTTTTTACCGTTTTTGGTAACGCGTTTTCCTTTATAGCTAAGCTCTCTGAGAGACACCTCGGGGCGCCTGCTTTCCATTCTCGGATATACCGCACCGCCGCCGCACGTCTCGTCGATAAAATCAGTGATTTTAGGTGCTTTCTCGTCGGCAAGTGTAGCAGAAAGCTCCATAGCGCCTATAAAATTCTTTTTAGAATGGGCAAAAAGATTTTTCAGCGTCTTCTTAACCTTGTCAACAGGCTCCCTTGCAACCTTCAGCATTTCAGACGAAGGAAGGCCCTTTTGACGCTCTATAACCACACCGAGTCTGTTTTCGTAGCCCTCTGACATCAAAAATCCGTGCGTAAGAGAGGCTGTACGGTTGGTGCTGCCGTCTATTATAGTAAACCTTTCGCTGTCGTTTGTAACGGCTATACGCGCGCTTTCAACATCGTATTCGTCGCAAAGAGCAGAGAATTTATCCGCATTTTCGGGAGATACGGAAACAACCATTCTCTCCTGAGATTCGCTAAGGAGTATCTCGTCGGTATTTAAATTACCGTATTTAAGCGGCACCGCATCGCAGTTTATCGTCGCGCCCGTGGCTATTTCACTTATAGCGCAGATTATTCCGCCGCTTCCGACGTCATTTATCGCATGGCAGTATTTTGCAAATCTGTCGTCGTTGAACAGTCTTTGCATAGCCGCAAGCACACCCGCTTTACCTACGGGAACGTACTCACCGACAAATGCCGCCTTGCCGTCATCGCTGTCCTCGCGGGCGGTGGTAAGCGCACTTCCGTCGCGCCCCGTCTTTCCTCCGAGCAGGAATATGACGTCTCCGTCCTTTGTGCGCTTCTTTAAAAGAGCCGATGCCTTATCGGAATCGGTCAGCGCAAGCGCAACACAGAACTCGAACTGCTTTCCGTCGTGATCGTCGCTTACCGCCTCGGCGTTTTCCGAGCAGGGGATACCGAGCCCTCTGGCGTAATCGGCATATCCGCGTGCCGCTTCTGCCGCTCTGTCAAGGTTTTCCTCGGTATTTGAATATCCGTACAAACGGCAGGACTCAAAGGTATATCCGAACGCACAGAGAAGGTCTCTTACGCTTCCTCCGAGACAGTTAGCCGCACCGTCGTAGGGAGAAACCATTACCGAGCGGTTGCAATTCTCGTTTTTAACAAGCATAAGAAGCTTCTTTCCGTCGCACTCGCCGTCGATTTTGATACCGTTTAACTTTTCGGTAGCCTTTTTGATACCGTTTGACGCAATGAAGCTGTTCGCCGCCGTTGCTATATCGGCAAGAGACGCGTCGGCATCCTTACGAAGCTCTCTGTAATGCTCCCAAGCGATTTTCGCCGCCTCGTCCTCGCAGTCGACCTGCGAAAGAACGGTCTTAAGCGTCGTGTGTCTAAAGCTCTCGGAAAAGAAGCTGTCAGCAATACGAAGCTCCGTGAGGGTAGGCTCACGGCTTTCGGAAAGGAAATAGTTCTGAACGCGAACCATATCCTCCATATCCATTTCAAGGCAGTGCTTCTTTTTCAGTTTTTCAAGCTCTGTGTATTTCGCCGCATTAAATCCGCTTACGAAATCGGTGTGCTCCGGCATATCGGAAGGCTTTTCATAGCTTTCGCTTCCGCATTTGACCGTATGGGTATGCGGGTTAATGAGCAGTCGGCAGATCTCCTCGGTCTTTTCCTCGGACAGGTCCTCGGGGAAGGTGATCTCCGAGCCGACAGTAACTCTTACGTCCGCATCAGGCTCAAAAAGCTTTATAATGTCGGCGATTTCCTCACTTTTGCGGTCGGTCCTTCCGTACTTCTGCATAACGAGAACGGTATTACCTTTAGCAGGCTTTTTATCCTTTTCAAGGCTTACCTTCTCGCCGCTTTCCGACGCAACCGTCTGCTTTAAAGCGTTTAAAGTGTCCTTGCCGACGTTACCGCTTATTTCTATAACCTTTCTGATTTTCGTCGGTTTTATTTTCATCGACGTTTTCAGAAGGATCTTATCGGCAATAAGGTCGTAAACAAAGCTGCTTTCACTATTTATTTCCGTGTAAATTCGATGTAACATCAAGCTTACTCCTAAAATTTCGTTTATTCTTTAAAATCGGCTGTAAGCGCTTATTAACGTACCAAAAGCGCACCTCTTTTAAAGTATTATATGTAAAACGCGTTGCGCGTGTAATTTTTTATAGATAGGCTATTTTATTATACTACATTTTAAACTCAATGTCAATGTGCATTTTACACAACCATTTGGCGGTAAAAGTCATAAAATAGGAAATTTTGACCGCCTTATTTTATGTTTTGCACAAAAACCGCTGTTAAATGTTAATAAACCTAACTTATTTCATTACTTACGCAATTTACTTGACAAAAACCGCCGTAAATGCTATAATAAAACCGTATCCGAGGTAAAAAAGGCAGCAGAGCCGCTCCGAAACCCCTCGGCAAAGTTACTTAATTTTACCAAAGACTGCAAGGGGGGATTTTATGAAGCTGGTTCTTTTTGCGTACAATGCCTCGCATTACCATACAAATCTCGCTGTGCGGACCTTAAGAAGCGCTCTGCACGATGTTGAAAATCGCCCCGAGGTCTCCGTTTTAGAGTTTTCGCTGAAGGATAAGAGAGACTCCGTTCTGCACGCTTTATACAGCGAAAACGCACACGTGTACGGTTTTTCGGCATATATTTGGAATATAACCGAGACCTTAAGCGTTGCCGAAAGCCTCAAAAAGCTGCGCCCCGACTGTAAAATATTTTTCGGAGGCCCCGAGGTAAGCTTTCGCGTCGACGAGGTGCTTGAAAACCACCCGTTTATCGACACCGTTATCGTCGGAGAAGGGGAGGAGGGTATCAAAAAACTGCTTTCCGCCTACCCCGATCTGCCCCCTAAAATCTACGGCGAGCCCGACAGTCTTTTCCTTTCGAGAAAGCCCCACTATTTTCTTGAAAACGGCACCCCGGAGGTTCTTCCGAGCGGTAAATTCGTGTATTACGAATCCTCGCGCGGCTGTCCCTTTTCCTGCGGCTACTGCCTATCGGGAAGCGACTGTACGGTAAGAGCAAAAAACGCGGAGGATACGCTTGACGACCTCTACGAATTTGAAAAGCTTAACAAAGATGGCGGCAGAACGGTAAAGCTTGTAGACAGAACGTTCAACTACGATCTTACTCGCGCCAAAAAAATCTGGCGCGGGCTTCTTGACGAAAAGTACACCTGCTGTTACCATTTTGAAATTCAGCCGTCGATAATAGACGGTGAGACACTTGAGATTTTATCTCTCGCACCCGAGGGTAAATTCCAGCTTGAGGCGGGCGTGCAAAGCACTGACAGCGCCGTTTTAGCCGAGTGCGGGCGCGGTGGAAACATAAAAAAGGAGCTTGATAACTTAAAAAAGCTTAAGGCTATAAAAAACGTACCGGTACACGTTGATCTTATCTGCGGTCTGCCCCTTGACAGCTTTGAAAGCATAAAGCGCTCGGTAAACGAGGTTTATCACCTTTCCGACGAGCTTCAGATAGGCTTTTTAAAGCTTCTTTCAGGCACAAAGATCGCTGATAACGCTGAAAAATACGGTATTAAATACCGAAGCGAGCCGCCTTACGAGGTGCTTTGCACGGGGACGCTTTCATTTGATGAAATTTACCTTTTAAAGGGTATTGCTCACACCGTTGACCGCGTAAAAAACAGCGGCAAATTTACCCTTGCGCTGAGTTTTTTGCTCGGAGACGGCGAAGATTCAAATTCAACTCCGTCAGATAAATTGTCTGTTAACACCGTCCCCCACGTATCCCCATTCGACTTTTTCATGTCGCTATCGCAGTCGCTCGGTGGCAACCCGGCGGCATACTCTCAGGCGGCAATATACGAAAAGGTTTACTGCGAGGGATTAAAATACATTGAAAATGCGGAGGAACGGGAGAGATACGCCGAATATTGCCGCGAGGACTTTCGCCGCTGCGAAAGGACGCGTATGCCGCCGCTGCTTGCGCGCGGAACTGTCAAAAAGTAAAAAAGCTACACCCCGTGTCGGTATATTTTATTTAACGCATGTCAAAAATACCCATTAAAGTAGTATTACTTTTTAATACTGTAACACGAATATGCAAAGGTATGGGGGTAACCTCTACACCCCGAAGAAAATAAATGGAACAGAAATTTTCAGTAAGCGGAATGATGTGCGCCGCCTGCGTCTCGCACGTTGAAAAGGCAACGAAAAAGCTAAGCGGCGTTACCGAGTGTAACGTAAGTCTTTTAACCTCGTCAATGCTGGTTACCTTTGACGAGACTAAAACCGACGAAAAAGAGATAATCAAAGCTGTTAAAAAGGCAGGATACAAAGCGACAGTTGCTGAGGACACTGCTACCGTCTCAACGGACAAACAGAAAAATCTTCTGAAAAGAAGGCTTATTCTTTCGGTAGCGTTCACTCTTGCGCTTATGTACGTTTCAATGGGGCACATGCTCGGTGCGCCGCTGCCGCACGCGATTTCTCCCCACGGAAACGCCGTTTTGTATATCCTCACCCAGCTTATTCTTACTCTCCCCGTCATAATTTTAAACAGAAAGTATTTTATAGGCGGCTTTTACGCGCTCTTTCACGGCACCCCGAATATGGAATCGCTTATCGCGATAGGCTCGGGCGCGGCGTTTTTCTACGGTATCTACATTTTAATCGCCGCCGCTGTCGCCTCGGTAAGTAACAACGCGTCAGCCCTTGCGGCTTATGCCGAAAATCTTTACTTTGAATCGTCGGCTATGATTTTAACCCTTGTGCTTCTCGGTAAAACTCTTGAAGCGTTTGCAAAGGGAAAAACGACGTCAAGACTCGAAAAGCTTATTCTGCTCCGCCCGAAAACCGCCACCCGTATAACGGTTAGCGGCGAGGAAACGGTGGACGTCTCGCTTTTGAACGTCGGTGATATTTTAGCGGTAAAAAGCGGAGAGACGGTGCCTGCCGACGGAATAGTCGTTAAAGGGAGTGCCTCGGTTGACGTATCCGCCATTACGGGAGAAAGTCTTCCCGCCGAGATAAAAGAAAACGGTACGGCTATAGGCGGAACAGTGTGTGCTCACGGCTATTTTGAAATGAAGGTTACCAAAACGGAAAAGGAAAGCTTGCTTTCCGAAATAATCCGTCTCGTCAGCGACGCCTCTGCAAGTAAAGCCCCGATAGCAAGACTTGCCGATAAGGTTAGCGGAATTTTCGTCCCTGCCGTCATAGGTGTATTCTTTATAACCTTTTTCGCCTGGCTTATAAGCGGTGCTGATTTTTCATTTGCCTTTAACTGCGCTGTAAGCGTTCTGGTAATTTCCTGTCCCTGTGCGCTCGGTCTTGCAACACCGGTTGCGGTTACCGTTGCATCGGGCAAGGGCGCGGAGCTTGGTATTTTGATCAAAAACGCCCGTTCCCTCGAAACGGTGGGAAAGGCAAGAACCGTCTTTCTTGACAAAACGGGAACTCTTACCGAGGGTAACATAGGCGTAAGCGAAATCCTTCCCTATGAAAACACGGATGCGGAGAGACTTCTTTTACTTGCCGCCTCCGCTGAGGCTCTTTCGGAGCATCCACTTGCCGTCGGCGTACTGAAAAAAGCCGAAGAATGCGGTCTTACCCCTCTGCCTGCGGATAACTTTTCTTTAACCGAGGGCGGCGGAATAAGCGCCGTTGTTGAAGGAAAAAAATTAACCGTAGGCAACGCGCGACTTCTTAAGCTGAACGCGCTATCCGTTCCGTCCGAGCTGCCGCAAGGCAAGGATTGGCAGATACCGCTCTACGTTTCTTACGGCGGCGAGCACCTCGGCGCTATTATGATGTCGGATAAAATCCGTGAAAGCAGCGTACCGTCCGTCGAAAAGCTTTCGAAAATGGGCATAAAAACGGTTATGCTTACCGGAGACAGAAAGGAAACGGCGGCGCATATAGCCGAAAAAACTCACGTCAGCGAGTATAGGGCTGAGCTGCTCCCTGCGGATAAAAACAAGGTGATAGCCGCCTGCGCCGAAAGACCGCGCGTAATGATAGGAGACGGTATAAACGACTCTCCTGCACTTGCAGAAGCCGACGTGGGAATAGCTATGGGAGCGGGAACCGATATTGCGGTTGACTCCGCGGACATAATCTTAACGTCAAACTCACTTACGGGCGCGGTAAACGCGATACTTCTCAGCAAAAAGACGCTGAAGGTAATAAAGCAAAACCTTTTCTGGGCGCTCTTTTACAACACGCTCGGCATACCGCTTGCGGCAGGTGTTCTTTACCCAACGCTCGGAATACTTCTTACCCCTATGATAGCCGCCGCGGCGATGAGTGTAAGCTCGGTACTTGTGGTATTTAATGCCTTACGGCTTAACCTATTTAAAGGAATACGAAATTAAAGTAAATACACGCTTAAAAGCGAAAGGAGAATAAAATATGTTTTTTTCCAAAAAAGAAAAACTCACGCTTAATATCGAAGGCATGAAATGTATGCACTGCCGCGAGGGAGCGGAAAAAGCGCTTAACGCGATAGACGGAGTAAAGGCGAGGGTAAGTCTTGAAAAGAAAAACGCCGTTATCACTCTTTCAAAGCCGGTAGAGCGCGCCTCTCTCGTTAAGGCTATCGAGGAAGCGGGCTACACCGTAACCGACTAAAACAAAAAAGAAAACATAAAAAATTTAAACAGGACTAATATAAACCGAAAGGAATACAAAAATGGCAAATATCTGGCACGACATTTCCCCTAAAAGAATAAGCGCGGAGGATTTTATCTGCGTTGTTGAAATTTCAAAGGGAAGCAAGAAAAAATATGAGCTTGACAAGGAAACGGGCTTTATAATGCTTGACCGTATCCTTTACACCTCCACCCACTATCCGGCTAACTACGGCTTTATTCCGCGCACCTACGGAGACGACATGGACCCTCTTGACGTCCTGCTTCTCTGCTCGGAGCCGCTTGAGCCCCTCTGTCTCGTAAGAGCGTACCCCATCGGCGTTATATCAATGATTGACAACGGCAGAAACGACGAGAAAATCATCGCAATACCGTTTAACGATCCCACCTACAACCACTACACCAACATCGACCAGCTCCCGAACCACGTTTTCGAGGAAATGAGACACTTTTTCTCGGTTTACAAAAACCTTGAAAACAAAACCACCGCAGTCAACGAGGTAAGCGGACGGGACGTTGCGATAAACGTTATAAAAAACGCTATTGACAGCTATATAGAAAATTTCTGTAAATAAATTTTACGGCGTATACCTTCGATTTACGCCACTTCCTCTGCTCTATAAATCTATAACTGTATATCGGAGTAAGAAAAGTATATTACTAACACTAAAATTATAAAAAGCACTTATGTATAGCGGCGGATTCCGTTATCACAAGTGCTTTATTTTTTTAACTAAAAGCTTTCTATTTATGCGTTTTTCATTAAAACAACAAAAACTCTCTCGTTAATCCTCGTACTCCGTGTTTTTCTCGCTGTCTCCGTAGTATTCCTCATCAAGAAACCTTGCTTCAAAGTAGCAGTCGTAGCAGTACCTGTTAAACGGTCGGTTTGTCGCGCTATGCCCCGGAAAAACGTTCTGCGGCATAGCGTTGCGGTAAAACGGCTCGTTTGAATAAAGGCAGAGCGGTGTGTCCTCCGAAAGGTAGCGGTAGGTGTACTGCGCATCAGCGATGATCACGTCGTGCAAAAACTCACGCGTAACATTTAAAAGCCCAACCTTTATCCTGTTTTCGACGGGACAGTAGGGAGACGCAACTCCGCCGTGTACCACGTCGCAGTCAACGAGAACGTGGCAGTCGCAGTACTCGGTGGGAACGGTGTCAGCCGTAAAGTATCCCGTCTCCGCGCGGCTTCCACGCGGATCGCAGGCACATGCGGCGGTCATAAGCTTCCCCGAATCTCTGCAATAGGTTGCGGTTATCACGCCTTTGGCATCGGTAAATCTACGCGCGGGCTCGTGGCCGAGATACTTTTTTGTGTTCACTGATTTCATTACGTTATCCCAGGTTTTAAGCGCGGGACTTGGCGAGGTCGGAAATTTTTCAAGGCTGTGCGGCTCGGGATAACCGAACCAAACTCCCGCGATAAGATCGGGGGTATAACCGACGTACCATCTGTCGTAGTCATTATTGGTAGTACCCGTCTTACCCGCGCACTCCACCGTTCCCTTCATTTTCATAGCACTCGCCGTTCCGCTTCCCGTTACCCCTTGCAAAAGCTTAGTCATAACGGTAGCGGTTTCGGGAGAGAAAAGCTCTTTTCCTTTTGGAGCGTTATTTACAATAACCTTCCCCTCGCTATCCATTATTTTCAGCACCGTCCTGCTTTCGTTAAATACTCCGCCGCCGAGAAAAGCGGTATAACCCGCGGTAAGCTCCGATACGCTCACCCCATCGGTAAGCTGACCGAGCGCAAGGGGGCAAACCGCCTTGTCGGTAAACTCCCGCTCCCCTCTCGTCTCCCCCATTACCAGATGCCGCATTTTCATGCCGTCGTAAAGTAGCCTGAACGAGCTGTCTATACCGTACCCCTCAAGCACCTTTACGGCAACCGTATTTACCGAGCGCGCAACCGCGTCTCTTACCGTTGTAAGCCCCCGATAACCTACGGGGTAGTTCTGCGGCCACCCCCGACTGCCGCCCACGGCTGTTGGAACAAACTTAACGGGGGTGTCGTCTATAACGCTTCCGTAGGTTATCTGTCCGCAGTCTATCGCAGGGGCATAAACCGCGAGCGGCTTTATAACCGAGCCCGGTGAGCGGAGCGTTCCCGTCGCGTAGTTTATCCCTCTGTTGGTCTTTTTCTCACCCACGCCCCCCGCAAGCGCAAGTATATTACCTTTTTTGTCCATTATAACCATAGAGCATTCGGGATAAAGCTTACCTCCGTCCGCTCCGCTTCCGTTATCTTCCCCGATTCCGGTATTTTTTTCTTCCTTTCCGCTTTCCGCGGAACTGTCTACGCCTTTAGATACCTTCTTTTTCGGTACACCCTTGTCATTTGTATAGAAATTACCGCTATTCCTGAAATACTCCTCAACAGCGCTCTGCATTTCGGGATTACAGGCCGTTACTATCTGAAGACCGCCCGTATATATCATTTTGGTTGCCGTCTGGCGGTTTGCGGCGATCCCCTTTTCGATAAGAAGGCGTATACTCTCCTCTATTACCGATTCGGTGTACCACGAATATATCTTATCTCCACCCTTTATCCCCACGTTTTTTTCGCTTAAAACAAGCGGTGTGTTTACCGCTTTTTCCGCCTCGCTATCGCTTATCATATTAAGCTCAGCCATTCTTAGGAGAACCGTTTTTCTTCTTATTTCGTTATTTTCGGGATAGACGGCGGGATTCCATTTTGACGGAGACTGCGGAATACAGGCAAGGGCGGCACATTCGGTAAGACTAAGCTCGCTTACGTCCTTGCCAAAGTAGGTCCTCGCCGCTGTTCCCACTCCGTAGCTCTTTTCGGCAAGGTATATAGTGTTAAGATAAAGCTCTAAAATTTCTTCCTTTGTAAGCACGGCATCAAGCTTATACGCCTTTATTATCTCCCTTACCTTTCTTCCAACAGTATAGTCGTCATCGCCGCTCACATTCTTTATCAGCTGCTGGGTTATCGTCGAACCTCCGTAGCTGCTCTTTCCTCCTATATAACCGAGAATCGCGCCCGCGGTACGTTTTAAATTAACCCCCTTGTGCGTAAAAAAGCTGTGATCCTCTATCGCCACAAAAGCATTTATGAGATTTTTCGGCAGCTCACCGTATTTAACCCAGTCTCTGTTCTGCTCCGCATATAACGTTTCCATCTCTTTTATAACGTCGGCTTTTCCGCTTTCCTCGCTGTACGAAACGTAGTACAGACGAGAGGTTTTATCCTGCGCCTTTGCCACAGCAAAAAACTCGTCAACCGACAGTCCGGGTGCGCTTTTTGCGTATATGATAAATCCGACGGCAGAGAAAAACAGAGTAAGGACACTGACTAAAAATACCGTCCCGACAGCTTTCCCGAAAAGGCACGCGGTGTTTTTTATCTTTTCCTTTTTCATTTTTGTTTCCTTTTACCTACTTATTTTGTTTTTATTTTTTATCCTATTAAAAGTATTCTGCTGCATTAAAACGTAATATTTATCTTTATTATCCCTTGAATGGGAAAAATAAATTACAAAAGAAAATAATAAATTTTTGTTAAATAAAGTAAAAAGGAATGAAAAAGTATTGATATTTTTCGCTGTTTAGTTTATAATTAAATAAATAATGCTTTTAATTTGATTTTTAAATTCACAAAAAGCTTTCGCTTAGCGGCATCTCGGACTTTATTCAGCCAAAACGTAAAAACTTAACCAAAGACCGCGCTCCAAGGCTTTTTGCAGAAAGGAACAGTAAGAAAAATGCCGATAAAAATACCAACCGGACTTCCTGCCGGAGATATACTTGAAAACGAAAACATCTTCGTTATGAACGAGCTTCGCGCAAACACACAGGATATACGTCCTTTGAAAATAGCCATTCTTAATCTTATGCCTACCAAGGTCGTAACAGAAACACAGCTCGTCCGTCTGCTTTCAAACTCTTCTCTTCAGGTAGAGCTCACGTTGCTCCAAACTGCGTCTCACGTTTCAAAAAACACCTCTGCCGAGCATATGGCAACCTTTTACAAGTGCTTTGACGACGTATGCGACGAGAAGTTTGACGGTCTCATAATCACCGGGGCACCGGTTGAGGAGCTTCCGTTTGAAGCTGTTGACTACTGGCCTGAGCTTTGCCGCGTTATGGAGTGGTCGAAAACCCACGTTTTCTCCACGTTCCACATCTGCTGGGCGGCACAGGCGGCACTTTACCACCATTTCGGAGTACCGAAATACAAGCTTGACAAGAAGCTTTTCGGTGTCTACACGCATAACGTTTTAAAGCCCACCCACCCCCTGCTTCGCGGCTTTGACGAAAAATTCCTCGCGCCGCACTCCCGTCATACGGAGTGCAAAATATCGGATATAGAACGCGAGCCCGCTCTTGATATTCTCGCCGCATCTGACGAGGCGGGCGCTTATATAATCGCTGACCGCAGCAGCCGTATGTTCTTTGTAACCGGCCACTCGGAATACGACAACGACACGCTTGCAAAGGAATATTTCAGAGACGTCGACAAGGGGCTCCCCATTGATATTCCAAAAAACTACTTCCCCGGAGACAACCCGAAGGCGCGTCCCGAAAACATGTGGAGAGGCCACGCGCACCTGCTCTTTTCAAACTGGCTTAACTATTTCGTTTATCAGCTCACCCCGTACGACGTAAACGATATAAAATAACGGTGAAAAATATGAGAAAACCAACCTTTGCCGAGGCGTATATGTATAAAAATTTCCTGTGGCTCGCCATAGGAGCGTTTGCCTTCGTGCCGATACTGAACAACTTTCTTCTTCAGTTTTTATACCTTTACACAAAGGGAGACATCGCATACGGAAGCCTCGGTACTTTTATAACTGCGATAAAAAGCATTTTAAGCCTTGCGTCCGTTTATGTAGGTCTCGGTGTATTTATAGTAACGGTTATTAACTTCGGAAAAAACGCGATAGGTGTTATACGCCTTGCCTTTCTTTCGCACGTTATTTCCTTTTTATCGGGGGTTTTGACCTGCACCCTATACTCCTACGTTTCCTACGGATATACGGTTACGAGCGACGTTCTGCTGCAAATAATAATGCTTGCCATTGACAATGCGGTTAACCTTGCCGTATATATTGCCGTTTATTTAATCCTGATAAACATAACGAAAAGGAAGGAAACGGTACTTAACACGCCGTCCGTCAAGGGACGTTACACCGACATAAAGCACCCTCTTGTTCTTTCCGCGGTGATTTCCATTTCGGTATATTCGGGAGCGCAGCTTCTGGTTACTCTTTTTAATATGATTACCGCATTTACCGATCCGAGCATCGGCCCTCCGGTAAACACTGCTGATGTAATATACTGGGTTCTCCAGTATCTTTCGGTATTTGCTTACGCGGCTGTCGGTCTTATTATAACCGAGCTTATTTTTCTTCTCGCCGAGCATTATCTTAGGAGCGGAAAAAGAAAAAAATAAGCAAAAGCTTTGAAATTCTGATGTCAAAATCACTTTTGCATTGCTTTTGTCATAGCAGGGTGTGGCGTTTTTTTGTTAATTCTTTTGCTTTTTGGGATCAAATTCGGGAAAACAAAGCAAATAGTAGTCGCACTCGTCGCAACAACACCCAAAGCCCTGCTCACCGTTACCCAAACAAGCGTCAGGCTTGCCGGGAGTGATTTCTACGCCGGTAATATCTATCGCCTTTTTGGAAATATCTTTACTCATACATTCACATTATCAGCATATAAAAAGTGCGCACCAAAAGGAGCGCACCGAAAAAATGCTTCCCCCTCAATTGTTGTCACACGAATTGCTCTCCCAACGAAGGTACGAGGAAAAGGAGAAAACACTTTTTACCAAAAGTATTTTCCCTTCGTTGGTCATAAATATTCAATTCGTGCGACGAGTATATTTTACCACATTTTTGCTTGTTTGTCAATAAAGCTTGAGAATTTATCAAAATATTATTGCTTTGGTGTCTTTAATCATGCCGACAGTTGTCAAAAAAAGAGGACAGAGAATGTTTCAAAATTCTCTGTCCTCTTTCTGTCGGAAGGTAACATATTCTATTAATTTCCAAAAACTGTCCTTTAGAGTATGTCCCTCCACGCGTCTTTTTTCTACGCAAAAGTATTTATTCAGCCTTTTTGTAGTTGTTCTTTATGAAATCGATTATCTTCGGAGCAACGTCGTCCTTGATAACGTCAGCCGCGATGTGAACTCCGTCGCTGGAGGTCTTGGGATCGGTAAAGTCGATTGCAATTTCGGTAAATGCGTCATATACCGGGATTTCAAATTCCGCGCAAATCTTCTTAATAGCGTCGGAAACCATCTTAAGCTTATCACCCTCTAAGGTAGGATCCTGATGAGTTTTTGTTCTGAGAGGAGTTATAAAGAATATATAAGCATCGGGATAATTAACCTTAAGTTCGGAGCACATTACTCTGAGAGCGCCATAGAAGGTGGTTGTGTCTCTGTTGGTCGCCGCGTCGCTTCCAAGCTCTACCGAGCTGCTGTCGTTTACTCCACCCATAACCGAAATTATATCGGGATTACCCTCGATAAGGTCAAGCTGATCCTGTATTGTGGGACGGGTTGTTCCGTTTTCTCTTTTAACACCGGTACAAATGGTAGCTCCGGGAACGGCGAGGTTTTCAACGTCGTATCTGAGTCTGTTCTTAATAAGAGTAGGATAGGGGTTCTTCATTCTGGTTCCCGCATCAACGTCGGGATCTCCGTCCTGACCGTAGGTTATACTGTCGCCAAGGCAGACCATATCGGGCTTATCCTCGGAGGTAGAGCCCTTGTCTCCGCTGTCGTCCTTGTTTTCGTCATCCTTGTTACAAGCGGTAAAAAGCGTAAAGCAGCAGCTTAGCACCATTATAAGCGCAAGAAGTAATGAGAGTTTTTTCATTTCATAAAGTCCTTTCGTATAGTGTAATTTTTGTTCTATATGCTTTATTTTTATATAAAACAATAAAACATTTTTTATATTTTAGCACACATATATGTACAGAATTTGTCATATCGGTAAACAAACGTTTCAAATCACTGCAAAGAAAATCCCTTTTCTTGTATCTCGTGCCAAGCTGCCGCGTTCATATACATGATTTTTCAACCTTTTGAATTATATAAAACAGCCGCACAGAAATATTTTTTAACTTTTTTTCAAAACCCCCTTGACAAATGTTAAATAATGTAGTATAATATTTCTTGCATTTGTACGGACCATTAGCTCAGTTGGTTAGAGCACCCGGCTCATAACCGGTAGGTCCTAGGTTCGAGTCCTAGATGGTCCACCAACAAAAAAGACACTCCTTGCGAGTGTCTTTTTTGTTGCATTGAGCAAAGAGCGAAGAACCTACTCAATGCCAGAGGCATTGATGCAAGCTGCACAGCACAAACATTCGACTGCCTCTTAACTTTGGTGCAGCTTTATGTTCAGAGTGCAAGATGGTCCACCAACAAAAAAGTACCCTTATGGGTGCTTTTTTTGTTGCATTGAGCAAAGATCGAAGAACCTATTCAATACCGAAGGGATTGAATAAGCTGCACAGCACGGACATTCGACCGCCTCTTAACTTCGGTGCAGCTTTATGTTCAGAGTCCTAGATGGTCCACCAATAAAAAAGACACTCCTTGTGGGTGTCTTTTTTTATTATCCATTGCGAAAGCAATGGTATATCATCACCCGTAGGCTGTATTATCTTCCGCAATGATGATATGCAACACGTTGTGTTGGTGATATCCAACGGCTACGGCCGTTATTTTTATCCACGACACGGTGCAAAAATATATGAATTCTCATATACTACTTGAAATATATATAAATACGTGATATAATAATCGTGCAACACAGTTTAATGTTTTCCATCCGAAGTCTATGCTTGATAAAACCATAGGCTTTGCCTGTCATATTTTCGGACGCGAACCATGTCTCTACAGAAGTGAAACTGCATTTTCCGGTGCGTGCTTTTGACTGCGCACCTTTTATAATTTTGGAGGATTACTATGAAAAAAGCGTTTTCTATCATTTTGCTTTTTACACTTATATTTTCTATAGTTTCGTGTTCTGGTGCAACTTCATTAGACACAGTTACATTAAAGTTAGAAGATGAAATAAGTTGCAAAGACTGCTCAATAAAGTTTTCTTTGAGCGAAAGTGATAACATGAGCGCAAGCTATTATATAACACCCGAAGGATTTGAATGGGACAAACTTGAAGAAAAAGGCTACAAAATGAAAATAACAGTCGCTTATGATGTTTATTATGAAAAAGACTGGGATTTAGGTTTTGGATATACAGGTTCTCCTAAATACGAAGTATCTGTTGTTAACTCTGATGGTATGGGAAAGATTGATGACAATATGCCTACCGAAACAACTTCTCAAACCAAAACGCTCTCCTTTTCCTCAAGAATTGTCGATTTGAAAGACACTAGACTCATTTTAACCTTTTCAACAGATAATATTCAAAATATGATATACTTCAAAAATATAAAAGTTGATTATCAGTGTTATAAATAAAAGCGTGCCAACACCAAACACATACATAAAGGGAGAAATATGAAGAAACTATTATCGATATTTATTTTATTAACGCTTGTGCTTTATGCATTGTCATCTTGTGAATCCTATGAAGATCCTAAAAAACAAACAACAAATGAAATTCCAGAACAAAGTATAAATTATACTAATTTCACATTTGGCAATGTAATTCAAGACGGCAAGCAAGCCATATTTTTTAATTTTGTTTCGGACTATACTGTAACCCAAATAGAGGTTGCCGGCGCATTGTTGGATATAGACAAAAACGTAATACATTCTTTTGAAACTTCAATGACATTTGGCAGTCCATCCTTCAATCCAGAATTGGCTATTAGAGTTGAATCGGGTCTTATAAAACACGTAAAATCGGCTTCCTTTTCAAAAATCAAAGCACATACAACGGAACAGGTTGATTTGAAATCAACCAAAGATAGAACTCCTGTTTTAAAGCATCTTGCAACTGCAAATGAATCAACTGTTGAAAATTTTTACGCATCGGGCTCAAATATAACTACAACGAATGGGAAAATAACTATCAATCTAAACCAAAATGAAAGTAGTTGCGGTTTTCGTTGGGATCTATCTGAATCAAATTTAAAGTCAAACACAAAGTATATAGTTAAGTTCGAAAACATCTCAGCAACGGATATATATAATACAAGCATCCAACTAAAAACAACATGGATAGATTCAACTTATACATGGCCGAGATACTATCATGTTAACGGAAAACGATTTGACATCATTTCAAACGGTGAAATATCGAGTGATTACTATCATTTTTTAAAATCAAAAATATATGATGAGTATACTATTGAATTTTCATTTACTCATAGTGTAGAGAGTTCAAAACACAAAGCATTGTACCTAGATTTTGGCGGTGTTAAGAATCAGTTATCAATTGGAAAGCTATCTATATATGAGGTAATTAATGAATGAAATATAGTTCAACTTTCGTTAAATGTACTCCACCAACAAAAAAGACACTCCTTGCGAGTGTCTTTTTTATTGCTTTGAGCTTAAAACTCGAACCTACTCAATGCCCGAGGCATTGAGTCATCCACTGTTTCGAACTAAATCACTCCGCGGCAAAATCCACTCTTATCAGTCCCTCTTTATATGAACGTCCATCTGATTAAACGGAATTTCGATTCCCTCTAAGCCAAACCTTTCCTTTACCGCTTCAAGCATATCGAATTTTACCGTCCAATAGTCCGCACTGTTAACCCATACACGTACGGTAATATTAATAGAGGAATCCGCGTGCTCGCTTACTCTGATAAAAGGAGCGGGCTCCTTTAATACGAGAGAATTATTTTCGTAAAGCTCGGAAAGAATAGCCTTTGCCCTTTTAAAGTCGGCACCGTAAGAAATTTTAAACACCTCGTCAACTCTACGTGTATCCTTGAGCGAGTAGTTTACAATGTTACCCGTTGAAAGAGGTCCGTTCGGAATGTAGATGACCTTGTTATCAGGGGTGCGAAGCCTTGTGTTCGTGATATGAATATCCTCAACTGTTCCCGAATACCCCTCGGCTTCAATATAATCGTCGATACGGAACGGTCGGGTTAAAATCATAAGCACGCCGCCCGCAAGATTTGACAGCGCACCGTTCACGGCAAGACCTATACCGACTCCGAGAGAGGTTATCAAAGCGGCAAAAGCACTTGTATCGATACCGATATATCCGATAAGACAGATGGCAACGGTGAGCTTCATACCTATTTTGAAAACGTACACCGCGGTATGCGTAATGGTTTTATCCGCGTTTTTCTTTTCGGCTGTCTTTTCGATTTTTCTTCCGAGAGCATTGATTATTTTAAATGAGATAAACAGCACGATAAGTGCGATTACTATTTTCGCCCCCGATGCAATTATCCTGTCTATAAACGCGTTTATTCTTTCTTCGGTCTCCATCTTAATCTCCATTCCGTTGCCGATAGGCAACTGCACAAAGGTTGAACGAATTTTCTGTGTTTTGCAACGCAAAACAAAAGGTTTTTAAGCTTTTAAGGAAATTCAGGCGTGAAATCCGCTTTGTTAGCAGTTACTGAACTTTCACGCTAATTACCCCGCTTTCAAATCCTTATACGTACAGTATACCGAAATACGGGTTAAATAAACCAGATTTAAGAAATTTTCCGAAAAACCCGTTTGACTCTACATAACCTCAAAAAAGCTATATTCCAAAAAACACCTCTTGACAAAACCTCTGAAATAGTATATAATACATTTACGTAAAATAAATACCGGTATCGGAGACAGTTCGTAACCATCCTGTCTTAAAACAAAACTACGGATTTGCTTTAGGCGCACCTTGCCCTTGCTTTCGTCTCCTTTAACGGCTGATTAAAGGAGTTTTTTTATGCCCGAAAAATTTAAAAAGGAGCTGCACGAGTTTAGGCTGTTTATAAATTCGCTCCCGTCGGCGGTAAGCGCGCTGCTTATTATGGCAATTTTTTCAATGAACCTGCTCGCAAACAAAAGTATAGCTCTTCCCTTTTCGTGGATGGCACTTGACTGCGGAATAATTATTTCCTGGCTGGTCTTTCTCATTATGGACGTGGTAACGAAGCACTTCGGTCCCAAATGCGCAACCGAGCTTTCCGTTTTTGCCGTAATACTTAACCTCTTCTTCTCTCTTATATTTTTCATTGCTTCCGTTATCCCCGGAGTATGGAGCGAGGCAGGTCCGCTGTTTCTCAGTGAAATAATCGGACTTGCGTTAGACAAAACCGTAGGCGGCACGTGGTATATCGTGCTCGGAAGCGCGTTTGCGTTTTTAATCGCCGCGGCGGTAAATAATTTCACAAACCACGGTATCGGTTTGCTTTTTAAAAAGAACCCCGACGGCTCTCTCGCGTACTTTTTACGAGCCTACGTTTCGACCGCGCTCGGTCAGTTTGTCGACAATCTTGCCTTTTCCCTTACCGTAAGCCGCGTATTTTTCGGTTGGACGCTTACCCAGTGCGTCGTATGTGCTTTAACCGGTATGCTTGCCGAGCTTTTATGCGAAATTTTATTCTGGAAGCCGGGATTTAAAATCTGTACACGTTGGAAAAATGACGGCGTTGGTAAGGAATATTTTGATTTTATAAATGAGAAACCAACTCCTGCCGAGCAGGGAAAGGACGAACAAAAATGAAGGTAGTTATAACAGGAACGGTAAGCGGTATAGGAAAAGCGATAGCTGAGAAATTCCTCTCCTGCGGTCATTCCGTTATCGGAATTGACGTGTGTGAAAGCAGTATACACGACAAAAATTACACCCATTTTATCGCGGATATTTTCTCCTCTCCCCTACCCGAAATCGAAGGTGCGGAGATACTTATAAACAACGCGGGGGTTCAGGATTCGGGGCGCGATATTGACGTAAACTTAAAGGGAACTATAAGAGTTACCGAAAAATACGCGTTTCAGGACAAAATAAAAAGCGTCCTTTTTATCGCGTCGGCAAGTGCAAGCACGGGAGCGGAATTTCCCGAATACGCGGCAAGTAAGGGCGGTATGGTTGCGTATATGAAAAACGTAGCGCTCCGCGTGGCAAAACACTCCGCAACATCGAACAGCCTTTCCCCGGGTGGAGTTACCACAGAGCTTAACGCCCACGTTATGAACGATCCGAAATTATGGGCGGAGATAATGAACGAAACCCTTATCCCGAAATGGGCGAGCGCCGAGGAGATAGCCGAGTGGTCTTACTTTGTTACCGTTGTGAATAAGTCAATGACGGCGCAGGATATTCTTATCGATAACGGCGAGGCGGCAAAATCGAATTTCGTGTGGTAAATACAAAAGGAATGTATTTTTCTACACATTATTGATAGAAGAAAGAGAAGTTAAAAGTAAATAAGGAAATCGAGTTGCCAGAGAGAAAACCAACAAGGTTAAAAAGGTTTGATTACCGTAATTAAGGATAGCGGGAGGGCAAACCCCTCCCCTACGGTAGATACAGTGATCGGTTTGCTTAAAATTCAAGCAACCAAAGCAATAGACTGTTTATCCGGAGAAAAAATTTTCCAGCGTTCTTTTCACGACCACATTATACGAAACCGAGATGATTATAACGAAATTTTCAAATATATTTCCGAAAATCCTTCTCGTTGGAAATATGATAAACTGTATTCAGATAACTAATGCCCTATTTTAAAAAAGCCTTCTCCTGTGGGAACAGGTGTCAGCCGAGGGCTGACGGATAAGGAGTTTATTTTTTCACCTCATCCACCGCTATCGCGGTCCCCCTTCCCCCACTTGGGAAGGCTTTTTTATTATATCATTATTTATACAACCGTTACTTCCTTCGGCGTCTTCACTCCGTTTTCGCTAATCTCTATACTGCCGCTCGGTGTCGGAAGTACCGCTTTAACGGCCTTTATCGCCCCTTCACTTGGAGAAAGCTTTATTTCCTTATATGCGGGAGCCTTCATATCAAGTCCGAGCAGCTTTTCAACGGTAAACGGATACACGCCGCTTGACCAGCCGTGGCAAAGACTGTGGCGGAGCTTTATATAACAGAACGCGCCGTAGTCTCCGTGGAGGTCCTTTTCGCCTTCCTTCGGTATCTCGTCAATTCTTCCGCTTCCGTCAAGCCAATCCATATTGAAATCTTCCCAGAAGGTGGTCGCGCCTCTGTCAAGCATCGCTCCGTAATATTCCTTAGCAATATCAAGTGCCTTGTCGCTTCCGAGAATATCAAGTGCCTTTAAGATAAAGTAGGACATAAAGGTGGAAACGCCCTTTGCACCGCCCTTTTCAAGCTTTTCCTTAAGTCCTGCCGTTCTGTTTCCGCAAAGCACCTGGAGTCCGATGACCTGCTTTGCGTCGGTCTCGGCATAAACGTATCTGTCAAGGCTTCTGCAAATTCTGTCGCACTTTGCCGTAAGCTCTGAGTCGTACCCAAGCTCTTTAAGGCTGTTAAGCGCATAGATAAGAAGCAACGCAGTTCCGGGTACCTCATCGGGCGTAGTCGTTGTCGGCCAATCGAGGAAAAACTCCATTCCGCACTTTTTACCGGTAGCCTTGAAATCCATATCTCCGTTTTCGCTGACGCAGGCGTCAAACTCGTCGACGATAAACTTAACGTAGTCGTAGTTTTCGTCAAAGAAGTCCTTTTTACCGGTGAATTTACAGTACGTACAGAGATTTAAGATCCACCATGCGTTATAGGACGGAATACCGTTTATCCAGGTATCCGTTCCGCTGGTCTCCTTTAAAAACGTAAGCGCGTTCGGAATATGCTCGGTGTCTCCGAAGGTGTATAAAATGGTGAGAATTTCGGAAAAGAGGTCGCCCGACCAGACGAGACGGTCTCTCTTGATTCCGTCAAGGATATACCCGTCCTGCATATTGAGCTGACAGGTGTAGAACGCCGTTTCGACTATCTCGTTAAGTCTTTCGTCGTTTGTTTTTATGTAGCCTACTCTGTCGGCATCGGGAAGCTCGCACACACCGATAACGTTTTTAATGCTGAGCTCTGTGTTTTCTCCAAGCAGCTCGATCTTTACGAAACGGAATCCGGTTTTGCCGTAATCAAGTGTCGACAGGAAGGAAAGCATAGCCTCGAAATCTCTCGGAGAATGGTTGTTCGTCGCATTTTTCTCATCGCCTATGCTCGACATAGTCTCGGAAACCGACTCGCCGAAAACAAGGCGTACCATAGCGTTTTTTCCGCCCTTGATCTCTCTGGTTATAATACGGATTCCTCCGCTCATCTCTCTGCCGAAGTCGATTATAAGACTTGCGTGAGCGCCGTTTTCATTTTTGAGAACGCAGCAGTTTTGTGCGTTAAAGGAAACGAATGTATCTTTATTTTTAAGGAAATTTTCCGCGCCGATGACCTTGCCCTCGGTCAATATTATTCTTTTAGCATAGTAAAATTCTTTTCTTGAAGTTTTCATATTATGAAATGTCCTTTCCTAAGATTTTCAGCCTTATATAGCCACGATTTTAAGTAGATAGGTGCTGTAATTTGTCATTTTAACGTACGATGCAAACTCGGTCGCGGTGAATATCTCCTCGCGGACAAGCTCGCAGTCGTGGGCTTCGTCAAGCAGGTAATATTCAAGCTTTACCCTATCCGTATTTTTGACGTTCTTAAACTCTACCTTGACCGTCTTTTCCGGTGCAGAGTCATCGTCATTGAAGTAGGCAAGCATCACGTTCTGCTCCTTGCCCGTGGCCGCGCATGCCCATACGTCCTCGCTTTCCCTCTCCGTCTCTACCGCCTCATTCTGCTTATAAAGCTGATTGAACATATAGAAGGG
>JAZRDX010000022.1:0-2931 GCA_045660565.1 Eubacteriales bacterium
TAGCATACTCATAAATTGAGTATTGACAAATACTCAAATATTGAGTATAATTATGCTTGAACACCTTATTATCATCCCATCTTTATTCAGTGTTCAAACAAGTACTTTCAGAAAGAAGGATAGTAAAATGAAAAATCAGGAAAAAGGAGCGCTGAGCGGTGTAATCGCTGGTTTGATCGCCGGGGCTCAGTTCGGTTCGGGAATAGGAATAGCTTTAGGTCCTCTCGGTGCTATCGCGGGAACAATTCCCTGCGCCTTAACAGGAGCAATTATCGGTGGACTAACAGGAGACAAAATAGGAGCTAAAATGGATGAAAACGCGAACGGCAAAGATGATAAATAAAAAAATATTTTTAATCAAAAGATTTATCAGTGTAATTCTTATTTTAACCACCGTTTTAGTAGGATTTTCAAGCTGTAATTCCAATAAAACCGATTATAACCAAAAAGAGCCCGATAAAGATACGCAACAAATAAAGGAAACACCGGAAACAAAATATAATAACGCTTTAAAGCTTATCAAAGAAGGCAAATATGAAGCTGCTGCCGAAATACTCGAAAGCATCATTAGTTATAAGGATTCCGAGAAACTGCTCTCCCATTTTTATTACATACAAACACGGATAACTATAAACAACGGTACCGAAACGGGAGGCGTTAAAAAAATTTTAAACAGCCAAAACAATATTACCAAAGTAATCAATACGAATTTCGACGGAACAAATGAAATATACGATTATTCATACGACAATTACGGGAATGTAATTAAGCAGATTTATACAAGCTTCGATGGAACAATTACAGTCTACGATTATACCTATGATACAACCGGAAACAAAACCAAGGAGATAGAAACGGACGCAGACGGCTACAAGACGACAAAAAGTTATCTATATGACACAAACGGAAATAAAATTAAAGAAAATTGGACTTTTTACGGTGGAGAAATCACGGTAGACTTTATATACGATAACAACAACTTGATAAAAGAAGTTGCCACAGCTTCACGCGGAGAAAAAAGCATTACCGACTATACCTACGATAGCGATAAGAATTTAATCAAACGGTTAACAACAACTTTTTCCGGATCCACGGAAATAACCCTTTATACGTATGACGAAAGCGGAAATATAATCAGAGCGTCGCACGCTTCATCTGACGGAGATTATGAAAGTTACGACTATATGTATAATTCCGATAACGTATTAATCAAAACCGTATATACAGATTCTGATAACAACAGAGAAATACTTGATTATTCTTACGATGCTAACGGATGCTTAATTAAATCGGTAATAACACAAAACAACGTTATCACGCTGACAGTAGACGTTAAAAACACGCTCGTTTATATTCCGAGTGAAATAACAGAGACGATGAAAGAAATACTTGAATATAACCCTTGGTTTATTATAAGTTAAAAGCAATATGCAAGATTGGCTTAAAAAACGCACCGCAGGGTGCGTTTTTATTTTTTCTTTTCAGAAAGTCCTATAAAGTAATCAGAGCTGACGTTATAAAACCTGCTTTTCAAAACATACGTTATAAAATATTGTAAATTCTGTCAAAAAATATTAAGTTTTTATACATTTTATTCTTTAAAGGTATTGACTTTTTTTACAAAATAGGTTATAATTATACATAAACAGACGTGTCTCGCGTTTTTTTCGGTGGACGTGAATGCGCATGTTAATAAACAAAACCTTATTTTTTGGGAGGACATAAACATGGATAACAATAACCTTGTTCGCTTTTTACTTACTTTCTTCCTCGGATGGATCGGAAGTTTAATCATCAACCACACAAGCTTAAAGCCTGCTGGATATACTTCCAGAACTCTTGCTTACCTCGTACTCGGATGCATAACATTCGGAATTTACCCCCTCGTTGCTTCTATCTGCAACCTTACCTTCGATCCTTCGAAGGCTTCCAACATAGGATACATCAAGGGCTAATTCAAACGCTTTAAATTCACCGAAGCAGGAAGGTAACCTAGTAAACCAAAAAGGACAGATTTCACTCTGTCCTTTTTTTCATTTTTATCATAAAAAACTCTCTTGGACCGCGCGGTAGCGACTTAACGCTTTATCGGCTATTATTATCGGAAGCGTAGTAAGAGCTAAATCTTAACGTCATAAAACTTTTCTTAGCTAAAAACTTGACTTAACGGCAGTTTTATGGTAGAATATAGCGTAGCGTATATTTTTAAACATATTATTTAAGCCTTATTTTACATTCCGAGGAAAATAATTATGGACAGCGAATATAAAAAAATCCCGAGAATAATCAGAAAAAAAGAATATTACCCGGAAGGCGCAAACACTCCCACTCTCGTAAACGTTCACAAATGCTTTTGCCTCCTCGGAAAAGGAACGATAGAGCATCACCGCGTGCCCGGATTTGACGACGAATGGTTCGAAATCAAGTGCAAAAAATGCGAGAAAAAATATGAGCCGTTTATCGACCGATGCGGTGATAAATGGAAGCTGTATTTTGCAGAGAACAGCGAAAACGACGAAGAATTTGACGGGGAAGATAAAGTTACTTGATAAGCAAAAAGGCGGTATAAAAATGATTAAAATAACCTTTCTCGGCACCTGCGCGGGAACCGAACCTATCCCGAACAGACACCATAGCTCTTTTGTTTTAGAAACGGAAGGACTTTGCTACTTCTTCGACGCCGGCGAAAACTGCTCACACAAAGCGGCAGAGCTTAAAATAGACGTAACGAAAACGCGCGCCGTCTTTATTTCACACATGCATATCGACCACACTGGAGGACTTGCCAACCTGCTCTTTGCAGTGCATAAGCAGGCTTCCCGTTACAAAAAGCCTCACATAAACGGTAACTCCTACGACGTCTTTCTTCCCGATACTGAGACGTTTCAAGCGATTAAACAGATCGCCTTCTACGGCGGCAAAGCGGGAGGG
>JAZRDX010000023.1:0-5239 GCA_045660565.1 Eubacteriales bacterium
AACCCTGTTTTTTGTCAGATTATCGGTACTAAAAAGGCGGGTTACCCCTCGGCAGAAGGAGAAATGACAAGGGTGCTTACCAACCATAACAGACTTCTCAGTACCTATAAAAACATGCTCGGCGGCAAAACGGGATTTACAAAGCTCAGCGGAAGAACGCTCGTTACCGCGGCAGAAAAGGACGGAACCCGTCTTATCTGCGTAACTATAAATGCCCCCGACGACTGGAATGACCATACGGCGCTTTTTGAAAAGGGCTTCAGTGCGGTTAAAACAGAGGTGTTTGCACCCGAAAGGTGTAGCACAGATGTTCCGGTAGCGTGCGGAAGCGCGCAGGAGATTGCCTGCCGAATAAAAAAACAGGTAAAGCTGACCGTAAAGCCGGATACGGAGATAACGGTAAAATTTTACTGTCCAAGTATTCTTTTCGCTCCGATAAAAGCGGAAAGCGAGGTAGGCAGAGTAGAGTTTTATGCGGACGGAGAACGGATAGCGGAGGAAAAGCTTTATACAGTAAATGAGGTTTACGGGATAAAAACGGAAGAAAAAAGCTCTTTTTTCAGTAAAATAACGTCTTTTTTCAGGGTGAAAAAAGAAAACTGACCTGAAAAGACATAATAAAAGCAAGGTTAAAAAATGGAAGAAATAAGAATACATAAATATATCGCAGATGCGGGAATAATGTCAAGGAGACAGGCAGAGGAAGCGATAAAAAGAGGCGAAATAAAGGTAAACGGAGAGGTTGCCGAGATAGGAATGAAGATAGATCCGCTTACCGATACGCTTGAATACAAAGGCAAGATAATTAAAAAGGAAAGAACGCATAATACGTATATTATGCTCCATAAACCGGTGGGATACGTTACCACGATGAGCGACGAGCGCGGACGCCCGACGGTAAAGGAGCTTACAGAGGACGTCGGAGTGCGCGTTTATCCCGTCGGTAGGCTTGACCTTGAAAGCGAAGGTCTGCTTTTGCTTACCAATGACGGAGAGCTTGCAAACAGACTTACGCATCCTCGCCACGAAATCCCGAAGTATTATAACGTAACGATAAAAGGCCAGGTAACACTGCTTCAAAGAAAGAAACTTGCCTCGCCTATGGAGATAGACGGATACACGATCCGCCCGGTAAGAAACGAAGTGGTTTCAATGAACGAGGAGCAGACGGTTCTACGTCTTGAGCTTTTCGAGGGAAGAAACAGACAGATAAGAAAGATGTGCGAAAAGCTTGATCTTACCGTTTTAAAGCTTAAGAGAATTGCTATCGGAAGCATAAGTCTCGGCAACCTGAAGCCGGGAACGTGGAGAAAGCTTTCAAAGGAGCAGATTGACTATCTTAAGACCTCCTGCGGAATGAAAAAAAGATAAGAGCGGAAAAACACTGCTTTGCGGTTTCGAAAAGCAGAACGGAGATAAAAATGTTAAAAATAATACCAATGACGGAGCCGTCGGAGCAGGAAAAAATCTGCCTTCAGTGCGGTATTCCGTATGATAAAACGAAATTCGCGTACGGAGCGTACGAGGACGGAGAGACGGTTGGAGCATCTGTTTTTTACGTTAAAGACGGAAACGGATATATTTCCGACCTTAAGCTTAAGGACGAAAGTAATCTCGCGCTTGCCATGATACTCGGACGCGCGGTGCTTAACTTTCTTGATCTGCACGGAGTAAGCGAAGCGTATTTCGAAAAACGCGGAGAGTTTTACGATAAAGCCGCAAGAGTTATAGGATTTAAGGAGAAGGACGGAGCGTTTTACGCCTGCCTTACGGGAATGTTTACAGCGGATCACCACGCCGGGTAGCACCCGGTAGCAAATGGCGACGCGTAATTTGTGCGAACATATCTAACGTCGCTAAGCAAGGTTTGGTAAAAATTTCAACGATTATTTGTAGGGGCGACCATTGGTCGTCCGCAAAACATAGCGAGCGTCGCTAAGGCGAGGTTTTGTGAAATTTTCAACGGTATTTGTAGGGGCGACCATCGGTCGTCCGCAAAACATACCGAACGCCGCTAAGGTGAGATTTGCAAAAAACGGAGATAATTCGTAGGGGAGGGGCTTGCTCCTCCCGCATGATATAATAATTACGCAAATAAAATTTATATAAAAATAAAAAGAAAGGCAGAAAAAATGAAAATTTTACTTACCGGAGGAGCAGGATACATAGGCTCTCACACAGCAGTTGAGCTTATATCACTCGGACATGAGGTCGTTATAGCCGACAACTTAAGAAACAGTAGCGAAAAGGTTCTGGAAAGAATAGAAAAGATAAGCGGTGTCCGTCCCGTGTTCTATAAAATCGACTGCTGCGACAGAGATGCGCTTGACGAAATGTTTGCGGCGGAAAGTCTCGATGCGGTTATACATTTCGCAGGACTTAAGGCGGTAGGGGAGTCATGCAGTATTCCCGTTGAATATTACAGAAATAACATTGATTCCACTCTTGCACTGCTTGACGTTATGAAGAAATATAGCGTAAATAATATAATTTTCAGCTCGTCGGCAACAGTCTACGGCGCACCCGATACCGTTCCGATTAAGGAAACGGCGGTAGCGGGCAGATGTACAAACCCGTACGGCTGGACCAAGTATATGAACGAGGTTATCCTTACCGACGCGGCAAAGGCAAATCCTGAGCTTTCGGTAGTTCTTCTCCGTTACTTTAACCCCGTAGGAGCGCATAAAAGCGGTCTTATAGGTGAGGCTCCGAGCGGAATCCCGAATAACCTTATGCCGTACATAACGCAGGTTGCTGTTGGTAAGCGCGAGATGCTTTCCGTTTACGGAAACGACTATGAAACCCATGACGGAACGGGTGTACGAGATTATATTCACGTAGTTGACCTTGCAAAGGGACACGTTGCGGCTATCAAGTATGCGACTACACATAAGGGAACCGAAGTGTTTAACCTTGGAACCAGCGTAGGATACAGTGTTCTTGATATGGTTAAGGCGTTTGAGGAGGCAAACGGTGTTAAGGTTCCGTATAAAATTACCGAACGCCGTCCGGGTGATATAGCTGAGTGCTACTCCGACGCAACCAAATCGAGAGAGGTTCTCGGCTGGAGCGCGGAATATACGCTTGTAGATATGTGCAGAGACAGCTGGAACTGGCAGAAAAACAATCCTAACGGCTACGATGACTGATTTTCAAGCCGGTACGCAAAAAGGTTAATACATATCCCCGAAAATAAGGCTTCAAAGAAAAAATCCTTTAAAAAGAAAGGAAGCGAAAAAATTGTTTAACGGATTTATAAAGGTAGCGACCGCCTCTCCCGCGCTCAGTGTTGCCGACTGTAAGGGCAACGCCGCGGAAATAATTAAGGAGTATAAGAAGGCAAAGGCTCTTGGAGTTAAGCTTCTTGTCTTTCCAGAGCTTTCTGTTTCATCTTATAGCTGTGGAGACCTTTTCAGACAAAAAGTTCTTCTTGACGGCTCGCTGAAAGCACTCGATGCAGTAAAAAAAGTAACCCTCGGCGACGATATGCTTATCTTCGTCGGCTTTCCCTTTGCTATGAGCGGCGCGCTGTATAACTGCGCGGCGGCTATCTCGGGCGGCCATATTCTCGGTATAGTTCCGAAAACAAATATTCCGAACTATGCGGAGCATTATGAAACGAGATATTTCTCAGAGGGAAGGTGCGAGGTAACCGAGGTGCAGATTCTCGGTGAGACGGTGCCGTTCGGAACCGATATAGTGTTTAAATGTAAGGAAAACCCGGAGTTTACAGTCGGCGCGGAAATTTGTGAGGATATTTTAGCACCATTCCCGCCGTCCGGTAAGCTGACGCTAAGCGGTGCTACCGTTATAGTTAACCTTTCCGCATCGGCTGAATCGGTAGGAAAAGCGGAAAGAAGAAGAGAGATTCTTAAGACCGAGTCGGCAAGATTTGTATGCGCTTATCTTTACGCAAACAGCTCCGACGGGGAAAGCAGCACAGATGCCGTTTATTCAGGTCATTCGCTTATATGCGAAAACGGAAAGCTCCTTAAGGAAAGCGTTCCTTTTGAACCTGCTCTTACGGTTACCGAGATAGACGTTCAGCGTCTTATTCACGATAGACTTCGTCAGAATACCTTTAAAGCCGATAAAGAATTTACAGTAGTTTATTTTTCTCAAAATCAGGAAAATACCGCGCTTACAAGAAGATTTTCGAAAACTCCCTTCGTTCCAGAAAACGAGGCAAAGAGAGCGGAAAGATGCGAAGCTATACTGAAAATGCAGGCGACCGCTCTTAAAAAGAGAGTTTCCCATATCGGATGTAAAAATATCGTAGTCGGCATTTCGGGTGGGCTTGACTCCTGTCTTGCGCTGCTCGTTATGGTTAAGGCGATGGACGCCCTTAACCATCCGAGAACCGATATAACCGCGGTAACCATGCCTTGCTTCGGTACAACAAAACGCACTAAATCAAACGCGGAAAAAATGTGTGAGCAGCTCGGGGTTACCTTTATGGAGGTAAATATCGCTAAAGCGGTTACACAGCATTTTGAAGATATAGGTCAGGATCCGAGCGTTTACGACGTTACCTACGAGAACAGTCAGGCAAGAGAACGTACGCAGGTGCTTATGGATATTGCCAACAAGAGCGGCGGTATAGTTATAGGAACGGGAGACCTTTCCGAGCTTGCCCTCGGTTGGGCAACCTATAACGGCGACCATATGTCAATGTACGGGGTAAACGGCGGAGTGCCGAAAACGCTTGTTCGCCACCTTGTAAGACACTATGCAGATAATACCGATGATAAAAAACTTAAAGAGGCTCTTTACGACATACTTGATACGCCGGTAAGCCCCGAGCTTATTCCGCCCAAGGATAACGGCACTATCGCTCAGGTTACCGAGGATATAGTAGGACCTTACGAGCTTCACGACTTCTTCCTTTACTACTTCTTCCGCTTTGGATTTACTCCGGAGAAGATAAAGCTTCTCGCGGAGTACGTCTTTGACGGAATTTACAGCGCTGAAACAATAGAAAAATGGCTTAAAACCTTCTGTCGCAGATTTATGACGCAGCAGTTCAAGCGCTCCTGTCTCCCCGACGGACCGAAGATAGGCTCAGTTTCTCTCTCTCCGAGAGGCGACCTTAAAATGCCGAGCGACGTAAGTCCGAAACTCTGGCTTGAAAATTAACAAAAGTTCTCTGCAACGCGTGTTGCAGAGAACTTTTGTGCGTGGAGAAAATATCAATTTTTTGAGAGAAAATATCATTTACATTAAAGTTTTGGCTTTGTTA
>JAZRDX010000024.1:0-19082 GCA_045660565.1 Eubacteriales bacterium
ATCCTTTCCGCTGTGCTCGGAATGCTGAGAAAGGTCGTAGTCGGTACGGTCGGCTATTCCCCAAAGCTCACCCCAGCCAAACGGGAAGAGGTACTCGAAGTCGGTCGTTGCCTTGGAGTAGAAGGAAAGCTCATCCGGATCGTGGTCGCGGAGCTTTAAGTTTTCCTCTTTCATACCGAGGGAGAGAAGGAAGTTCTTGCAGTAGTCCTTCCAGTAAGCGAACCATTCAAGGTCGGTTCCGGGCTTGCAGAAGAACTCAAGCTCCATCTGCTCAAACTCGCGGATACGGAAAATGAAGTTTCCGGGAGTGATTTCGTTACGGAAGCTCTTACCTATCTGACATACACCGAAGGGAAGCTTTTTTCTCGTCGTTCTCTGAACAGCAGGGAAGTTTACGAAGATACCCTGCGCGGTCTCGGGACGGAGGTATGCAACGGAAGAGGAGTCCTCGGTTACACCGATAAAGGTCTTAAACATAAGGTTGAACTTTTTGATGTCGGTGAAATCGGTCTTACCGCAGCCGGGGCAGGCGATACCCTTTTCCTTAATGAACTCGGACATCTTCTCGAACGTCCAGCCGGCGGGATTGTCGTCTGTCTTGTTCTGGAAAGCGTAGTCCTCGATAAGCTTGTCGGCGCGGTGGCGCATCTTACAGCCCTTACAGTCCATAAGCGGGTCGGAAAATCCGCCTACGTGTCCGGAAGCAACCCAAACCTCGGGGTTCATAATTATCGCACTGTCAAGTCCTACGTTGTACTTAGATTCCTGTACGAATTTTTTCCACCAAGCTTTTTTTACATTATTCTTATACTCAACTCCGAGAGGTCCGAAGTCCCAGCTGTTCGCAAGGCCTCCGTAAATTTCAGAGCCGGGGAAAACGAAGCCTCTTGTTTTGCAAAGGGCTACTATTTTGTCCATTGTTTTTTCGCTGTTTTTCATTTTTTATTTCCTTTCCTTCGCCACATTGGATTTTGTCAGACCGAATAAACGGCGGTAAGACTATGTGGAGAGATTAAAAATAGTTTTCCTATACATTATACATTATCTTTTTGAATTTTTCAAGAGCAAAATGAGAAAATGTAAAAAAAAATTGAAATATTGGCTAAATTTTTCAAAAAGGTATTGCAAAATCGAAAAAAATAGTGTAGAATATAAAAAATGAATAAAATTACTTCGGAGGAATATAAAAATGGCAGGAGCTATAACAGCAGGAGATTTCAGAAACGGCGTAACCTTTGAAATGGACGGAAAGGTCCTTCAGATTATAGAGTTTCAGCACGTAAAGCCCGGAAAGGGAGCTGCTTTCGTTCGTACCAAGTGTAAGGACGTTATAAACGGAACGGTTCTTGAGAGAACCTTTAACCCCTCGGATAAGTTCGAGACCGCTTTCGTTGAGAGAAAGGATATGCAGTACCTTTACAACGACGGTGAGCTTTACTACTTTATGGATATGGAGACCTACGAGCAACTTCCGCTTAACGCTGACGTTCTTAACGACGGCTTTAAGTTTGTTAAGGAAGAAATGATGTGTAAGGTTGTTTCCTACAAGGGCAACGTATTCTTAGTAGAGGCACCGACCTTCGTTGAGCTTGAGGTAACCGATACCGAGCCCGGATTCAAGGGTGATACAGCAACCGGAGCAAGCAAGCCCGCAACTCTTGAAACGGGAGCTACCATCAAGGTTCCGCTCTTTATCAACATAGGCGATACCCTTAAGATCGACACCAGAACCGGCGAGTATCTCGAAAGAGCGTAAGCTCGTTCCCCTATCTGTGGGTGAGCTGAAAAGCCGATTTAGGAAGGTGAAAAGTGAATAACAGACTCCCCTCTGTCGCTAACCCGGCAGAGGGGATTTTTGCGGGTAGGCAAGCACCTGCACGCGTATAGCCGGGATGTGAGTTGAGGTGGAAAACGAACAAACGCGGTTTCACAAAGCTGCCGCGATTTGAATGCAACCTTTGGGTTCATTCAAAAAACAGCCGTAATTTTTGGCTGATTTAGCGGAGGGAGAAGGCTTAAAAATTCCACCCAAAACGCAAAAGCAAAGCCTACGATTTTCAAATTTCGCCTGACGAAATTTTGAAAAAATGCCGCCCGTGGTGGTTCGGCGGCATTAGTACGGTGAAAGGTAGGGGATTTTCGCCAACGCTCTTTTTTCTTTTGGTGCCTTTTCTTTTTTCTGGCGGCAGAAACCAAGAAAAGGCACGAAAAATTGTTTAAATCAGGAAACAATAAAACCTCTGTAAGAAAACCCTGTTTTCTCATTGCGCCCAGAAATGACACAAAAAATTTTTACCGCGAAAACAGAATAAACAAAAATCAAATCGTTAGAGCGCAAAAACGATTTGGTGGAGAGACAAAACGGCTTTGTATATGTAAACTTTCTTAAAAAACCCCTTGTCAAAATAAACAAAAACAAATAGTGTAAATTGTCATTTGTGTGTGTTTGTAAATAAAGAGATAAATCTATGTAAATTGTTTAGTTTGTCTCTTGCATTTATAATAAAAATATAGTAAAATATAGGCACCGATGGTATTTTTACCATAGGTGCTTTAAAAATATATTATTTTCACCCGAAAAGGAGAATAAAAATGAAAGCAAGAACCAGAATTTTGGCAATGCTGCTCACCGTGCTTATGGTCGGAGGAATACTCCCTCTGTCCCTCTTTGCTGCGGGAAGCGAAAGCGTGGGTTCCGATGCGGTACAGATTAAGCCTGCGGATAGAACTCTCGCGGAGATTCAGACGGAGCTTGGTAAGGTAAACTACTCGCTTAGTGCCTATCAAACGTTTGAGAATTGGCAGTTTGAAGGCGGAGCAACGGAATATAAATTTCCTGTTGCAAATACTTTTGCAAGCGCCGCTGTAAATGCTGATTTCAAAATCGGTCTCGATGACCAGATCTGTCTTAAGAACCCTAAGGGAGGAGACAACGGTGCGTTTAAAGTCGTTACCGAGGCTGACGGAAACGTTGCTCTTTACCTCGGCTCGGCTCCCAAGGTTAACAGCACCGAGCAAACCGATAACATAATCGACTTTTATCACGGTCTTCCCGACTCCTTTGATAAGCAGGCGGGTAACGGAAGCCACGACTTTTACGTAAGTGTTGACTTTAAAATGGGCGGCGCAAACATAAGCCAAAACCTTGGTGATAACGGACTTCTCGGTCTTCTGTACAGAAAAGGTAACGGCGCAGGCGCTAGTATTATACCTACCGTTACCGTAAGTGATAACGGCGTGCTTTACATAGGCGGAACACCCGATCCCGATAAGCTTGTCGGCTTCCTTTCCGATACGGAGTATACCAGAATAGCTGTTTCCATAAGCAGAGGAGATAATAAATTCTACGTTTACATTAACGATATTCTTGTTAACCCCGAGGGAGCCGTTCTTTTCACCGAGGAGTTAATAAACGCAATGAATGAAGGCTCCCTGAAAGAAAATGACGTCGTTTATACCGCGCAGAATATTCCGATTTGTAACGTTCGTTTATACGCTGTACATGATAACACAAACGTTGACGTTCACAAGGGACTTTATTTTGATAACTTCCTTATGGGTGCCCGTATCGCGGTAAACAAGATTACTACTCCCTTTAAGGATATATTCACATCTCAGTTCCCTACAAGCCTTATCGGTCAGAACGTATCTACGCCTATTCCCGGTACTACCGTAAATACCAATGGTGTTATATGTTCCGGTGCTGTGAAGTTCTTCCAGGAGTCTGACGGAAGCGTTGCTATGCAGTGGCATAAGACTGAGGGTGATAAATCTTCGAGCCATCAGGCGTATTTCAACATAGATTCTTCCAAAGCTCCGAAAGGCTCGAACACCCGTCTTTCCATGGATATAAAGCTCGGTGCCGACGGATGCTTAGGTAACGATAACTTTATATTCTACCGCTCGACAGTCGACGGAACCAAGCAGGAGATTACCGTTAAGCTTAGCAGTAACGGTAAATTAATCTGTGATAAGGTAGACCTCGGAACTCTTTCGAAGGATAAGTACAGCAATTTCAGAATTGATATAGTATGTAACACTCTCGGCGGATCTGTTGTTGCGCTTATGTACTTTGACGGTGTTTTAAAATATACTAAATCTGTCATCTTTAATTACGCAGGAAACATGGATAAAGGTTACGCAACCAACGAGTATTATCCGAACCTCATCCGTGTTTACTCTGTTTACAATGGAGATAATGGACCTCAGATACTTAAGGATAACGACCTCTGCATGAAGTCCATATCCTATACGATAACCACCGATTACAACTCGTCTTCTTCTGCCGCTCCCTTTGCCAAAACTCCTTCCGGTCTTACTGAAAATGCGGGTATTACCCGTTACTACGATGCCGACGGTAAGGTAGCGACAAAGGATTTTGAGTACGCGGGTGAAAAATATCTTGTCTCCTACGCGGGTATTATTATAGGTAAAGAATCCGACGGTATTAAATTCACTCCCTATGCTCCTTACAGCGATTGGGAACACACCGGAACACTTTTTGCTTCGTCTCTTTACGGCGATCTTCTTAACAGTAAGGACGGAGGTTCTGCTCACATTAACGCAACGAGAGACGCGTTCCAGGCGGCGGCGAATATTCCCGGACTTACCGGAACGGCAAGACTTTACGCCTCCTACTACGACGGCGGAGAGTGCGTTGTAACCGACCACAACAGCTACGTTGAGTGGGATATTCCCGATTTAACGGCAGCTTCAACACCCGGTGAAAATTACCGTGTAAACTCAAATCTCGTTCTTGATTTCGACCTTATGATGGCGGAGAGCGCAAACGAGACGGATAAATCCGATGAATCGAAGACGTTCTTCAATTTCGTATGTAAAGCTAATGCCGACGGTTCGGGAAGCCGTGCGGATACGGGCTTCCTTAGGCTTGACAGCGACGGATGGTTCAGACACGAAGACCAGAAGCTCTTCAAATTAAGCAAAACCGAGTTTACCAGAGTTTCGATTATTATAAATACCCCCACGGGCGATGAAGCTAACGGAACGCTTGAGGTATACGCAAACGGCGTAAAAATTATCGACGGCATACCGATGAACGCATCGGCAAAATACGTCGAATCGATAAGAATATTCAGCCACTACAACCAGAGCATTTCTTACTACGTAAAGGACGTTGCTCTTTACGAGGGTACAAAGCCGCAGCAGTTCTATACTGCGGGCGCTGAGGAAGGCACCATTGAGCTTACTTCCGATGCAACAAAGATACCGGTTAAGGCAAGCGACGTTAAGAAAGGCTTTGTTTCCGAGGACGGAGTAGTAAGATATTACGGTGAAAACGGTCTTCCGACAGCGTCAAGAAGCGGTCTTGCCGATATAACCGGAACCGAATATAAGGCAGATGCCAACGGCGTAGTTTATAACTTTATTAAAACCGAGGCGTCGGTAAACACCGGTCTTGAATACACGGTAGATTTTAACGGCGTACAGAACGGAAGCTTCGGATTTGCGTCGCTTGGTGAATTTGAAGACGAGATATTTGCTGTTAAATTCAATAAGGATTATTTCAGCAGCGGAGCGTACGACATGGTAAGCTTTGACGTATATTTCCCCGAAGACATGGTATTTGAAGGACAGTATGCTATAGCGCTTGGCGAGGCACAGCGCTTCTACAAGGTAACTTGGCTCGGAGGAACCTCCCTTAAATTCGGCGACGGTACCTATTTTGAGGATAATTCACCTATTCCCGACGGCTCAGTGCTTGCTCCGTTTGGCGACTTTACCGTTGAAAACGGCAGAGGCGGTGAAACTCACGTGATTTACTACGATACCGATGACGTTGAGGGAATGAGTATTAACGACACCTTCTACGCAGGAAGCGTAAATTATTTGCCTGCTATCCTCGAAAATTTCAACACCTTAAGCGTGGGCTGGAATACCATTAACGTTCCCGTTATCGACAACGGCGACTACGACATCGACTATCTTGCATTCATTGTTGAGAAGCCGCTTTCTCAGGAGTGTCTCACAAGCATCAAGCTTTCTTCGTTAAATCTTTTAAAGACATCAAAATTTGCGATTAATACCGAAGCGGCGGACGGAGTTTCCGCAGACGGAAGCTACTACGTTGGCGGTATTGCACAGACCGGCTGGATTGACGTTAACGTTAACACCGAGATCGACGCCGGTGATTACTACGCGAACCCGAATACGGCAAAGCTCGTAACCGGAATTTACTCGGTTAACGGCGTATGGTATGAGTTTGATACCGACGGAAAGCTTATCGGAAAAGCAAACGGCGTTAAACACGCAATGAACGGATTTAATAACTTCGGTACAGCTATTTATGCATACAAGATGTTCGCGGACGGTGCTATCGTACCCGGACTTGTTGAGACGGAAACCGGCTCAGGTGTTTACCTCTATACAGATGCAAACGGCGTGGCTTTCCAGAACGACGTAACCGTAGAGGTTGCGGGAGCTGTTTACGGCTTTGATATTGACGGATACGGTAAGCTTCTCTGCGCAAATGCAGACGCTCATGTTTATGGAGACGCGGTTGTAACCAAGCTTGCAACCTGTAAGACTCCCGGCGAAAAGGTTTCTACCTGCTCTGTTTGCGGAAGCGAGAAGATCGAAGCAACCGAGACTGACCCCGATATTCACGAGGAATATGACGAATACGGTTTTGCAACCTGCTGTGCGGGTGGTGCTAAGGCTGACGGAGTAACCTCTGTTTACGGACATAGCATAGCAATAGGCAAGAGCGTAAGCATTATGTTCTACCTTGATATAACCGGAAACGACGGTGAGCTTGAAATAGGACGCAGAAGCGCATTTATCGGAGAGACGACCGAGAAGATAGCTCTTTCCGAGCTTGAAGACGTAACGATTGGCGACAAGACCTATAAAAAGGTGGTTATCGCGGTTGGACCCAACGCAGTTGACTCGTTAGTAATGCTCCGTTACGTAAGACCTGACGGACTTTACGGTTCTTCTTATGAGTATAAGGTTAAGGATTATATCGACGCAACCGTCGAACTTACTCCCGATGAGGTATTCACCGAAGAGATAATTAACCTTGTAAAGGCATTTAACGAATACGCAAAGAATGCAAATAAAGTAGTTTACGGCGAAGGTAATCCCGATAAGATCCCTGATACTGATGTTAACGAAAGCAACTTCACGTCCGATTATGACGTACAGTGGAGCTCCAACGAGAAAAACGAGCAGTCGGGATATATAAGACTTGAAAAGACCTTCGAGAATATCAGCTTCAGCTTTGGCGAGACCTTAAAAATCAAGGTAAACTTTGCAATTACCGGAGTTTCTTCCGAGTTTAAGTTCTACGTAAACGGTGAAGAGATTAAGTCTTACATAACCGAAAACGGATACCACGCTGTTGAAGCTGAGGTCAATTCGTGCGAGCTTGATAAAGAGATTACCGTTACGGTAACCCATATAAGCGGCGCGGAGCTTACTCTCAGAACGAGCGCGGTTGCAGTTGCAAAGCGTATGTATATGTCAAACAACGCGACAGACGATGAACAGAATCTTATGAAGTCAATCTATAAGTATAACGCTGCGGTTGAAGCATATCTTGCTTCTTTAGAAGCCGACGAGGACGTAGAGGCATAAGACTTTATTCGAGAGCAAAAAAATAACCCGATCGGGGCGCAGAAAAAACTGCGCCCCGATTTTTGTATTGTCTTCCGAAGGTTAAATCTCTAACAGGGTGAAAAATTTACAAATATCCCTTGCCTTTAAAGGCGGAATAATATATAATAAATTAAGAAAGTAAAATTTCACGGAGGCGGACGTAATGTTTTTTCTTAAAATTGCCGAACACGTTTTTGCGGTGAAAAACAGATTTGAATACGTAAAAAAACTGTGTGAAAATTATATAGTCTCCGAGGAGAATGCCGAAAATGCGGCGGTTATAGAGGTAACGAAAGAGGAAATACTCAGGGAGGATACAGAGACGGTTAAATATCCGCCGGCATATCTTGAAAGCCTTGCGATTTACAGAAAAATATGCTCGGTGCTTTCAAAAGAGAATACCTTCCTTTTTCACTGCTCAGCAATAGCGTTTGACGGAGCAGGGGTGCTTTTTACAGCGCCGAGCGGCACGGGAAAATCAACACATACAAGGCTTTGGCGCGAAAGCTTTCGTGAGCGCGTTACCGTTATAAATGACGATAAACCGCTTCTTAAGGTGAAGGACGACGGAATATACGTATACGGCACCCCGTGGTGTGGCAAACACGGTATAGAAACCAATACGTGCGCTAAAATCAAAGCAGTTGTGCTTATTGAACGCGCGTCGGAGAACTCTCTTGAAAAGCTTCCGTTTGACGAAGGGTATAAGGTGATGTTTGCACAGACGCACCGTCCGAGCGAGCCCGAAGGCGCGGTAGCGGCACTTAGATTTATAAACCTCTTTGCCGAAAGTGTTCCCACATATAAAATGAAATGTAATATTTCCGCAGAAGCGGCGGTTACCGCGCAGAGAGGTATATTCGGAGATACGGTTTAAAACGCTGAATAGGCTTTTAGGGTACTGCAAAGCTGATAATTGTAAATAAGTAGTTATTCTACGTAATGGAACGGAGATTTTTATGAAGCTTAAAAACGGAGTTATAATGGAGAAGGCAGGAGACGGATATATTGCCGTCGCTACAGGTGAGGCAAGTAAATCGTTTAACGGTTTCCTTCGCAATAATAAAACGGCGGATTTTATATTCCGTCAGCTTACCGAAGAAAAAACGGAAAGAGAGCTTGTTGAGGTTATACTTGAAAAGTATGACGTGGACGAAGAGACAGCAACGAGGGACGTGCATAATATAGTTGAAAAAATAAGAAAAGCCGGACTGCTCGATGAATAAGAGTATAGAGGAGCTTTTAGAAGAAAACGGAAAGCACTTTCAAACTACCGTCGGAGACAGCATGGAACCGATGCTAAGGGACAGAAAAAATATAGTGGAGATAGTAAAGCCTTCCCGTCCTTTAAAACGGTATGATCTTCCGCTTTATCGCCGTCCCGACGGAAAATACGTGCTTCACAGAATACTTAAGGTCGAAGGGGATAGCTATATAACCTGCGGAGACAATAGGTACTGCCGTGAGACTGTTCCGAAGGAATGGATAGTAGGCGTAATGAGCGGCTACTATAAAAATGAAAAGTATATATCCGAAAAGAGTTTTAAATACAGAGCTTACGTGCATCTTATTTGCGATTTTTTCTACGTAAGAGCAGGTATTTTATTTATAAAAAACAGGTTAAAAAGATTTTTGAAAAAATAATGGAAATAAACTTGTAAATTTTTTTAGAACATATTGATTTTTGTATAAATTTATGCTACAATAAAAATGTTAAGCCGTTATAGAATATCGTAAGGTGTTCGTGCGGTAAGAGATAACTTTCTGAAAGGAGGACGTACAACCGTTAAAAACAGTTAAACGGGCAAAATCCCGCGAATCATTTTTAATTGTTTTGTACTATGGAAAATAATGAAGGAAGCAATTCATCCCGATTACGTTGAAGCAAAGGTAATATGCGCATGCGGAGAGACCTTCGTAACCCGTTCCACAAAGGGTTCCGATATCCGCGTAGACATCTGCTCTAAGTGCCATCCGTTCTTTACCGGAAAGCAGAAGTTCGTTGACGCAGGCGGACGCGTTGATAAGTTCAGACGCCGTCTTGAAGCTGTCGGAAAGTAAGATAACAAAAACCGCCGTTCCTTTTGGAGCGGCGGTTTTTTTATTTGTTTTAAGAGCCTTTATACAGATGTAGCTATAACTAATTTCCCTTTCCGGGAAGATTTGACGTGAGAACGGACGGCTCAGCGCTCTTTATTCTGATTTCCCTTCTGCCGAACTTCATTATGATCTCCAAAACTCTTCCCGCGGGAATTACCGTAAATGCAAGTAAGATTATGACTCTAAGCTGTGAAAACGTGAGCGGAGCAGAGCGGAAAAGCTCGCCGCCGTAGTAGATGATAGCCATCTGTACCGAGAAAATAAGTGAAATAACTGTTATAAACACGGGGTTTTCCGGAAGTCCCGAAAAAATATTAAGTCTTGATGCGCGGGCGTTAAACGCTCCAAAAATTCCTGAAAAAACGAAAAGAGCAAAGAATCCGGAAAGAAATGCGGGAGAACTGTCGGCTGTACCGAAAATATCGCGGATAAATGAGCTTTGATGAAAGAAAAGACAAAGCATAACGGTGTACGTTCCCATAACGAAAATTTTTGTTATCATATCACCGCTTAGCACAGGCTCGTTTTTCGGAATAGGTGCTTCTTTCATAAAGAAGAGCCGCGGAGCCTCTCCGGCAAACGCAAGAGCTGCTAATGTATCCATAATTATATTTATCCACAGCATCTGAATAACTGTAACGGGGGTTTCAAAGCTGATAAAGGGACCTATTACACTTATAACGACGGCAGAAAGATTCATAGTAAGCTGGAAAACGATAAATTTACGAATTGAACGGAATATTGTTCTTCCGTAAAGCACTGCTTTTACTATTGATGCTATGTTATTGTCGGTTATGATAATATCTCCCGCTTCCTTTGCTACCTCGGTACCGCTACCCATAGCAAAACCGACGTCAGCATGCTTTAGTGCGGGAGCGTCGTTTATTCCGTCTCCCGTCATTCCTGTAATAAGACCGTTTTCCTTAGCTATTCGAACAAGACGGCTTTTATCGGTCGGGAGGGCTCTTGCGACAACCCGAAGACGCGGGAGAATACGTGCCACCTCGGCATCACTCATTTTATTAAGATCAGCGCTTTCGATAACCGTACCGTTTTCGTGAGATTTTAAAATACCCGCTTCTTTTGCGATAGCTGTTGCAGTTGCGGTGCTGTCTCCGGTTACCATTACAACCTGAATGCCGGCCTCGGATAACGTCTTAATAGCTTTTGGGGATTCGCGGCGAAGCTCATCCTTTATAGCTATAAAGCAAACGAAATTTACACCCCGAAAAAGAGGAGAAAGGTCAGGCTTTTCGTTTTCCTTTACCTCTTTGATTAATCCCCCGACCGCCGATGCATCGGCGTCAGAGGTAACGACGGCTATAACTCTGGTTCCTTTTGAGGTTATTCTGTCAAGCTCGGATTTAAGAGGGGCCTTGTTGATTTTTTTAACAGTTCCGTCGGGCGCGTAGTAACCCGTGCATTTGTCTAAAAGCATTTCAGGCGCGCCCTTTATGAAGGTAAGAGTGCTTCTGTGCCATTTCTCCGTGTCCGGCACTCCGGAAACGTCGGCAGCGGCGGCGGCGAGCTTTATCTTACTGTCGAAGCTCAGCTTACATATCGGCGTGGGACCTTTTGGATATTCTCCTGCGGAGAAATATCCCCTGAGCACTGCGCGGTCGGTGGTGTTTCCACCCAAAATACGTCTTGTATCGGGAGAAAGAGGATTTTCTATGATACAGTCAGAGGTCAGCACCGCGGCAGTGCCAAGCAAAAAGCGCATGCTTTTTGAAAGGTCCGAGCAGCGTCCGGCTTTGGATAAATCTCCGGTTATATAGCCCGCCGCCGTCGGAGTACCGTAGGTGAGAGTGCCGGTTTTATCGGTAAATAAAATGTTTATACTGCCTGCGGTTTCTATTCCCACGGGTTTTCTGACCTGAACATGCTCTTTCTGCATACGGAGCATGTTAGAGGAGAGAACGACCGTTATCATCATCGGTAGCCCCTCCGGAACGGCAACGACAACAACCGATACGGCAAGAGTTGCTGCGTGGATTATCTCGGTGAAGATCCCTGTGAACGAAAAGGTGAAGGATGGGGTGAGAAAAAAAGCGTTTATCAAATAAACAAATGCAACGCAGGCGGCGCAGAAATAACCGAAACGGCTCAGAGTTTTCGCAAGAACGGACAGACGCTCTTTAAGCGGGCTTTTGCCGCTTTCTTGTTGAACCTCAATTGCCATGTGTCCGTAGTAAGTGCCGTCCCCGACAGCCGTAACCGACATTATAGCCTCGCCCGCAGTAACCGTGCTGCCTCTGAAAACCGATTCTCCTTCCTTATCCTGAGTATTCGAAACGCGCTTCTCGATTTCCTTGCTTTCACCGGTCAAGGCTGATTCGTCGCATAGGATAGAGCCGTCAACGAGAACTCCGTCAGCGGGGATTTTTTCACCCGGGAAAAGGCAAACGGCATCACCCACAACCACGTTTTCAATCGGTATAACGGTGTGTGTGCCTCCTCTGATGACCGTGCATTTCTGGACCTTTGCCTCGCTTTGCATACGGCGAAACGCCTTTTCGCTGCCATGCTCGCTGAGAGTTGAAACAAAGGTAGAAATAAGTATCGTTGCGGCAATTCCGACAGTTTCAAAAATTGAACCGTCTCCGCCTGGGAGAAAAACGGTAATTAAAAGGGCGATAAGAAGAATTTTAATTATCGGATCCCCGAAATTGTTTAACAGTTTTCTGAAAAAAGAGGTGTTCTTTTTTACGGTAAGAAGATTTAAGCCGTGCTTCTTTTGCGAAAGAATAGCTTCCTCTTCGGTAAGTCCCTTAAAATTTTTTGACATTTGGCAGTTCCTTTCGTAAAATCTTTTTTACAGGTACATTAAAAAATATTCAGAAAAAAAGTTAATATGTAAAAAAAATAAAAATTTTTCATTTTTTTAAAAAAACATATTGCTTTTTCTATAAATAAATGGTATAATTGATTTAATATATGTAGTAGAGCATAAAAAATATTTGAAAGAAGGGAGTTTATATGTTTTTAGCGGATGTACACAGTCATATTCTCTACGGAGTGGATGACGGTGCAAAGAATAAGTCCGTTATGCTGAAAATGCTTGATAATGCATACGCAAACGGAGTAAGAACAATTTGCGTTACGCCGCACTATAACCCCGAGTTATTTGAATATAACCCGAAGGGCGAGGAGAAAGCGTATAACGAACTCCTTGAGTATTCAAAGGAAAAATATCCCGATCTAAGGCTTTGCAGATGGAACGAGGTCTACGTTTTTTCCGGAGTGCCCAGCTTTTTAATCGAAAACAAACGGGAGTTTATTGCCGGCAGTAATAACGTTTTGGTAGAGTTTTCAGTTAACGTTACGTTTCAGGATATATCGGATACGGTTCACGGAATGACGTCGCTCGGGTATAAGTCGGTCCTGGCACACGTTGAACGGTATAAAAACATAACGAAAAAGAACGTTGCGCAGTTAAAGCAGTTGGGGGCAATAATAACGGTAAACGCCGAGAACGTTATGGGATATAACGGCTGGTCGGTAGCTCGATTTGTAAAAGGACTTATAAAACGTGGTGCCGTAAATATCGTTTCCTCGGATGCGCATGCTCCGGAGGCATATAGCTATTTTTCCGAGGCGTATAAACTGGTTTTAAAGAAATACGGAGAGGCGGTAGCCGAGCCGCTGTTCTGGTCAAATGCAAACAACTTATTTATAAAGGAGACAGAGTAAATGAATATCACAGAGGTAAGAAACGAAGATAAAGAGCTTGAAATAAACATTCCGGGAATGTTTATGGCAATCATAAAGAAGATATGGATAGTCATTCTTGCGGCAATAATTGTTGGCGCCGGAGCTTTCCTCTACTTTAAAAACACCTATGTTCCGGTTTATCAGACGAAGGTAGGACTTTACATAATCGGAAATAAGCAGGATCCCGCCGCCGTAACGTCGGTTCAGATAGCAACCAACATAGCGAAGGACTATGAGCTTCTTATTAAGGACCCGATAGTTCTCGATAAGGTTTCGGCAGCCATAAAGGAAAAGGGAATTTGCGAGGATAACGGAAATCCTATATCGGTTTCTAAGCTTTCAAGAAGCATTTCGGTTGAGTCTCCTGAAAACACACGTATTCTTTGGATAACCGTTAACTGGGGCTCAGCAGAGGAGGTGCAGACGATTGCAAATGCTGTTCGCGATGCCGCTTATGAGGAACTTCCCAAAATAACCAACGTACCCGCAAGCACGCTGTCTCCCGCAAATAAAGGAGTGCTTATAGGCTCTAATGTTTTCAGAAACGCGGTTATTTTTGCTTTCCTTGCCGCATGTCTTGCTGCTCTCGTAATTGCTGTCATTTACGTTCTTGACGATAAGATTTCTTCGAGAAAGGATATTGAGCAGCGCCTCGGAATAAGCGTTCTCGGTGTAATACCCAACGTATTAAAAGCAAGAAAGCTTGCGGACGAATACAGATATTACGGCAGATATTAACCTAGCCGTAGCCGAAAGATACTTAGTTATTAGGACTAAAAAAACAACCGTTATTACGGCTTTGAAACAGAAAGCGAAAAGCAGTCGAAGCTTCTTTTTAAAGCTTGTGGCCGTAAAACAGTCAGAATGGAGAATAATATGAATAAGATAGAAATAACTTCCGTAACCACCGGGTCGTACAGAACGAGCGAGGCATTTAAAACACTCAGAACCAACCTTCAGTTCAGCGGTTCCGATATAAAGTGCATAGCGGTAACCAGTTGTCTTCAGAACGAAGGAAAAAGCCTTATTTCGGTAGAGCTTGCAAAGTCTCTTTCCGAAATAGGAAAAAAGGTTATGGTTATTGACACCGATATGAGAAAATCGGTTATGGCTGTAAGATATAAAATCGAAGCAAGCTCCCCCCTCGGACTCAGCCAGTACCTTACCAATCAGGCAAGCATTGAGGATATCGTGTTCGAAACACAGTATGAAAATCTGCATATGATTCTTGCGGGAAAATACCCCCCGAACCCCGTTGAGCTTTTCTATACCGATAAGTTTAAAATCCTGCTTGAAAAATGTCGCGAGCAGTACGATTATATCATCGTAGATACAACACCGCTCGGAACGGTGATTGATGCCGCTGTTGTTGCTCAGCAATGCGACGGAGCAATAATGGTTATTTCTGCGGGAAAGATAAAATACCGTATTGCCTACAACGTAAAGAAGCAGCTTGAAAAAGCAAACTGCCAGATTTTAGGAGCGATACTTAACTACACCGATGCAGGCAGACTTGGCAGCGCGGGAAGCAAGTACACTTACTATTACAGACATTCCGATTCCGACCGACGCTCAGGATTTTTTAAGCGCGGAAAAAAGAAAACAGTAGCCGCTGAAAAGAATGATACCGAGACAGCCGTCGAGGAGAATAAAACAGAGGAAAATATCGCAGAAGAGAATAAGGCAGAATAAGAAAATAAACAAAAAACGCTTACGTAATCTAAGGCTTTAAAAATATTGAGCCGGCGGACACGTAAGCGTTTTTTATGTAAACGGGAACCGCGAGTGAGAAGCACGGTTCGAGAAAGTTTAAAGCCAATGAGCAAAAAGCAAACAAAAAGTTAGCGAAGAATGTTTTGGTAAAAGGCTCCCTCCGGGAGGGAGCTGTTGAGCGAATGCGAGACTGAGGGAGAGAGTAAAAAATTGTAATATCAATAAAATCTGCAATATCTAAGTGCCATATTTTATTTTGTTAATTCTGCGTTTACAATAGCAACAGAATACGATTTACCTCCCCAATGGATGCCTGTAACAATTTTTAACGTGGTTGCACCTTTTACATTAATGGTAAAGTCGATTTTTAAAGTTTCTTTAGTTATATTATCAATAGTATATACGCAAACATTATCTACATAAATTGCGACTCCGGAATTGCCGTCTGTTCCTTCCGGGGGGACAATAGAACCCGAAAAAACTGCATATTTTTGGTCAAGATTATATGTAGAATAACTTTTGTAATGGTTGTATACTAAAGCGTTTGTATAGGGGTTACCAAATGTATCGAAAATTTTTGTAACAACCTTGTAATCGTAAGAACTAATGAGGTGTATTTTGTGTATTGGTGTTGGCAAGCTATTGGGATCAATTAGCTCGCAGCGAATGCACACATTGTCAACGTACGTGTGCCCTAACGGAGAATCTTTTGTTGCATTGCAATTTTTGCATGTTTTAGGTAAAAAACAAGTTTCTTCTGTATAATCATGTCCGATAGGTGTTCCTATTACATTCTCGCAGCGTTTGCAAATTTGAGGTGATGTACATGTGGCGGATGAATAATCGTGTTCGAGAGCAAGGCCGGCAATTGCTTCACATCGCAAACAAATTTTTGGTGTAGTACAAGTTGCTTCTTTATAATCATGTCCAAGAGCAGTTCCGCTGGTTATTCCGCAATCACATTTTGCAGGCTCTGTGCAGGTAGCCTGTGTGAACACATGGGAATGTGATGTATCTGTTAAATTATTGTTGGTGTTATCTTTTTTACAAGATGATAGAATTAATGATAGGCATAGTGTAACGAATAGGGCAAATTTTCTTTTGAGCATTTCTTTTTCCTCCAATAAAATAAAAAATAAAAAAAGAGCATCAACCGAAGTTGATGCTCTGAAAAACACAAACTCCGATTGTTGCTACACAATTCTCAACAAAAGAGGAAAACTTCCTACATTTACCAAGTGGAATTTGCGCTTTTACCAAGTACAAAGGTAAACGTAGAAAAAGGGCAAAAAACCCCCTAAAAATAGAGAGTTCTCCCCTAAGACTGTTGATTAAATTGTGTAGCAAAGTTATTGTATCACGAAACTTATGTTAAGTCAAGATATAATGAAAAAATTAATAATAAATTAAAAATAATGACAGATATGAAAAAGTGTTAAAAACAGTGATAACTTTTTACTGTAAATTCCGTTCTTTTAACTTAACTTCGGTTCTATACAAGGCAAGCAAAACCAAAACATTTACTTCAGTTTTTCTATGAGATATTTATTGTAATACTTTTCTATGCCTAAAACGAAATTAAAAAATTCACATTAACATATTGAATTTTATAATATGATATGATAAAATAAACTATGTATAATAATATTATTAAAAAGGCAGAAAAATGAAAAAAGAAGTACTTCTTTCAAAAGAGGAAACCGAAAGACAGTTTTCCTATATGTCCGAGGTTTTAAGTATAAACGGAAAAGGTAAAAAGGTGTTCGTGCAGACCTTCGGCTGTCAGCAGAATGAGGCGGATAGCGAAAAGCTGCTCGGAATGGCTGAAAAAATGGGGTACGTCAAAACGACTGCTCCCGAAGAGGCGTCGCTTATACTTGTAAACACCTGTGCGGTGCGTGAGCACGCGGAGCTTAAAGCGCTTTCGATAGCGGGCGGATATAAGCACTGTAAGGAGAAAAATCCCGAGCTTATAATAGGTATATGCGGCTGTATGGTGTCGCAGGAGCACAGAAAAAGCGATATAAAAACCAAATACCCCTATATTGATTTTATTCTCGGTACAACCCTTATTCACCGCTTTCCCGAGGTCCTTTATAAAACCTTAACCGAAAAAAAGAGACAGTTTCTTATCGATAACGATGCGGTTATTATTGCCGAGGGACTTCCCGTCAGCCGCGATATTACGGCATCGGAGGCTTATGTCTCCATTATGTACGGCTGCAATAACTTCTGTACCTACTGCATAGTCCCATACGTAAGAGGCAGAGAGAGGAGCCGTGAGCCGGAGGCAGTTCTCAGCGAAATAAAGGAGCTGTTATCAAACGGTGTTAAGGAAATAACCCTTCTCGGTCAGAACGTTAACTCTTACCGCCCTCTTTCAAGAGAAAATTACGGCTTTAAGGAGCTTTTAAAGGATATATGCGCGTTACAGGGCGAGGCTATAATCCATTTCATGACCAGCCATCCGAAGGATGCAAGCGAAGCGCTTATTGACGTTATGGCGGAAAATCCGCCCGAAAAGGGGAAGATAGGTATATCGGGACGCTTCCATCTTCCGCTTCAGTCGGGAAGCGACAGAGTGCTTACGGCTATGAACAGACATTACGGAACGGAGCGGTATAAGTCGCTTGTCCGTTATATGAGAGAAAGAATTCCCGATATTGCGATAACCACCGATATAATAGTCGGCTTCCCCGGAGAGACCGAGGAGGAGTTTAACGAGACTCTTGAAATGCTGAAGGAAATAAGATACGATAATATCTATTCCTTTATCTATTCAAAGAGAAGCGGAACACCCGCCGCGGCTATGGAAAATCAGATACCCGATGACGTTAAGGGTGCGCGCTTTCAGCGTATGTTAGCTCTGCAAACCGAAATATCAAAGCAGAAAAACCTTGAGTTTAAGGGAAAGACGGTAAGAGCGCTCGTCGAGGGAAAGAGTAAGACGGATGACAGTAGGCTTACCGCAAGAACGGCGAGCAACAGACTTGTACATTTTGAGGGCGACAAGGCGCTTACCGGCAGCTACGTAAGCCTGTATATAGAGGACGCAGAGCCGCACACGCTTTACGGACGGCTTGTATAAAGCTTTTGCTGACCTTGTATAAAGGTTTGCGGACAGAGAATTGCCCGACAGAAAGACAGCATAAGGTTTAATTTACGTGCAATTTTTGTTTTGAAATAAAAAAACTAACTTACCGAAAGGAACGGTTTAAATATATGACACCAATGATGCTTCAGTATCTTGAAGTAAAGAAGCAGTACCCCGACGCGTTTCTCTTTTACAGACTCGGAGACTTTTATGAAATGTTCTTCGACGACGCGGTCAGCGCTTCAAAAATACTTGAGCTTACCTTGACGGGACGCGACTGCGGAGAAGCGGAGCGCGCGCCTATGTGCGGAGTTCCGTATCACGCGGCTGATACTTATATATCAAGACTTGTTGCAAAAGGTTATAAGGTCGTTATCTGTGAGCAGGTCGAGGATCCGAAAGAGGCTAAAGGTCTTGTTAAAAGAGAAATAGTACGTATAGTAACCCCGGGAACGGTTACCGATAACGTGATGCTTGACGACAGACAGAATAACTACCTTTCCTCCGTTTATATTCAGAACGGCGAAGGGTGTATTTCCTTTGCCGACGCCTCCACGGGCGAGATGTACAGTACCGTTTTAAAAGGAAACAGCCTTTCGGAAAGAATTATAACGGTAGCCGAGGCATACCGTCCGCGCGAGCTACTTATTAACGTATCTCTCGACGACTACCCGGTACTGCGCACATATTTTAAGGAAAGACTTAAAAGCGTAGTAAACAGCGAAATATATGGGGATTTCAGCCTCGGAGACGCAACGCTTACCGTTAAAAGACAGTTTGGCAAATCGGTAAACGAAAAGATATTTGAAAACCCGACGGCGGTTCTCTCCGTAGGCGCGCT
>JAZRDX010000025.1:0-13444 GCA_045660565.1 Eubacteriales bacterium
AGAATATCGGTGGAGAGACCGAGACCGGTAAGAAGCTTTCCGGCATCTGAGTCGGCATCCCAGCCGTTAAGCTCGGCAAATTCAGCCTCAAGCTCGGAAGCCTTTATGCCGTCCTCCTCACTGAAGTCCTCCTTTGCGTAGAGAGCGTCCTTTTCCTTCATTATGTCGTAAAGACGCTTGTTACCCATTATAACCGTATCGAGAACGGTAAATTCCTCAAATGCAAAGTGGTCCTGCTTTAAAACAGACATTCTTACCGTGTCAGGGATTGAAATATCTCCCGTTGCAGGCTCAAGCTCACCGCAGAGAAGACGGAAAAAGGTGGTTTTACCCGCACCGTTTGCTCCTATAATTCCATAGCAGTTTCCGGGGGTAAATTTAAGGTCAACGTTCTTGAAAAGTGTCTGACCTCCGAAATGAAAGCTTAAATTGTTAACTGTAATCATTTTATTTTATCCTTTCGTGTTGTGTTCTACGTAAAAAATACATCTTTAAGCAAATAAGGAGTTTCCGTAAATGTCGTTCCCGACGATAAGAGGGAAGTCCTTGAACTCCATTTTCTTGACCGATTCACAGCCAAGCTCGGGAAATGCTATAACCTCGCAGCTTTTGATGCATTTTGCGGCTATTGCTCCGGCACCGCCCATTGCGGCAAAATAAAGAGCGCCGTGCTTTTTCATTTCCTCGTTTACCGCTTCACTCCGTCCGCCCTTGCCGACCGTTGCGGCAAGTCCTTTTTCAAGCAGCAGCGGCATAAAAACGTCCATTCTTGATGAGGTCGTGGGGCCTGCCGAGCCTATTACAGCACCCGGCTTTGCGGGTGTGGGACCGCAGTAGTATATAACTGCGTCCTTTATAGAAAACGGAAGAGGTTTATTTTCATTAATTAAATTGACAATCCGCTTATGCGCCGCGTCTCTTGCGCAGTAAACGGTTCCGGAAAGAAAAACCTCGTCTCCTGCGTGAAGAGACGGAGCAATTTCCCTTATTTCGTCGGTGGTAATATAGTATTTCATAAAAACTCCAAATTATCGACGTTTATTTAACTGTAATCAAAAATAGTATAACATATTTTAAATGATATTGCAACACTTTTACCGATTTTTGCCGAAATCTTTTTTATTCTGTTTAAATAAAAATATTTTTTTCGCTCCCGAATATGACATTTTTTTCTCAGGCTCAGTGCTATAATATTGTTCAGCGTAACGAAAAAAGGGAGTTGATACGGTGCTTCAGACGGTTTACGTTGATATTTTGTTTTGTATTGATTTTACAATGGATTTTCTTGCGCTGTACATCACCTCGTATCTTCTGAAAATACGGCTGAAAACCCATAGAATAGTTATTGCCGCTCTTTTCGGAGCGCTTTATTCGGTTTTAACGGTTGTTTTCAGGGTTGATAGCGTAATTTTTGCGCTTTTGTGTGCCGCAGTCATGTGTTTTACAGCTTTCGGTAAACGTAGCCTTAAGCAGTTTTTACATATTTTTATTGCCTTCATCGCCGTTAATTTTTTACTTGGCGGAGGTATGACCGCACTTTTTACCTTGTTTAATTCCTTCGTAGGCGAGAGACTGGTAATCATTTACGGAGACGTAAGTAACGTACCGGGGAAGCTTCCGTTTAATATTTTTGCGGTAGGTGTGGTAGTTATTACGGTAACGGTAATGTCGTTTGCAAAATTCTTTTCGAGAAAGGGAACTTGCAGAAACGTACCTTCGGAAATTTACCTATACGGAAGGCACGAAAAGCTTAATTTAACCGAGGATAGCGGTAATTTACTTACCGAAAGCTTAAGCGGAGAGCCTGTTATTTTTCTAAGTGAAAAGGCGATGCTTAAATTTACCGACGAAAAAACTCTTTGCGCCATTAAAAACTTAAATCCCGATATTATGAGTAAAAACAGGGTGAAAATGCGTGTAGCCGTTTATCAGACGGTAAGCGGAAAAGAGATGTGTCTGTGTATCCGTCCGGAAAAAATCTTAGTTAACGGAAAATCGGTAAGAGCGTGGATAGCCTGCGGAAAGGCAGACGTTTTCGGAGAAAGCGACGGAATTATTCCGTCTGTCCTTGTCAATGAATAAAAGATATATTGTATTAAATCGGGGAAGGAGCAAGTATCATGTTTAAAAATTTGAGTATATTTAAATTTGTGAAAAAAATGCGTAGAGAAATGCAGCAAGACAACGGAGTGTTCTATATAAATGGCCCCGACGTTTTACCGCCGCCGCTTTCACAGGAAGAGGAAACCGAGGTTATTTCAAGGCTTTCCTATGACGCTAAGGCGAGAAATATGCTTATCGAGCATAATTTAAGGCTTGTAGTTTACATAGCGAAAAGATTTGAAAATCTGAATACCGATATCGAGGATCTTATTTCAATAGGCACGATAGGTCTCATAAAAGCGATAAATACGTACAGAGCTGATAAAAACATCAAGCTTGCCACATATGCCTCCCGCTGTATCGAAAATGAAATTCTTATGTATATAAGGAAAAACAACGGAAAAAGCTGTGAAATTTCAATAGAGGAGCCACTTAATACCGATTACGACGGAAACGAGCTGCTGCTTTCGGATATACTCGGCGGAGATGAGGAGCAGGTTTACAAGGAGCTGGAGATCGCTGAAGATAAAAAGACAATTCGCAGAGCGCTTTCCGAGCTTTCGGAAAGAGAAAGAGAGATAATAACTCTGCGATTCGGTCTTGGTACGGACGACAGAGAGCTAACGCAAAAGGAGGTTGCCGACCTTCTCGGAATCTCACAGTCGTATATTTCAAGACTTGAAAAGAAAATAATAAGACGTCTCCGTGATGAAATCGAGAATAAAATATAAAAATATCGAAAAAAGTATTGACAAATAAAAATATGTATGATATTATATTATAAGTAAATTTTAAACTCGGTACCATTCTTTGGCAGGAGAAAATTTAATTTAACGCGTGTCTGCTTTGAAATGCGTTTATTACATAGCTTATCTGCCGAAAACGGCAGATTTTTTATGGTAAACTTACTTTGAAAGGAATTTTAAGGATGTATAAAATTACGGAAAAACAAATCGATACAGTAAAAAAAGCCGCTCCTACCCTTGGCAAGGCTTTTGATTTTTCCGGTTTTCTCTCTTTATCCGATTCTTATACCGTTTTTCCCGGTTTCGTTGATGTTCACGTTCATCTTCGCGAGCCGGGTTATTTTTATAAAGAAACGGTAAAAAGCGGTACTGCTGCCGCGGCGAGAGGCGGCTACGTTGGCGTTTGCAGTATGCCTAATCTTTCACCTGTTCCCGATAACCTTGAAAGGCTACGTCAGCAGCTTGACATTATTGAAAACGATGCGTGCATCGGTGTTTACCCTTATGGCTCGATAACGGTATCCGAGGCGGGCGAAACGCTTTCCGATATGGAGGCTATGGCACCGTACGTTGCAGGTTTTTCCGATGACGGAAAGGGTGTCCAAAGCAGAGAGATGATGAAAGAAGCGATGCTTCGGGCAAAAGCTCTCGGAAAAATAATTGTTGCACACTGTGAGGATAACAGCTTGCTTAACGGCGGTTATATTCACGACGGTGAATATGCAAGAAAAAACGGTCATAAGGGCATTTGCAGTGAAAGCGAATGGGGACCTATTGCAAGAGATATTGAGCTTTTAAAGGAAACGGGTGCCTCTTATCACGTCTGCCACATTTCCACAAAGGAAAGCGTGGAAATTATCAGAAAAGCAAAGGCAGAGGGAATTAACATTACCTGCGAAACCGCTCCGCATTACCTCGTAATGAACGACGGAATGCTAAAGGACGAGGGAAGATTTAAAATGAATCCCCCAATAAGGAGCGAAGCGGACAGACTTGCGCTTATTGAAGGCATTAAAGACGGAACTATTGATATGATAGCAACCGACCACGCGCCGCATAGCGCGGAGGAAAAGAGCCGAGGTCTTAAGGGAAGCCTTATGGGAATAGTCGGAATTGAAACGGCGTTTCCTGTCCTTTACACCGAGCTTGTCAAAACAGGTGTTATTACACTTGAAAGGCTTACCGAGCTTCTTTGCGTAAATCCGAGAAAGCGCTTTAAGGAGATTAAGGATATAAGCGAAGAAGAAAGCTTTTGTGTCTGGGCACTTGATGAAAGCTATAAAATAGATCCGGAAGATTTTTTATCAAAAGGCAGAAGCACTCCGTTTGACGGCAAAGAGGTTTACGGAAAATGCATTCTCACGGTTTATAACGGCAAGATAGCTTACTGCGACAAACGTCTGATAAAATAATTTCTCAAATGGGATTTATATAAATTTTAGTTTAAAAAGTTTGGAAAATATAACGCGGAGGAAGAAAAAAGATGGCAAAAAGAACTGATTTAAAGAAAATACTGATCATAGGCTCAGGACCTATCGTTATAGGTCAGGCTGCGGAGTTTGACTACGCGGGCACCCAGGCGTGTCTTGCTCTTAAAGAGGAAGGATACCAGGTTGTGCTTGTAAACTCCAACCCTGCGACCATAATGACAGATACAACGATTGCGGACAGAGTATATATGGAGCCTCTTACGCTTGAGTACGTAGCGAAGATTCTTCGCTATGAAAGACCTGACGCGATTGTTCCCGGTATAGGCGGACAGACGGGTCTTAACCTTGCTATGCAGCTTGAAAAGAAGGGCGTTTTAAAGGAATGCGGAGTTGAGCTTCTCGGTACAAGCAGCGAAAGTATCGAAAGAGCAGAGGACAGAGAGCTTTTCAAGGAGCTTTGTCAGTCTATCGGAGAGCCGGTAATTCCTTCGGAAATCACATACTCTCTTGACGAAGCAAAAGAAGCTGCTAACAGAATAGGTTATCCCGTTGTTCTCCGTCCCGCATTCACGCTCGGAGGAACCGGCGGCGGTTTTGCGTACAACGAGGAAGAGCTTGTTGAAATCGGAACAAACGCATTTAAGCTTTCTCCCGTTCATCAGGTTCTTATTGAGAAGAGCGTAAAGGGATATAAAGAGATCGAATTTGAGGTTATGCGCGACTCTACGGGACACGCAATTACCATTTGCGGAATGGAAAACATTGATCCCGTCGGTGTTCATACCGGAGACTCTCTTGTCGTAGCTCCTATCATGACGCTTTCCGAGGCGGATAAGAAGATGCTTAACGATTCTGCTATAAAGATTATTAAGGAGCTTAAGATTGAGGGCGGATGTAACGTACAGTTTGCGCTTGATCCTCATTCAAGCCAGTATTACCTTATAGAGGTTAACCCGAGAGTTTCCCGTTCCTCCGCGCTTGCATCAAAGGCATCGGGCTATCCTATTGCGCGTGTTACCGCTAAGATTGCTGTCGGAATGGCACTTGAGGAGATTAAGATTGCGAACACCAACGCGGCGTTCGAGCCTGTGCTTGACTACGTAATCGCAAAGCTTCCGCGTTTCCCGTTCGATAAGTTCACAACGGCGTCAAATCACCTCGGCACCCAGATGAAGGCAACCGGTGAGGTTATGGGTATAGGTTCTAACCTTGAAGAATGTCTCTTAAAGGGTATCCGCTCTCTTGAGGTCGGTGTACATCATATTTATCACCATAAGTTTGACAATATGAGCGATAACGATCTCCGTAAATATATCTCCGAATTCCGCGACGATAATATATTCGCAATAGCAGAGCTTATTTACCGCGGTGCTACGGTAGAGGAGATACACGGCATTACACAGATTACACCCTTCTTCCTTCAGGCGATAAAGAATATCGTTGATATGGAGGAGACCTTAAAGGCACACGCATTTGAGCTTGAAACACTTAAAGCGGCAAAAAAGATGGGATTTTCCGACAAGTACGTCGCAAGAATGTGGAAGTGCTCGGAGCTTGAAGTATTTAAATTCCGCCACGAGCATAAGCTTTTCCCCGTATTCAGAATGGTTGACACCTGCCATACCGGCGCTTACATTCCGTATTTCTATTCCTCCTACACCGGAGAGAACACCTCGGTTTTAACCGATAAAAAGAAGATTGTCGTTCTCGGTGCCGGACCGATACGTATAGGTCAGGGAGTTGAATTCGACTATTCCACCGTTCACGCGGTTACGACAATAAAGAAATCCGGATATGAAGCGATTATAATAAATAACAACCCCGAAACCGTTTCGACCGACTACACCACGGCTGATAAGCTTTACTTTGAACCTCTTACGCCCGAGCACGTAATGAATATCATTGAATTTGAAAAGCCCGCGGGAGTTGTTGCATCGCTTGGCGGTCAGACCGCGATAAACCTTGCTCAGCCTCTCCACGACCTTGGAGTTAAGCTTATAGGTACCGATTGTGCCGCTATCGACAAGGCAGAGAACAGAGACGCTTTTGAAAAGCTCTTAAAGGAGCTTGGAATCCCTCAGCCCGAAGGACGCGCGGTTACTAAGATAGAGGACGGCGTCGCGGCTGCGGCAAAGATAGGATATCCTGTACTTGTTCGTCCTTCATTCGTTCTCGGCGGACGCGCAATGCAGATAGTTGCAAACGAAGCTCAGCTCCGTCATTACCTTAAGACAGCTGTTGAAATTGATGAGGACAAACCGGTTCTCGTCGATAAATACATCATTGGTAAAGAGGTTGAGGTTGACGCAATCTGCGACGGTCAGGACGTATTCGTTCCCGGAATTATGGAGCTTGTTGAGAGAACCGGTGTTCACTCCGGAGACTCGATAAGCGTTTATCCGACCTTCTCCATTTCGGACAAGGTTAAGGGAATTATACTTCAGTACGCAAAGAAGCTCGGTATCGGTATCGGTATCGTAGGACTTTATAACATTCAGTTTATTGTTGACAAAAACGACAACGTATTTATCATAGAGGTTAACCCGCGTTCTTCTAGAACCGTTCCGTTCCTTTCCAAAGCAACTGGATACAGCCTTGCGGATATTGCAACGGAGGTAATTCTCGGTAAGAGCCTTAAGGAGCAGGGAATATTCTGCCTCTATCCCGAGGAGAAGAAACGCTGGTACGTTAAGGTTCCGGTATTCTCCTTTAATAAGCTTCGCGGACTTGACGCATACCTTTCTCCCGAAATGAAATCAACCGGTGAGGCGATAGGATATGACGATAAGCTCAACAGAGCTATGTATAAGGCGCTTCAGGCTTCCGGAATGAAGCTTCAGAACTACGGAACTGTATTCGTTACCATTACCGACAGAGATAAGGACGAGGCGCTTCCGCTTATCAGACGCTTCTATAACCTTGGATTTAACATTCAGGCAACGCACGGAACAGGTATGTTCCTTAAGGAAAACGGCATAAATACTCATATTCTTGAAAAGATCAGCGACGGAAGCGAAGAAATCCCGGACGCAATCCGTCAGGGACATATAGCTTATATCATCAATACCAGTGATATAGGAAGCTCCGCAAATACCCAGAACGACGGAAAGCGTATCCGTAGCCTTGCGACAGAGAATAATGTAAATATATTCACCTCGCTTGATACTGTTAAGACGCTTCTTGACGTTCTTGAAGAAACAACGATCTGTATCTCTACCATAGACGCTTAATTTAAAGGATTATTCAGTATGAAACAAGGATTTTTCAAAATAGAAAGCCAGAAAAAGATCGCCAAAGACGTATTTTTAATGCGTCTTTCCGGCGATACGAGCGATATAACTGCTTCGGGTCAGTTCGTTAATATTAAGCTTAACGGATTCTTTCTCCGCAGACCTATCTCGGTATGCGACTATGACGAAAACAGTCTGACAATCATATATAAGGTTGTCGGAGAGGGCACCGAGGTTATGTCTAAAATGAGCGAAGGTGAGAGCCTTGATATTCTCACCGGTCTCGGAAACGGTTACGACCTTACTCCTTCGGGAGACGCTCCGCTTCTCATAGGCGGCGGGGTAGGAGTTCCTCCGATGTACAATCTCTGTAAAAAGCTTATAGCAGAGGGAAAAAAGGTTACCGTTATACTCGGATTTAACGGAAAAGACGATATTTTCGCAGAAAAGGAATTTAACGATCTCGGCGCAAAGGTATACGTTACAACCGTTGACGGCTCCTACGGCATAAAAGGCTTTGTAACCGATGCGATGAAAGCGCTTGATTACTCATATTTCTATACCTGCGGTCCCGAGCCGATGCTCAAAGCAGTTTATAATCAGAGTAAAACAAGCGGACAGTTCAGCTTTGAGGAAAGAATGGGCTGCGGCTTCGGAGCATGTATGGGCTGCTCATGCAAGACCAAATACGGTAACAAGAGAATTTGTAAGGACGGTCCCGTATTAACGAAGGAGGAGATTATATGGTAGACACTAAGGTTACTTTAAGCGGACTTACGCTTGATAATCCTATAATTCCCGCAAGCGGAACGTTCGGATACGGCTATGAGTTTGCCGAGCTTTACGATATAAACTGCCTCGGAACCTTTTCGTTTAAAGGAACGACAAAGGAGCCAAGGTTTGGAAACCCCACTCCGAGAATAGCGGAAACGCCTTCGGGAATGATTAACAGTGTTGGACTTCAGAATCCCGGTGTTGATGCGGTTATAGCTGAGGAGCTTCCGAGACTTAAAAAGTGCTTTAATAAGCCTGTTATGGCTAATATCGGCGGTTTTTCAATAGAAGAATATACCTGCGTAGCCGAAAAGCTCGATAAAGAGGAGCAGGTAGGTCTTTTAGAGGTAAATATCAGCTGTCCTAACGTACATAACGGAGGAATGAGCTTTGGAACCTCTCCCGAAATGGCTGCAAAGGTAACGAAAGCGGTTAAAGAGGTAACTAAAAAACCCGTTTACATCAAGCTTTCTCCGAACGTTACGGATATTGTAGCTATCGCAAAAGCGTGTGAGGATGCGGGAGCTGACGGTATAAGTCTTATAAACACACTTCTCGGTATGAGAATAGACCTTAGAAGAAGAAAACCGATTATAGCTAACAAAATGGGCGGTTTTTCCGGAAGCGCGATCTTACCGGTAGCGCTTAGAATGGTTTATCAGGTTTATGACGCTGTTAAAATACCGATAATCGGTATGGGCGGAGTTACGACCGCAAATGACGTTATAGAAATGATGCTCGCCGGAGCAACCGGTGTACAGATAGGTGCGGCAAATCTCGTAAATCCTTATGCTTGTAAGGAGATAATAGACGAGCTTCCCGCGGTAATGGAAAAATACGGAATAAAATCACTTAAAGAAATAATAGGAGGTGCGCATAATGGGTAAGGACGTAATTATTGCCTGTGATTTTGCAAGTAAAGAGGAGGTTTTCAGCTTTCTCGATAAATTTGAGGATGAAAAGCCCTACGTAAAAATAGGTATGGAGCTTTTCTACGGAGCAGGCCCCGAAATAGTTAAGGAAATAAAGAAAAGAGGACATAAGATTTTCCTCGACTTAAAGCTTCACGATATACCGAATACGGTTAAAAAGGCTATGAAGGTTCTTTCGTCTCTTGACGTTGATATGTGTAATCTTCACGCGAGCGGAACTGTTGCAATGATGGAGGCAGCTCTTGAAGGACTTATGAGAGAGGACGGCACAAGACCGCTTCTTATCGCCGTTACACAGCTTACCTCTACAAGCCAGGAGAGAATGGAAAGCGATCTTCTTATAAAGGAGCCGCTTGATAAGGTTGTAATGCATTACGCGGGTAACGCAAAGACCGCGGGACTTGACGGAGTCGTTTGCTCGCCCCTTGAAGCAGGAAAGGTACATGACGCCTGCGGAAAAGAGTTTATAACGGTAACTCCCGGTGTTCGTTTCGCTGACGGAGATATAGGCGACCAGGTTCGCGTTACCACTCCAGAAAAGGCAAAGGAGCTTGGCTCCGATTATATCGTTGTCGGACGTCCGATAACAGCTGCTCCCGATCCTGTTGCAGCATATAGACGCTGTGTAAAAGAATTTGTGGGCTAATTACCAAGTAAATTTAACTTAAATAATCACATAAAGAGCCGATTTATGCGGCGGAATGGAGAAAAAATGGAAATTTCAAAACTCATTGCAAAAGATCTTCTTTCTATAAAGGCGGTTTTCTTCCGTCCTTCCGAGCCCTTTACCTGGGCAAGCGGCATCAAAAGCCCCGTTTACTGTGATAACCGTTTAACGCTTACCGCTCCTAAGGTACGCGACGACGTTGAAAACGCTATCGCTGAGACCATTAAAAAGGAATATCCCGATGCAGAGGTTCTTATGGGTACCTCTACTGCGGGTATTGCTCACGCGGCTATAAGCGCGCATATACTCGGACTTCCCATGGGATACGTCCGTTCCGGCGCTAAGGATCACGGCAGAGGAAACCAGATCGAGGGTAGACTTGAGCCCGGTCAGAAGGTTGTAGTTGTTGAGGACCTTATCTCTACCGGCGGAAGTGTTATCGAGGTTGTAAATGTTCTCCGCGAGGCGGGAGCAGAGGTTCTCGGTATTGTAAGTATATTTACCTACGGTATGAAGAAGGGACTTCTTCGCCTTGCCGAGGCAAACGTTAAAAACGTAAGCCTTACCAACTTCGACGTTATCGCAGAGGTAGCGGCAGAGGAGAATTACATTGAGCCCGAGGATATTGCACGTCTTAAAGCATTCAGAGATAACCCGTCCGACGAAAGCTGGATTAAGGGGGACAAGTAATGCAGAGCCTTATTGATATTCTTGATCTTTCGACCGAGGAAATCGACGAGCTTATAGAAACGGCAAAGGATATTATGGTTCGTCCCGAGCTTTACAGGGAAAAATGCCGTTATAAAAAGCTTGCAACTCTCTTTTTTGAGCCTTCAACGCGTACCCGTCTTTCATTTGAAGCGGCTATGCTTGAGCTTGGCGGAAGCGTTCTCGGCTTTTCCGAGGCATCCTCAAGCTCTGCGTCAAAGGGTGAAAGCGTTTCCGATACCGTTAAAATAGTAAGCGGATATGCTGATATTATCGCTATGCGTCATTTTAAAGAGGGGGCACCTCTCGTTGCTGCAATGAAAAGCGACGTTCCGATAATAAACGCTGGAGACGGCGGCCATCATCATCCTACGCAGACGCTTACCGACCTCTTAACCATTAAACGTGAAAAGGGAACTCTTAATAACCTTACCGTTGGACTATGCGGAGACCTTAAATTCGGCAGAACCGTTCATTCGCTTATAGCGGCTATGTCGCGTTACAGCGGAATAAAATTCGTTCTCATTTCGCCCGAAGAGCTTAAGGTTCCGAGCTACGTTAAGGAAATGCATATAAAACCGAAAAACATTCCCTTTATTGAAACCACCTCTCTTGATGAGGTGATGCCAAGCCTCGACATTCTTTATATGACCAGAGTTCAAAGAGAGCGTTTCTTTAACGAGGAGGACTATCTCCGTCTTAAGGATAGCTATATCTTAACTCACGAAAAGCTAAAAAGTGCTAAAGAAAGCCTTTCGGTGCTTCATCCGCTCCCGAGAGTTAACGAGATCTCCACAGAGGTTGACGATGATCCGAGAGCCGCGTATTTCAGACAGGCTAAAAACGGTAAATACATCAGAATGGCGCTTATAATGAAGCTTCTGGAGGTAAAATAATGCATATCGACGAAATTAAAAACGGTATTGTAATAGACCATATTACCGCCGGAAAAGCAATGGAAATTTATAATATGCTTAGTCTTGATAAGCTTGACTGTGCTGTTGCTATAATCAAAAACGTTCCCAGTAAGAAGCTCGGAAAAAAGGATATTATCAAAATTGACTGCGATATTGATATAAACCTTGACGTTCTTGGATTTATCAGCCCCAGCATAACCGTTGCCATTGTAAAAAACAGCAAAATAATAGAGAAGAAGCATATTAGTCTCCCGGATAGGCTTACAGACATAATAAAATGTAAAAACCCCCGTTGTATTACGTCAACGGAGCCGGGAATTCACCATATATTTAAGCTTGGAAACGGAGAAACACCTGTTTATAGCTGTATATACTGCGATACCGAGGCGTAAACCGCAATTTTACAAATTACCTTTTGATACTTTTAGGGAAAGGAAATATTTAAATTATGAAGGCAAACGTAAAAACGGTATTCGACTTAATAAAATACTGTTTATTTGACGAAGAAAAGCGTGAGCTTTCATATTCCTTTACTGATGAGGAGATAAAGGCTCTTTATAATTTTTCAAAAGCGCACGAGGTCTGCCACGTCGTAGGACTTTCGCTTAAAAAGCTTGGACTGCTTTCAGAGGACGAATATTCGAAAAAGTTTTCTTCCGAAATTGAGCTTGCGATGTTCAGATATTTAAAGCTCACAGAAGCCTTTCGCGAGATGAAAGAGGTTTTTCAGAGAGAAAAAATCCCTTTTATTCCGCTTAAAGGTACCGTTTTACGCGAATATTACCCCGAGCCTTATTTAAGAACCAGCTCCGATATAGATATTTTTATTCATAAAGAGGATTTAGACCGCGCTGTAAAGGCATTTACCGATACGTGCGGATATAAGGTTGTAATTATAGGCGACGAGCATGACGTATCCCTTATGACACCGAGCGGTATGCACCTTGAGCTTCATTACAGGCTTATTGAAAAGATGCCTGAAGCTGAAAAAATCCTTGAAAATATATGGGATGTTGCGGTAAAGGACGAAGAAAACGAATATCTTTACCGGATGTCTACCGAGTATTTTATGCTTTATCATATGGTTCACATGGCAAGGCATTTTATATATGGCGGAGTTGGACTCAGGCCCCTGCTTGACCTTTATTTTATAAAGAATAAGATGGATGTGGACCTTGAAAAGGCTTATGGGCTACTAAAAAAAGCCGAGCTTTACACCTTTACAAAGGAAACCGAGCATCTTTTTGACGTATGGTTTAACAATGCGGAGCACACCGAGCTTTCAAAAGAGATTCATAAATACATTCTTTTATCGGGTGTTTACGGTAATCTTGAGAATGCTACGGTTACCGCTCAGATTAAAAACGGCGGAAAATTCAAAACTGTTTTTAAAAGAATATTTATGCCGTATAAGGAGCTTAAAACCGCTTATCCAATTCTTATAAAATATCCTGTTTTAACACCGTTTTATCAGATTAGACGTTGGTTTCGGTTACTCTTTTTCAGTAGAAAAAAAGTTAAAATTGAAATGCAAAAAAACGCCTGTATTACCGATGAACGCAAGGAAAAATTCAGTCAGATGCTGTCCTTGCTTGAATTAAAGATTAAAAATTAATTTTTATAATAAAAATCCCCCCGTATAACGGGGGGTATTTCAGTTTCGGGCATAGCCCTAAACGTTACTGGCTACGCACAAGTGCGTTTTGAATTGGCCTGCCAGCCATGCAAAGGACAACAGGCCACCCGTCAACGGGTTACTAACAAAAGCCTTCCTCCGGGAGGAAGGTGGCACGCGGATGCGTGTCGAAAGGAGAACGCGGATTTATTAAATTTTTGGTTACTTCAAACCAATTAAATACATAATGTATACGCACTCTCCCTCAGTCAGCTTCGCTGACAGCTCCCTCCCAGAGGGAGCCTTTCACACAAAAAGATTT
>JAZRDX010000026.1:0-10527 GCA_045660565.1 Eubacteriales bacterium
TTCTTTTTTCTATAAAGAAACCAAGAAAAGTAATAAAGCGGAGAGCCTCCGTAGGCATATGGCGACGGTATATGAGTGCAATCATTTCGAACGTCGCTAAGGTCGGACTTTGCGGAGAAACCAAGAAAAGTAATGAAAAAATAGGTTCAAATCAGAAATAATAAAACCTCTATGATTTTACACCTCATCCGTCAGCCTACGGCTGCCACCTTCTCCCGCTGGAGAAGGCTATACGCCAGCGGGTGCTACCCGCCGAACGTCGCTCCGTCGTAATTTGCTAAAAACTAAGAAAAGACACAAAGAAAGGTTTAAATTAGAAATAATAAAACCTTTAAAACAATAATTATTCCAATAAAAAAATTGTTTTTTAGACAACAAAAAAGAAGTTTAAGTTAGAAATAATAATGATGTTTTCTAACAAAAACTTCTTTAAAAATGCCGTAATACTTAAAAGGCGTTTTAAGTTGTTATTTCAAAATGCTCTCAATAACGTCTTTCATGCTGTAAAGCCCCGCGCCCTTGCCCTTCATAAACAGAGCGGCGTGTACGGCTCCGACAGCAAAGACCTCGCGGGATGCCGCACTGTGCGAGAGCGTTACCGTCTCGTTCGTGCCCGCAAACAGAACCTCATGCTCTCCGACTATGTTTCCGCCTCTTATAGAGTGGATACCTATTTCGGTGCTACCGCGCTTCTGTCTTACAGAGTGTCTGTCGTAAACGTATTCGGGCTTGTAATCGGTACCTGCCGCCGCCGCGTCAGCAAGCATTATTGCCGTTCCGCTGGGTGCGTCAAGCTTCTGATTATGATGCTTTTCAATTATCTCAATGTCAAAGCCGGTGAGAACCGAAGCCGCCTTCTGAACCAGCGCGGTTAAAAGGTTTATTCCGAGAGACATGTTTCCTGAGCGGAAAACCGGAATCTCCTTTGACGCGTCTGCTATAAGCTTTAACTCGTCCTCGGTGTGTCCCGTTGTGCAGATAATTACCGCACAGCCCGCGGCTTTGGCGTAGTTTAAGATACCCTCGGTTGCCGTGTGGTGGGAAAAGTCGACTATAACGTCGGCTCCTATGTCTCTTGCAACCTCGTCTATGCCGTGGTAAAGCGGGACAAACGAGGTGTCCGGAGTAACGTCAACTCCCGCTATAACCGTGGCGTTCGGTTCTTTGCTTACAGCCGCGAGAACCGCGTGTCCCATACGTCCGCAGGCGCCGGTAAGTATTATTTTTACTTCTTCCATTTTGTTTTCTCCAAGTCTTGACGTACGCAATTATATAAGGTTATGCTGCTTTAAGGACTCTTTAAGAACTAAGAGATTCTTTTCATCCATCTCGCAGAGGGGAAGTCTCATTTCCTCACCGCACCAACCCATAAGATTCATAGCGGTCTTTACCGGAACGGGGTTTACCTCGATAAAGAGGTTGTTTATAAGCTTAAGAAGCTTAAGCTGAAGCGCGGCGCTTTCCTTTACCTTGCCGTCGAAGAAAAGCTGACAGATGTCGTGGGTTTCCCTTGGCATTACGTTTGAAAGAACGGATATTACACCCTTAGCTCCGAGAGAAAGGATAGGAACTATCTGGTCGTCGTTTCCGCTGTATACGTCGAGCATGTCTCCGACCTCGTCGAAAATCTGAGCTATGGTGCTTATGTTGCCGCTTGCTTCCTTGGTTGCTACGATGTTCGGATGCTTTGCGATCTCCTTATATACGGGAAGCGAGATGTTGCAGCCGGTTCTTGACGGAACGTTGTATACAATGTTGGGGAGCGAAACAGCGTCGGCGATAGTAAGGAAATGCTTTATAAGTCCTTTCGGAGTTGCCTTGTTGTAGTAAGGGGTTATCTGTAAAAGCGCGTCGGCACCGGCCTTTTCAGCCTCTTTTGAAAGCCATACCGCGTAAGCGGTGTCGTTGGAGCCGGTACCCGCTATAACGGGAACTCTCCCACCAACCTTTTCAACGGCGTAGGCTATCTCCGCAACGTGCTCGTCGTCGGTAAGGGTAGACGCTTCACCCGTCGTTCCGCAGATAACTATTGCATCTGTCTTGTTTTCAATCTGAAAATCAATTATTTTGCCGAGCGAGTCGTAATCAATCTTGTTATCCTTAAAGGGTGTGATGATCGCGACTGCGGAGCCTGTGAAAATAGGGGTTGTTTTCATTTCTTTTTTCCTTTCCGAAGGTAGAATAATTTTAATAAAAAAAGCCGAGACGGCGTCCGGCTACAAATATTTCCGCTTATGCGGAATTATAAGATAGCACTCCATCAAAAATATGATGACAGTCCGTGGACTATTAATCCGGGGAAAGCCTCGAAAAGTCTCTCCTTGGGACCAGCGTCCTGTGCTACCGAACACGGGGACACTTCGGCATTCCGCACCTTTTTGGTATTTTCATCGAAGTCGGTACTTCTTAAATACCTTACTCTTTGCGGTATGCACCTCTATCATTTGCTTTTATTATGTTACTATAATCATAACACAAAAAATACTGTGTGTCAAGGAGTTTAAAGAAAATATGTCGGAAATAATTAAAAATAATTTAGTGGATACCGATTTAAAGACGAGCGACTTTTATTACGATATGCCCGAGGAGCTTATCGCTCAGGTTCCGGCTGAGAAAAGAGACGGCTCCCGTCTTATGGTTCTCGGTAAGGAAAGCGGAGAAATTACGCATAAGCGCTTTTACGATATAACAGATTATCTTCGGAGCGGAGACGTTCTCGTGCTTAACCGCTCAAGGGTTCTTCCGTCAAGAATGTACGGTAAAAGAGAGGATACGGGCGCTGATATAGAGGTTCTGCTTCTTAAGAGGATTGACGAAAATACGTGGGAGACGCTCGTTCGTCCCGGCAAGAAATGTAAGCCGTCAGTAAATATTATATTCGGAGACGGTCTCCTTTGTGCTACCGTTAAGGAAATAACCGAGGAAGGAAACAGAATCATCTCCTTTAAGGCAAACGGAATGACCGTTGACGAGGCGATACATAAGATAGGTGAGATGCCGCTTCCGCCGTATATAACGTCGCGAGAGTCTGAAAAGGAACGCTACCAGACCGTTTATTCAAAGGAGGAGGGCTCCGCCGCCGCTCCTACCGCGGGACTTCATTTTACCCCCGAGCTTCTTAAAAGAATAGAGGAAAAGGGAGTAAAAATTGTAACCGTTCTGCTTCACGTCGGGCTCGGTACCTTCCGTCCCGTAAAGGAAAGCGAGATAAAAAAACACGTTATGCATTCCGAGTGGTTTTCGATAGACAAGGAAGCCGCTGAGACGATAAATAACCGCACGGGTAGACTTATCGCCGTAGGAACGACCTCCTGCCGTGTGCTGGAAAGCATATCCGACGAGGAAGGAAAAATCAAGCCCTGCGAAGGCGAAACGGCAATATTTATCTACCCCGGATACCGATTTAAAGCTATAGAGGGACTTATAACAAACTTCCACCTTCCCGAAAGCACTCTTATTATGCTTGTCAGCGCGTTTGCGGGACATAAAAACGTAATGAATGCGTATAACGTGGCAGTTAAAGAGAAATACAGATTTTTCTCCTTTGGAGATTCGATGTATATAGGATAAAAGAAAAACCTCTCGGTAGGGGCGACCATCGGTCGTCCGCGGACGTGCAATGCACGCCCCTACGGATAGATAGGGGCTTATACCCGTACAATTCGGGGACGCGATGCTCATAGAATAAAAAGTCAACCTGTAGGGCGGGGGCTTGCTCCCGCCGAAAGCGAACCGAATGAACGGCGGTACCAAGGCACCATCCTACAAACGATTTCTTATATCACGTACACGTCGGAGATTCGATGTATATAGGATAAAAGAAAAACCTCCCGGTAGGGGCGACCATCGGTCGTCCGCGGACGTGCAATGCACGCCCCTACAGCGTCGCGACGCGCTGTCATTCTCTAGCGAAGCGAAGAATCTCGCGAGGCGACTGCGTTCGAGGATGACACGGGCGGCTCGGAGCGGAAGATCAATACGGTCATTTAAAATTCCTTTATAAAAAGAAAAACTTTACTAAAACCTATTGACAAAAGGTGTTCTCGGTGATAAAATCAAAGCAAATATTAGCGGTATAGGAGAGGGAAAATGGCAAAGAGTAGCACTAAGGATTTGACCGTCGGCTCACCCGTAAAACAGATACTGTTATTCGCAATACCCTTTTTGATAGGAAACGTTTTTCAGCAGTTTTATAATATTGCCGATATGATTATCGTCGGCAGAACAATGAATCCCCTTGCGTACGCCGCGGTCGGCTCAACGGGAACGCTGGTTACCTTTGTAGTGTGGCCTATTCAGGGACTTGTCTCAGGATTTTCCGCAATAGTTGCCCAACGGTTCGGCGCGAAGGATGAAAGGCGTCTAAGACTTGCGTTTGCCTCATCCATTAAGCTTTCGCTTATAATTTCGGCGGTGCTTTCGGTTGCTTTCGTTATACTTTGCCGTCCTATTCTTGCGCTTATGCGCACCCCGGAAAGCCTTATCGACGATGCGTACAGTTACCTTGTCTGTATATATGCGGGAATGATAATTACGGCGGCGTATAACCTTCTTTCAGGTGTCATAAGAGCGCTCGGAGACTCCCGTACACCGCTTTATTTCCTTATAGCTGCCTGTCTTGTGAATATCGTGCTTGACGTAGTTTTTATAAAATATCTCGGTATGGGTACTGCGGGAGCCGGTATCGCGACTCTTTCCGCGCAGCTTTTGTCGGTGGTACTCTGTGTCGTATATATAATTAAAAAGCTTCATCTGCTACATATAACGGTCAAGGACTTTAAGCCGGAAGTAGGACTTGATAAAAGCCTTTTGCAGATAGGTGTTCCGATGGCATTTCTCAATATGGTAATTACCGTCGGCGCGATAATCGTTCAGTTCGTTACCAACGGCTTTGGAGACGTTTTCGTTTCCTCCCAGGTTACAGGGGCTAAAATAGAGCAGTTTGTTACCCTAATTATTATGTCTGTCGGTTCGGCTGTGTCGGTATTTGCTTCGCAGAATTACGGTGCAAAAAAGTACGACAGAGTTATAGACGGATGCAAAAAGACGGTGGGTATAACCTTAATATGGGGAACCGTTGCTCCTCTTTTAATGATATTTGCGGGAAAGCTTATAATACGTCTGGTTGCCGGAGACGTTGGAGAGACGGTTGTCAACAATGCGTATATCTATATTCTCGTAAACGCGGCTCTTACGTTTATCCTTTGTCCGCTTGTCGTATATAAATCCGTGCTTCCCGCGGTCGGGATAACCAAGTGGACTATGGCTTCGGGCTTTACAGAAATTATAGGACGCGCCGGAACAGCGGTAACGGTAATAACCCTTATATCATTAAACCTTGTATCCGATGCCACGGGCTTTATTATCATGTGCTTTTCAAATCCTATCGCATGGGTTTTCGGACTGTTTACAGTACTTGTTGACTATATCGCTATGCGTAAAAAATTTAAAAAGCTTATCGGCGAGCAAAGCGAAAAGGCGGCAGAGGAAGCGTTAACGGACTTAGAGACAGTCGGTTAAGATTTAATTTACCCTTTTTTAACCTTGACCACTTGAAAGAAATTCAAACTCATGCTATAATGTCATATATAGATACGGCTAATGTCATATATAGATACGGCGCGCGATTTATATTTATAGCCATTTACGTGCCGCTGTTGTAATAAAAAACGTAGCGTTAAACGGATATTATGAAACACGAACACAAAAACCACAGAGAAAGACTGAGAGAACGGTTTCTCGAAACGGGACTTAAGGGATTTGCTCCGCACGAGGTGCTTGAGCTTATTCTGTTTTATTCAATTCCCCGGCAGGATACTAACGAAATAGCGCACAGACTGATAAATCACTTCGGCTCGTTTTCCGCAGTGCTTGACGCGTCTCCGAACGAGCTTATGAGGATCACCGGAGTTAAAGAGACTTCGACGGCGCTTATAAAGCTTATTCCGCTCCTATGCTCCTATTATCATCTTGATAAGGTTTCGGGAGGAAAGACTTTTGTCAGCATCGAAAGCCTGGCGGAGTACTGTATGTATAAAACCTTAAGCGAAACGAAAGAACGGTTTTACGTTATGGTTTTTGATAACACGATGCGACTTCTTGCTTTTGAAACGCTGACCGAGGGCTCTTGCAGCGAGGTAGAGGTTAATCTTGAACAGCTTGCGCAGGTTCTGTTCAGATATTCCGGCTCGAATTTCATACTTGTCCATAACCATCCCGGCGGCTCACCAAATCCATCGGATGAGGATATAATTTTAACGCAAAAAATATATTCCGCCACGGCACCGATAAATAAAAATCTAATCGAGCATCTTATAATTTCCAAAAACAGATATATCCCGATAATGCAGGCACTTCGAAGCCGCGGATACGACTTTTATTCCTTTAACCAGCCTTAAAAAATACCCTTTCCGGAGAGGAAATATTATACATGAACAGTAGTGCAGAATTTAGTTTTAAAAAGAATATACTTTACCCCGCCTGCGCGATATTTTTCATTCTTGTCTTTGCTTATTTTCTTGTCGCTATGGTGGCGGGACTTAACGTAACCGAGAGCGAAACGGTAAGAACGCAGTACTATGACGGAGAAACAAACACGGGCAGCATTACCTCCGAAACGAAGGACCCCGCGGCGCTCCCCGTTCAGACGCTGCTCGGACTTTTCCTGTTCGGTATGTCGGTGGTGGCTTTACGACTTGTGTTTAAATTAAATTTAAGTAAAATTTATGCAAGACTTATCCATTACGCCGGAACCGTTCTTTCCTTCCTTATATTCGTCATAGCGCTTTCGGGGGTAGCCTCGTCGACGGGCGCGCCTATGACTCTTGTTGCCGTGTTTTCCGTTTCGGTAATATACTTTATAGTGCTTGGAATATCCTTGGGGCTTAAAAAACCGCTTTCAAGACTTTTTGAAAACAAAAAGGCGAAAACGGTTAAGGATTACCTTGCCTTTACACTTGCGGGCTTTGCCGCCGTGGTTTTTGCCGTATCGCTTTTTGCGCTGATAACACAGCTTAGCGTAATAGTCAGAGTTACCGAGGAGAAGATATTTATTACAGATAAGGCGTTTGACGAGGTTTTCGTTACCGTCGTAACCCCTCTTGCGCCAACGCTTCAGAATTATCTCCGCTATCTTGCCTCGGCGGCGGTTTTTGCTATCGGATATGCCGTTTTGTTTACAGGGCTTAATAAGGTCTTAAAGGCGATACTTAATTTCGTTATACTGACGGCGGGGTATATGGGTATATGGATTATAGGCTTTGACTATTTCAGACTTGTTAAAAGCAACGCGCTTCCCGCGGTTATAATTTACCTTTCCGTTTATCTTGTCTCGCTTATCACCGTCTGCATCGTTCTCTACGTTAAAAAGAGAAAGAGCGAGGAGACGGAGGAATACGAGTCTCAGTTTACCGTCGGAAGAAGAAACCTTTGATTTTAAAAATTCGCATATACAAAAAGCACTTCGTCGAAGTGCTTTTTGTTTTCTTAAGCGGCGCGTGGGTGTTATAATGCTTGACTTTTTACGTCTTTTGTGTTATACTGTATACGCCAAGCTAATTCAATAAGAGAGGGTAAGTGTAATTTCCGTCGGAAAATATGCTTTTTTCGTTATCCAAAATTTTATGAATTTGTAAAAAACGCAGGTTCCGTCAGATTTTGGATAGGAATTTTTCTTGCCTTTATCTTGAATTAGTTTGGCGACTACTTGGGGTTTGCGTTTTTTGTGCGGCAGCTTCGGTTGTCGCACTTTTTATTTTCTTTAAAATTTCTGTATACATCAAATTTTTATATGAGTGCAATGTAAAGAATATGCCTTTGAAAAATAAGGGGGAAGCTTTTGTCCACTTTAATATGCTATAATAGATATAGAGGGGTTAAAAAGAAAGAAAAATAATAAATTTTTCGAAATTTGAAGACAAGGGAAAATTCTGTCCACTACGTTGTGATATAATAGATATAGAGGGACTAAAAAAGAGGAATAAATAATTATTTTTTCAAAAACTGAAGCTAAGGGAAAATTCTGTCCACTGCGTTATGGTATAATAGATATAGAGGGGTAAAAAAGAGAGAAAAAATAAAAATTTTTCGTAACGTAAATATAAGGGAAAGTTTTGTCTACCTTGGTATGCTATAATAGATATAGATGGTTAAAAATCAAACACAAAAATAAAAAGGAGAGCGAAAATGAAGGAAAGCACAAAGAAAACGGTAATAGTACATATTTTAAGAATCTTGTATAATTTTACTTCAGCAGATTATCCCGTAACTCAAACCGCCATTGTCAAATTTCTTAGAGACAGCGACATAGAGTGTTCAAGAAAAACTGTTGGAAGAAACCTAAAATATTTAATGGATACCGGTGTTCCGATAAAACGCAAAAACGTAAGAAACGGCGGATATTATTACGACATAGACAATGATACGTTCTTTTTAAGAATAAAATTTAATGAAAAGGGAGAGGTGAAAATATGATAATAACACCTCCCGGAATGCAAGCTCTGGCGTATATGTGTCCTGCCTGCGGAAATTATTTTTATGAAAGCGCAATATGTTCTTATTCTAATTTTGGCGCGGTATATTTTTCTGACGGTGTCTGTTTGGGTGGGTATACTCCGAGCTGGTTAACAAGATGTCCGAGTTGTAAGCAATATTTTGCAAAAAAGTATTTGTTTAAACTACCAAAGCCGGTAATGCCGAGAGAAATTCGTTCTTGGCGAGAAAAATTACCGGGATATAGTTTAAAGGAAACATACGGAGACATTGACCATATTTATTCAGATAAAAAAAGCGTTGAGCTTTGGGAAGAGATTATCTGTCAAGGGCTTTATTTTCCGATAACAGTTCGCGAGTGTGAGAAAAAGGAACATGAAGCTCTTCTATACATAGCTTTGTGGCGAAGCTACAACCACCGCGAAGAAAAGAACGAGGAAAGGTATACTGAGGTTTGTAAAAAAATTATTGAGCTTTTGCAAGTGAGAAATGAAGAACAAAAAATAATTCTTGCAGAGGTTTACAGGAATATAGGTAAGTTTGAAGAAAGCCTGAAATGCCTTGACGGCGTGAATAACACCGAGAGTTACAGAGGCGTTATAAATTGCATTCGTAATCAAAATGAGAAAAAGAATACTAAAACCGTAAGGGTGGAGAAACAAAAATTTTAAATATGCACAGTCATTATAATCATACAAAATAAAAGTGTCTAAATATACAGAGTAAAGAAAGGAACAGGAATGAAATTACTAGAAAAATTATCCAATATTTCCAAACCTAAAATTGAAAATTTACAAAACGGGGAGGCTTTGTCAATAGAACAATTTTGGCAAGAACTTATACAAAAGTATCTCCCTGAAAAAGAATGTGTACTGGCGTGGCATAAATTAATAATGGAATATATAAACACTAAACACCCTACATTTGCAATTCGCGGATATTATAGTTTTCCCAAAGATAAATATAATGATTTGCGTCGAGGTTTTTTGACAAGAACCGAAGATTTCTCGTTTTTTTACACAGATAATTATTTTGCCGCATACTTTCAAAAAATGGTTATCGACGGGTATGTACCAACAATAACAGAATTTGTAAATACATTTGAACAAAGAAAGTTTCCGTTAAGATTTGGTCCAATTACGAAAGAGGAGAAAGAATTGTTTGCAATAAAACAAGGCAAGGATCCCCAAATAGGATCTGCAGGCTTTAAATTAGCGCATATAATTCCGGTTGGGAAAGAGTATATTCATAATAATCAAGCTCTTGGAACAGCAGAAATTTTAGAAACTTATTTTCCAAAAGGTGAGCGCAGCGATTGGAGTTTAAAAACAGATGCAAACGGAGAGTTTTATGAAAGGGATTTTTCTGCAATTAAACATACGAAAAAATATGCAATAGCGCATTTTTTAAGATTTATTCATCCGTTCAATTATTTTTTATGTCCTAAAAAAGATAACGAAACCAATGATAAGTGCAAAGAAGTCGCCGAATATCAACCACTGTTAGATTATGCGCATGACTTTATGTTAGAACAATACGGAAGAGCATATACGGAGTTTTTAGAGCTTGCTTTGGCTTCGCCCAAATATTATTGTACCTGTTATAACAAAGAAACATCACCGATAAAGTTACTATATGGATTAAACATGAATAAGGTTGTCAAAAAAAGAATAACAAAAAATGAGATAGAAGAAATGTTAAAGGAGGCGAAGGAAATTGAAAAGAAAATTGAGCTTTTAGAAGAAAGCGATCGTTCGAAAAAACTTCAAAAAATGATATATGAAATAAAAAAGCAACTAGAAATTTTAAAACAAGAGGAGGCAAAGGAATTTACTATGACTGAACCTATGAATAAACTCGTACATACACATGAAACAATTCAGAATTGGATAAAAAGAATATTTAAGTATTTACTCAGACATAAGATTTTAACCGAAAAAGAAATAATCTCATTACATGACCTCGGATATTCCAAGAGAACCTTTGGTATAGCCTACCCATTGTTTGTGGATAATCAATTCAGCACTGTTATATCCG
>JAZRDX010000027.1:0-8098 GCA_045660565.1 Eubacteriales bacterium
ACCAATGGGACGTAAAGATAAAATACCTTTGCATAGCTCCGAGGAAGGGGCGTAGCCGCCAAAGAAGTTTTTGCCAAGCTTTTTTCAAAAAGCGGAAATGGGCGTAGCCACTAAAGAAGTTTTTGCCCGATTTTTTCGGGAGACACCAATGTGGGCGTAAAGGTAAAATACCTTTGCATAGCTCCGAGGAACGGGCGTAGCCGACAAAAAAGTTTTTGTCCGACTTTTTTCGGGAAACACCAATGGGAACGTAGAGGTAAAATACCTTTGCATAGCTCCGAGGAAGGGGCGTAGCCGACAAAGAAGTTTTTGCCAAGCTTTTTTCAAAAAGCTGGAGTGAGGAGAGATATTATGTCAAACTTAAGAAGAAGAAAAACACTTGATTTTTCGGGAATTAAAACCTTTAGCTCAAAAAACAGAATTAATCTTGTCCGTATAGACAATTTAAAAACACCGGGTATAAGCGAGCATAACGAATTTACCGCCGAGGGCTTTGACGAGCTTATCGAGAGAATTAAGCTTGCAAGAGCAAACGGGAGACCTGTTATTTTAAGCTACGGCGCTCACGTTATAAAGTGCGGTCTTTCCCGCTATCTTATCGAGCTTATCAAAAACGGTCTTGTAACTCACCTTATGACAAACGGCGCAGGAAGTATTCACGACTTCGAGCTTGCCTATCTCGGCGGCACCAGCGAGGACGTTCCCACCGCTATTGAGGACGGCTCCTTCGGTATGTGGGAGGAAACCGGTGCCTGGATGAACGAGGCTATCGCGCTCGGAGCGGAAAAGGGCATAGGCTACGGTGAGGCTCTCGGTGAGTACATAGACAACAACAAGGAGCGTTTCCCCTATCGCGAGGACTGCGTATCCTACACCGCGTATAAGTACGATGTTCCGTTCACCTGCCATATCGCTCTCGGAACCGATATAATTCACCAGCACCCCACCTGCGATATGTCAAAAATAGGCTTCTGCTCCGGCATTGATTTTAAGAAAATATCCTACTCGATAACCGAGCTTGACGGCGGTGTATTCCTTAATTTCGGATCTGCGGTAATCGGCGCTGAGGTATTCTTAAAGGCGCTTTCCATCGCGCGTAACCTCGGAAACACCACGTTTAACATCACCACCGCGAACTTTGACTTAAAGGACCTCGGAGACTACCGCTGCAAAATTGGTTATAGCGACCCGAACTACTACTACCGTCCGCGTAAAAACATAGTAAACCGTCCTACTCAGAACGGCGGAAAGGGCTGGCACTTCTGCGGAGACCACGCGGAGACGCTTCCCACTATGAACGATAAGCTTTTAGGAAGATAAAACAGCGCAAGCATATAATTTTTTCGGGAAAACGCAATCAAAATTACGCTTTTTTTCGAAAAAACAGTAATCATTTAAATAACGGAGATTAAATTAATGAGTAATATACTTGACTGTATAAATAACGCAAGGGTTGGCGTAATCGGAGACTTCTGCGTTGATATTTACTGGGAAATTGATATGAAAAAGAGCGAGCTTTCGCTTGAAACCCCTCATTTCCCTCACCCCGTAGTCGGGGAAAGAATTTATCCCGGCGCCGCTGGAAACGTCGCGGTTAACGTCAGTAAGCTTAAGCCGAAAAGGATTATGGCGTGCGGAGTTGTCGGTAAGGATTGGCGCGCCTCTGCTCTCAAAGCGGCGCTTAAAAAAGAGGGCATACCCACCGACGGATTTATCACCGACGAAGCTCTTACGACAAACGCCTACTGCAAGCCTATGCTTCACGGTATTTCCGCCGTTGTTTACGAGGATCCGAGACTTGATTTCGAAAACTTTTCCGAGCTTTCAAAGGAAACCGAGGATAAAATCTTAGCTTGGCTGGACAGCGCCGCAGGTGAGCTTGACGTCCTCTGTGTATGCGACCAGTTCCGCATGGGAATTATTACGGAAAGAGTAAGAGAAACGGTGTGTGCTCTTGCGAAGAACGGACTCCCCGTAATAGTTGACAGCAGATACAGAGCAGGTCTTTTCAGCGGTGTAATACTTAAGCCTAACGAAAAGGAATGCTTTCTTGCCGTTTACGGAAAGACAACTAATGAAAAAATATCGAAGGAAGATGCGCTCTCAAACGCAAAGAAGCTTTCTTCTCTTACAGACAGCAAAATTCTTCTCACCCTCGGAGAGGAAGGAAGCGCGTTTATTGACGGAGAGACGGTAATCTGCTGCGAAGCTGTCAAGGTAAGCGGTGAGCTTGACGTTTGCGGCTGCGGAGACGCCTACCTCGGAGCGTTTTCCTCAATGCTCGCGGGCGGAGCCGAAATCACCGACGCTATGAAGGCGGGAAGCGCCGCGGCTGCATTTGCCATAAAGAGCATCGGTGTTACGGGTAACGCAACCAGAGAAGATATTTCGGAAAGACTTTTTTAAAACCGAAGCATTGTAAATATAAATAAATCCGCTTGAGCGGGACTAAACCAGAGCCTCCCTTGTGTAAAGGGAGGTGGCATCCGCTTATCGGATGACGGAGGGATTGTAATTATAAAAATCAAAGCAACACAATCCCTCAGTCAGCTTAGCTTGAACCCCAAAAACTCACCTTGTTCGTTTTCGGGAACCCAGCACTGACAGCTCCCTTTGCACAAGGGAGCCTTTGACATGAGAACATTCTGCGCTGACTTTTTATTTGCTTTCTGCTCATCGGCATAGCCTCTTTTGAACCACGCGACTATCGCGTGGTTTTCGTTTACACAAAAAATGACAGAGAACGTAAAACATTCCCTGTCATTTTTTATTACAAATATTTTTTATTTAGCTTCCTTGCGCTTGTCTATAAGTCTGTGAACAAGCTTAACAATCTCAACAAGAGGAATTATGCAGAAGCCGAGACCCATTGCGATAAGGTACTCTTCCCAGCCGATGCCAACCATACCGAATACCTTTGCAACGGGATCGATAAGAACGACCACCGAGGTAAGAATAAGCGAGAGAAGTCCTGCACCCCAAAGCCACTTGTTCTGTCCCTTTATAGAGAATATCGAGCCGCGGAGAGAGCGCATGTTAAATGAGTGGAACACCTCGCACATAGCAAGGGTAAGGAACGCCATCGTCGTTCCGTGAACGCTGTCGGTAACCTCAAAATTACCCGTTTCGAACCAATGTCCTACAAAGTAAGAGACAATCGTGATAATTGTAACGAGAACGCCCTGGTAGAATACCGCAGCACCGAGACCGCCCGCGAAGATTCCCTCCCTGGAATCGCGCGGCTGACGCTTCATAACGTCTGCCTCAGGCTTTTCCATACCGAGCGCAAGCGCCGGGAAGCAGTCTGTAATAAGGTTAATCCAGAGAAGCTGAACAGGCTGGAATATCGAGAAACCGATAAGTGTTGCGAAGAATATAGAAAGCACCTCGGAAAGGTTGGAAGCAAGAAGGAACTGTATGGACTTACGTATATTATCGTAAATACGTCTTCCCTCGCCAACAGCCGAAACTATCGTTGCGAAGTTATCGTCCGCAAGAACCATATCGGCAACGTTTTTGGTAACGTCGGTACCGGTTATACCCATACCAACGCCTATATCGGCGTTTTTAATGGAAGGAGCGTCGTTAACTCCGTCTCCCGTCATTGCGGTAACCTTACCCTTTTTACGCCATGCGTTAACGATTCTTGTTTTGTGCTCGGGCTGAACACGGGCGTATACCGAGTATTTTTCAACCTCGGTTTCAAAATCCTCGTCGGAAATGGTATCAAGCTCTGCTCCCGTAATAGCCTCGGTGGGAGAAGAAATAATACCAAGCTGCATTGCGATAGCAACCGCGGTATCCTTATGGTCTCCGGTAATCATTATAGGACGTATACCCGCGGAGCGGCATTCGTCAATAGCCGGTTTAACCTCGGGACGTACAGGGTCTATCATACCGACAAGGCCGACAAACGTAAGGTCGTTTTCAACAGCTTCGGGGGTATATTCGGCAGGCTCTGCGTTAAGATTCTTCATAGAAACGGAAAGCACACGGAGAGCCTTATCTGCCATAGCCTTGTTAGCCTTTAATATCTCTGCGCGGATTTCGTCGGTCATTTCGACCTCGGCGCCGTTAATAAGTGCCTTCGTGCATCTCTTAAGAACCTCGTCGGGCGCACCCTTGGTAAACTGAACGAGCGAGCCGTCAGCCGTTTTATGAACGGTGGACATCATCTTTCTGCCGGAGTCAAAGGGAACCTCGCCGATTCTTACATACTCGGTTTTCTGAATATTCTTAGAAAGTCCGAGAGTCTCTGCATAGTTAACGAGAGCACATTCGGTAGGCTCACCGACTGCGGTACCTGCTTCGGTATCAAACTCAGCGTCCGAGCAAAGCGACATAGCGTTTGCAAGGAGCTGCTCGTTATCGCCGTAGTGGTCTACGACGGTCATCTTGTTCTGGGTAAGAGTACCTGTTTTATCGGAGCAGATGATCTGAGTACATCCGAGAGTTTCAACCGCCGTCAGCTTACGAATAATTGCGTTTCTCTTCGACATGTTGGTAACGCCGATGGAAAGAACTATTGTAACAACGGTAGCAAGTCCTTCGGGAATTGCCGCAACCGCAAGGGAAATAGCAAGCATAAAGGAGCTGAGAACCGTTTCAAAGCCAAAGCCGTCGCGTATAAGCTGAACACCGAATATAAGAACGCATATACCTATTACAAGATAGGTAAGAATTTTGGAAAGTCCCGCAAGCTTGATCTGCAGAGGTGTTTTTCCCTCCTGAGCCTGAGCAAGAGCGTCGGCTATTTTACCCATCTCGGTATCCATACCCGTACCGGTAACCACTGCCTTACCGCGTCCGTAAACAACGGTAGAACCCATAAATACCATGTTCTTACGGTCTCCGAGCGGAACGTCTCCGTTTTCACCGAGGGTAAGAGCGTCTACCTTCTTATCAACCGGAACAGATTCTCCGGTAAGAGCCGCTTCCTCTATCTTCATAGAAGCACACTCGATAATTCTTGCGTCAGCCGGAACGGAATCTCCCGCTTCAAGTACTATAATGTCTCCGACAACGAGATCTTCACTCTTGACTGAAATCTGCTTTCCGTCGCGGATTACCTTTGACGTTGCCGCCGCGATTTCCTGCAAGGCTTCAATAGCTTTTTCCGCCTTACTTTCCTGGAAAACACCGAGAATCGCGTTGATAATAACAACCGCAAGAATGATTACGACGTCTGCGGGGAATTCCCAGTGTCCACCGGGCTTTAAACCGTTATAGAGCTCAACGCCCGCCGAGATAGCCGCAGCAACCAGAAGAATGATGGTCATAGGCTCTGCAAGCTGCTTTAAAAAGCGCTTCAGAAGGCTTTCCTTTTTACCTTCCGCAAGCTTGTTTTTACCGTTTTCGGCAAGTCGCTTTTCTGCTTCCGCGGACGAAAGTCCGTTTTCATCGGAACCGACGTGCTGAATTACGGCATCCTTGTCTGCCGAATAAAATTTCATAGCAAACCTCCATTAAAATATTTCCCCCGTTTATGCTGAAAAGAAAAAAGCGCGGCAAAGCCACGCATAACGGGAGGTTAAGCCAAAAGCGCAGCCTTGGTTACATAAGTCTCAATAATTAAGGCTATCCGGGCGAAAAACCGTGATGACGGACAGCCACACAACACAAAGTGCCATCTACTCCCTTATGAATATGTATATAATACCATATTTGCAAATATTTGTCAATATAAATTATAAAATTTAATTTTGAATTTTATTTAAAATCCGGTATAAAGCTTTCGCTTGCCGCTTCTCCGCTCTGTGTGTACAGATATTTAAACCCGAGCTTTTCCGCACGCTCTAAAACTCTCAGGTACGCACCTTCGGGCAGTCTTTCGCTAAGCTCCGGGTACGGCATATCGGGCATAGGGGTGTACTGATTCATAAGCGAAAGAACAACACCCGTCTCCCCGAAATCCTCGTGGAGAACAGAAAGAATCTTCCTTGAATCGGCGTCAGAGCCGGGCAGGATAAGATGCCTGACTATCACCCCCGAAAGCATAAAGCCCTTTTCGTCAAACCGCGGCTCTCCGCACTGTCCGTACATCGTATTTATCGCTCTGCGGCAAACGGACGGGTAATTCGGTGCGCCCGAATAAAGAGAGGCGAGCCCTTCCGAAAAATACTTGAAATCGGGCATATAAATATCGATATACCCGTCGAGGATAGAAAGCGTTTCTTCGCTTTCATAACCGCTGCTGTTGTATACAATCGGTAGCGTAAGACCGTGTTTTCTCGCTATTTCGATGCTCTTTACGACGGAGGGAGCGAAATGAGCCGCCGTTACGAGGTTTACGTTGTGCACACCGAGAGACTGAAGTCTTAAAAACTCGTCAGCAAGTCTTTCGTCTGTAAAGACCTCACCCGCAGTCGAGCTTTTTCTGCTTATTCTGGCGTTCTGACAGTAAACGCAGCCAAGAGAACAACCGACGAAAAAGACGGTTCCCGAGCCTTTTATCGGTTCTTCAAGCCCCTGCCCCGAAAGACACGGCTCCTCCCATAGATGCGGATACGCAAGTGCTACCCTCATTTCCGCGCCCTGTCCACAGCGTCCTACCGTCCTTCTTCTGTCTACGCCACATTCAAAGGGGCATAAACGGCACTTGCTGTAAAGGTCATTTATCATTGGTTAAAAAGTAAATGATCTCTCCCGCAACAAGAAGCAGAAACGCCGAGGTGATAACGGACGTATACATAGCGCGGCGGTGCTTGATTTTTTTACTGAGCGCCTTGTAATCCGGCAAGGACTCCGGGATCTCCTCGCTTACCGTTTTAGCATTACATTTCTTTACCGTTTTAAGGTACTTACGGCATTTCGGGCAGACGTCGAGATGCTTTCTTATCAGCTTTCCCGTTTTTTCGGAGCAGCCTCCGTCGGCATAAATCGGCAGAAGATTTTCAACTATGTCGCAGTTATTTTCAAAAAAATCCTTCATTTTCAAGAGTCTCCTTAATCTGATTTTTAGCGCGGAAGAAGATAACCTTCGCCGAGCTTTCGGTAATATTCATTATTCTTGCTATCTCCGCAAAAGAGATGTCTCCCGCGGCACGAAGCAGAACTATCTCGCGGTGCTTGGGCTTAAGCGCATCTATCGCCTTTCGTATTTTGGAGCTTTTTTCGGAGCGTTCCGCGCAGGCTTCCGGCGTTTTTTCGTAATCGTCGCACAGCGTTTCTTCAAGTGCTTCAAGCCTCAGCGCTGTTTTTTTGTGCTTACGCAGATAGTGAAACCATAAATTTTTTCCTATCGCGCAGAGCCACGTCAGTATCGAACAGCTTCCGTTATACCTATGGAACGAACGGTATGCCTCGTAAAAGGTATCCTGAGTAAGCTCCTCGGCAAGGTCGTGATTACCGCCTGTGTTTTTGAACAGAAATCTGTAAACGTCTTTATAATACGTTTTGTATATTTCCTCAAATTCCTTCACCCGAAAAAACCTCCTTTCGTTTTTTTATGTGTAACATGAATATTTTATCACATTTTTACGAAAAATTCAAGTGATTTTTCTAAATTTTATGCTTTGCTGCTCTCCGCTGCCGTTTTTTCATCATTTTTATAAAAATTTATAAAAAAATCACCAAAAAAACGGCAATACGGAAACGTGCTTTTTTGCCAATATGGGGAAAATAAAAAATAAGAATATTTTTTTCCGAAAGGTATTTACAATTTAGATTGATTATGATATAATTATACTGTTATTGAAGTGTTTGTTTTCACCACCATTCAATAGTTAAATTTTTCTAAAAAGAAGGAACAGAATAAAATGGACCAGAACATGAGAAAAGTAGGAACAGTTTCAAGAGGTATACGTTGCCCCATCATCAGACAGGGCGATAACCTTGCCAAAATCGTAGCTGACAGCGTACTTGAGGCAGCCGAATGTGAAGGCTTTGCGCTTCGCGACCGCGACGTTATTTCGGTAACCGAGTCAATCGTCGCACGCGCTCAGGGTAACTACGCAACGGTAGACGATATAGCTGCCGACGTAAAGGCGAAGCTCGGCGGTCAGACCGTCGGCGTTATCTTCCCCATCCTTTCGAGAAACCGCTTTGCAATTTGCCTTCGCGGTATTGCAATGGGCGCAAAAAAGATCGTGCTTATGCT
>JAZRDX010000028.1:0-4674 GCA_045660565.1 Eubacteriales bacterium
GGTTGAGCGTTCGCTCCGCGTACTTGACGGAAGCGTAACGGTTTTCTGTGCAAAGGGTGGTGTTGAGCCGCAGTCTGAGACCGTATGGCGTCAGGCTAACAAATATAAGGTTCCCAGAATGGCTTATGTAAATAAGATGGATATAATGGGCGCCGACTTCTACAGAGTTGTGGATATGATGGAGAAGAGACTTCACTCTAAGCCTGTTCCGATTCAGCTCCCCATCGGTTCGGAGTCCTGTTTCAAGGGTATTATAGACCTTATGAAGATGCAAGCCGACGTATATTACGATGACCTCGGTAAGGATATGCGCGTTGAGGCTATTCCGGAAGACATGATGGAAAAGGCACAGGCGTACCGCGATAAGATGGTTGACGATATCTGCGCTACCGACGACGACCTTATGATGAAGTATCTTGAGGGCGAAGAGATAACAATCGACGAACTCAAAGCTGCTCTCCGTAAGGCGTGTATCGATAACGTTCTCGTTCCCGTTGTTTGCGGTTCGTCCTACAAGAATAAGGGCGTTCAGAAAATGCTTGACGCTGTTATCGACTTTATGCCTTCTCCGCTTGACATTCCCGCTATCAAGGGCGTAAATCCCGATACAAAGGAAGAGTGCGAAAGAAAGGCTGACGACAACGAGCCCTTCTCCGCTCTTGCATTTAAGATAATGAATGACCCCATGGGTGGCGGTGCGCTTTGCTACTTCCGCGTTTATTCCGGTAAGGTTGAGACGGGTATGGAGGTTTACAACGCAACCAAGGGTAGATACGAGCGTTTCGGACGTATAATCCTTATGAACGCTAACGACCGTGAAAACATCGACGGATGCTATACCGGAGATATCGCGGCTGTTACCGGAATGAAGGACACCACGACCGGAGATACGCTTTGCTTCGACTCTAACCCCGTTATCCTTGAGTCAATGGAGTTCCCGGAACCCGTTATCCGCGAGGCAATTGAGCCCAAAACGAAGAACGACCAGGAAAAGCTTGGTATCGCTCTTTCTAAGCTTGCTAAGGAAGACCCGACCTTCAAGGCTTACACCGACGAAGAGACCGGCCAGACCATTATAGCAGGTATGGGTGAGCTTCACCTTGACATTATCGTTGACCGTCTCAAGAGAGAATTTAAGGTTGACGCTAACATCGGTAAGCCTCAGGTTGCTTATAAGGAAGGAATCCGCAGAGCTGCTTCCGCTGATACCAAGTATGCCCGTCAGACGGGTGGACACGGTATGTACGGACATGCTAAGATCACCATTGAGCCTAACGAACTCGGTAAGGGTTACGAATTTATCGACGAGGTTGTAGGCGGAGAAGTTCCGAAGGAATATATCCCCGCAATCGACAACGGTATCAAGAGCGCAATGCAGACGGGTATCCTCGCAGGATACAACGTTGTTGACGTTAAGGTCAGACTTACCGGTGGTTCTTACCACGACGTTGACTCTAACGAAATGGCGTTCAAGATCGCAGGTTCTATGGCATTCAAAGAGGCTATGGCAAAGGCAGACCCTGTTCTTACCGAGCCGATAATGAAGGTCGTTGTAACCGCACCGAAGGAATATATGGGTAATATAACGGGAACGATAAGCTCTCGCCGCGGAACGATTATGTCCAGCGATGAAGAGTTTGGAATGATCGTTGTACACGCAGACGTTCCGCTGTCCGAAATGTTCGGATACGCAACCGAGCTCCGTTCTTCTACACAGGGACGCGGCGTATACGTAATGGAGCCGAGCCACTATGCAGAGCTTCCTAAGTCTGTTCAGGAAGCAGTTATCAAGAGCAGAGCAAAGAGCAACTAATAAACAAACAAAAATTTTAAAAATAAAATAATTCCATTTTAGGAGGAAATTAACAATGGCAAAGGAAAAGTTTGAGAGAACTAAACCCCACGTAAACATTGGTACCATAGGCCACGTTGACCACGGTAAAACCACCCTTACTGCAGCAATCACCAGAACCCTTTCTCTTGCAAACGGCAAGAACGAGTTCCTCGCATACGACCAGACCGATAACGCTCCCGAAGAGAGAGCAAGAGGAATCACAATCAACACCCGTCACGTTGAGTACGAGACCGAAGCTCGTCACTACGCTCACGTTGACTGCCCCGGACATGCTGACTACGTTAAGAACATGATCACCGGTGCTGCTCAGATGGACGGAGCTATCCTCGTTGTTGCTGCAACCGACGGTCCGCTTCAGCAGACCCGCGAGCACGTTCTTCTTGCACGTCAGGTTGGCGTTCCCGCAATCGTAGTATTCATGAACAAGACTGACCTCGTTGATGACGAAGAGCTTCTTGAGCTCGTTGAGATGGACATCCGTGAGCTTCTTAGCAAGTACGACTTCCCCGGCGACGATATTCCGATCGTAAAGGGATCTGCACGTATGGCTCTTGACTGCGCAAGCTCTGACATGAACGATCCTGCATACGCTCCTATCCTTGAGCTTATGAACGCTGTTGACGAGTACGTTCCTACCCCCGCAAGAAAGTCTGACGAGCCCTTCCTTATGCCTGTTGAGGACGTATTCTCCATCACCGGCCGTGGAACCGTTGCTACCGGACGTGTTGAGAGAGGAACCATCAAGCTTAACGACGTTGTTGAAATCATCGGTCTTACCGACGAGAGAAAGCAGACCACCGTTACCGGTGTTGAGATGTTCCGTAAGCTTCTTGACCAGGCAGAGGCTGGAGACAACGTAGGTCTTCTTCTCCGTGGTATCCAGAAGAACGAAATCGAAAGAGGACAGGTTCTCTGTAAGGTTGGTTCTGTAAACCCCCACACCAAGTTCAAGGGACAGGTTTACGTTCTTACCGAGAAGGAAGGCGGACGTAAAAAGCCCTTCTTCAACGGCTACAGACCTCAGTTCTACTTCAGAACCACCGACGTTACCGGTAACATCAAGCTTCCCGAGGACGTTGAAATGTGCAAGCCCGGCGATAACGTAATCATGGATGTTGAGCTTATCACTCCTATCGCTATCGAGGTTGGACTCCGCTTCGCTATCCGTGAGGGTGGTAGAACGGTTGGTTCCGGTGTTGTTACCGAAATCATCGAGTAATTTCGAGCACAAAACGGTTCTATATGCGTAAAATATAATAAAGTGAATTTCGGCTGACATTAGCGTTTCCCTGCTAACGCGGGGAAACGTATAAGGCAGCGCACATTCTTTCGGTTTATTAAACACAGACAGAACGTCGCAGTTAAGATTTCAGGCTGAATTTAACCTATATATTTGCGTATCAATTACTGACAATTTCCCGGAGGATACGCTCTTCCGGGTTATTTGTTAAGCAAATAAAATATTTTCGGGGGTTGGTGAGATTCCACATCGGCGGTTAAAGTCCGCGAGCCGTGTGAAAGCGGCTGAATAGGTGAAAATCCTATACCGACGGTTATAGTCCGGATGGTAGAAAATTGTTCGCAGAGAACGTGAAAACGCTTAAAGCTATTTCGTTTGTTAAGAGCACGGAGAACGGTCTTTTCATTTAACGGAGTTGAAAAAACGAAAAATTTAAGTGTTAAACGTGTGGCGCGACCGCGCTTTTATTTGCGTAACAAATAACCTATTGCTCCGAAAACACAGAAAATCATTTCTTTTTGTGTAGCTGTCCTTGAGACAGCGAATGGGAGTTTATATGAACAGCAGATCAAAACAGCATGAGAATGTTTTAAAAACGGTAACGCTTGCGATTTTTATAGCGCTTGCATATGCCTCGGTGTGTACCTTCAGAATAAAGGTATCGTTTCTTACCTTTGATATAAAGGATGCACTTATAACGGTTGCCGCGATGATATTCGGACCTCTTTCGGCGGTTGCAATGTCGGTTGCGGTATCCCTTCTTGAAATGATAACCATAAGCGACACGCAGCTTTACGGATTTATAATGAACGTCCTTTCGACGCTTTCGCTTTCGGTAACGGCATCTCTTGTCTATAAATATAAAAGAAATATGGTTGGCGCGACGGTAGGACTGCTTTCCGGTGTGTTTGCCGTAACCGCCGTGATGATGCTTGCAAATCTTTTTATAACGCCGTATTATATGGGCGTAGAACGCGCGGTTGTGGTTAACCTTATACCGAAGCTTCTTCTGCCGTTTAATCTTACCAAGGCGACGCTTAACGCCGCTATAACGCTTCTTCTTTATAAGCCGATAATAACGGCTATGAGACGCGCGGGCGTAATAAAAAGCTCGGGAAGCTATAAGCCGGGTAAGACGATGGCTTTGGTTACGGTTATAGCGATAATTATTATCGCTATAAGCCTTGTAATCTTCTTTAAGGTTCTTGGAGCGGAGATAAAATGGTTTCAGCCTAAGGCGTAAGAGATGGCTTATACATAGTGAAACAGTCTTTTGGAATAACAGTGATTTTTTGAAATAAACAAAGTGTTTAAAGAAAAGGAGGGGTTTATCTGAACGAAGTATTAAAGCGAGTAATTGTTTTTCTTATTGCAATGTGTCCTGTAATAGAGCTTCGCGGTGCTATTCCTATCGGTTTTAAATTGGAACTTGGATTTACCGAAACAATGCTTTTAAGTCTCGGAGGTAATCTGCTTATTATACCTTTTATAGTCCTGCTTTTTAATAAAATTCTCGTAGTTATGAGAAAGATAAAGCTGACGGAAAAGCTCGCAGATTGGCTTGTAAAGAGAGCGGAAA
>JAZRDX010000029.1:0-10178 GCA_045660565.1 Eubacteriales bacterium
TAAACCCTACCTAAATTTTTATTTGAAATTTTTATTTAAAATTAATCATTAACTAAATTATACCTTATATTATTTAAAAAATCAATAGAATTTTTCAAAAATCCAATAAAATAAAGTGATAATCGAATAATGTTAAAGTCCTTACAGAAGCTACGCGGAGGTAAAATTTTTCGACACGACAGAGTATGACAAAATTTTCGTATCTTAGCATTGTATAATAAGACAGCACTTAGCGTAAAAACAAAAAAAGAAAAGGAAAGAAAAATGAACGTTCTTACAGCAAAATACAGTATCTCGGAGGATGAGCTTAAGGTGTCTCTTTACGGAGAGATAGACCACCATTCCGCTTCTGCGCTCCGCGAGGAGATTGACCAAAGAATTTACGAGGTTAAACCGAAAACGCTTATTCTCGACTTAAAGAGCATAGGATTTATGGATAGCTCGGGGCTCGGACTTATACTCGGACGGTACAACAAAATGAAAGAAATCGGCGGAAGCCTTAAGGTGCATAATCCCGCAAGCGGAGCCGCGCGCGTTTTGAAGCTTGCCGCGGCGGATAAAATAATCCCGATAGAATGGACGGAGGAAACAAACTAATGAAAAAGAAGGTATTAAACGAGACGTCATTCACCTTCCCCGCAAAATCGGTAAACGAAAGCTTTGCAAGATACGCTGTTTCGTCCTTTTGCGCTCAGCTTGATCCCACGCTTGAGGAGATAAGCGATATACGTACCGCCGTTTCCGAGGCGGTTACCAACGCGATAATACACGGCTACAGAGAAAATCCCTCCGGTACCGTTTACATAAACGTAAAGATATGCGAGGAACGTACCTTAATTATAAAAGTACGCGACACGGGGTGCGGTATTTCGGATATAAGGCAGGCAATGACGCCCCTTTACAGCGGAGATCCGTCAGGAGAACGCGGAGGAATGGGTTTTTCTATTATGGAGAGCTTTACTGATGATCTTGACGTCCGTTCAAGCATTGGCAAAGGCACGACGGTTACTATGACAAAAAAACTTCAAGACGTTTAACATTTAACATTAACGTTTTGTAAAAAAACAAAAAAGCGTTCACTAAAATCGTTTTTCGCGCATAATATAGTCTTATAGCGGAAAAATATTTTGAGGAGGCGCGTTTTAAGGAATTTAACTGACATTTCAGCCGCTGCGGCTGAACCAAGGGAAATTTAAATGGAGAATAAAACGACAGACGTAAGGCAAAACGATAATACCGCGCTCCTTCTCCGTATAAAGGACGGAGATAAAAACGCTCTTGATATTCTTGTAAGATGCAATATCGGTCTTGTAAGAAATATTGCGAGACGTTTTATAGGAAGAGGGACTGACTATGAGGATCTGGTGCAGATAGGTGTTATAGGTATGATCAAAGCTGCACGAAGCTTTGATTTCACCTACGATACGGTGTTTTCCACCTACGCGGTCCCCCTTATAATGGGAGAAATACGCCGTTTTCTCAGAGACGACGGCCCGATAAAAATAAGCCGTTCTGTAAAACGGCAGGGCGCGGAGATTATGAAGGCAAGAGAAGCTTTTATCAGTACAAACGGCAGAGAGCCGCATATATCGGAGCTTGAAGAAATAACCGGACTACCGTCAAATGAAATCGTGTACTCTATGGAAGCGGTGTCCGCGGTATGTTCTTTGAATGAACCGATTAGCGCAGAACCGGGTGCTCCGACATTTGAGAGCAGTATTGCCGACGAAAGCTGTACCTTTGATAAGATAACCGATAAAATCGCCCTTGCCGAAGCGGTGCGTAAGCTGCCTCCGCTCTGGCGGGAAATAATAACCCTGCGCTACTTTTCCGATCTTTCGCAGTGCGAAACGGGAAAGCGGCTCGGTCTTACCCAGGTTAAAATTTCCCGTGAAGAGCAAAAAATACTTGAAACGCTAAAAAAATCCCTGTGCTCGTAAAAAGCATAGGGATTTTTGATTGGTGCGTTAAAAGGTATGGAAATACTCCCATTCGGGGGGATTGACTATTTATTATTTTTGTAAATATGTATAGTACGGGTGATAAAAAGAGCAACGGAGATAACCAGAAATACAGTAGGTAAAAGTATCAGCTTTCGGTGGTCAAAGTCAAAGTTAAATATCGAAAGGAATTCATAATTTGAGACGTTTTCATGCTTTGAAAGGTAATTAAGCGCAGAAACAGCCGCATAGACAATAAACAATACCCCACTGACCTTTAACAGCTTGCGGTAGACCCTGGTTTTGTCGTGTACTGCGGAATCCATACGAAAACGCTGAGCTTCATGCCTTATATACTCTCCCGCAAGCCTTGCCGACATGAAAACCACAATGCCGTAAAACAGAATGGGAATAAAATCAGCTTCGTATGTAATACGAGAGGTTGTTAGCTTAAAGCAGACAACCGCCGCGATTATTTGCACGGTAGAATATGACACAACATAGTGGCTGAAATACGCGAGTTCTGAAACGGCAAGATTGTAAAGCAGATGCCCAATGGCATAAACCAAAAGGATAACTCCGATGATAAACAAAACGGACGGTGCAACAACCCACGAATAGTATCCGATACCAAGTATCAGTGTCGCCAAAAATACGTTAAAAAATAAATACCGCTTCATGTTAAAATGTCTCCGTTATCGGGTTAATTATTGAAGTGTTGTTACAATTATCTTTATCAATAAAGCTTATTTGCCTTTCTGCTCATATTGTATTCCGATCTCGGATTTACAAACTCTCTCCAGTCGAGGTCTCCGCGCTCAAGCGCTCTTACAAGAATCTCCGCCGTGGCTATATTTGTAGAAACGGGAACGTTATGAATATCGCAAAGACGGAAAAGATCCGCATCGGGGCCGTACTCGGGGCTTGTAGAGGACGCATCTCTGAAAAACAGCAGCATATCAATCTCGTCAACCGCAACTCTTGCCGCGATCTGCGCAGAACCGCCCGAAGGACCGGAAAGCAGTCTTTCGATTTTCAGACCGGTTGCATCGGATATATATTTACCCGTAACGCCCGTAGCGCACAAATTGTGCTTACTTAGTATTCCACAGTATGCTATACAAAACTGCGCAGTCAGTTCTTTTTTTGTATCGTCCGCGATAATTGCAATTTCCATTTATCCGTTTCCTTTCCTTTTTTTGGTGTTATAATATTATAATACCACAAATGAACCGCATTTGTCAACCTTTAACTCAAATATATTTTATTTTTAATCAGTTTTTTATACTTTTATTCTTTTAGCGTAAAATAATTTATAAAAATTTGTAAATTATCTCCGTTTCCTCTTTTAATCACGCGTTTTTTATGTTATCATATAAACAATTACCTTTACAAACTAACGAAAAACAAAGGAGGTACTCGGATAATGAAACGCATTGCGGTTATATTTTTAGCGCTGCTTACGTGCCTTACCTTTTTAACCTCCTGTAGCAACGAACCGTATCCTTACGAGCTTGATAAGTATATTAAGCTTTCGGAGCTGCCAACGGACCTTACCTTTACCGAAGAAGAAATTTTAGAAAAAGTAGATGAAAAAATCTTAGAGGTAAGACAGAACAATGCGATAAAAACCCTGAACAACGATAAAGCCGCTGAAAACGGGGACATGGTAAACGTGAGCTTCGTTTGTTATCCCGCCTCAACCTACGGCAAGGAATCCAGCAAGCCGATTCAGAAAATAAGCGATCCCGACTGCACTCTTACAATAGGTAATAACAAATACCCGTCCGAGCTTGAAAAGGCTATAATCGGGATGTTCCCGAGCGATAAAACCACTGCGCGTCTTACCTATCCGCAAAATTTTGCGCTTAAGGAATATGCGGGAATGTCGGTTGTATTTGAAATAACGCTTAATTCCGTAACCGAGATCAAGCTCCCTCTTTACAATGACGCTTTCGTTCGCACCGTCTCGACATGTCAGACGGTGAAAGACTACGAAACGTTTATTTTTGAGAGAGTAAAAGAGGATCTTGTCTGGGAGTATATGCTTAAAAACTCCGAGGTTCTTCTTTACCCGACCGAGGAGCTTAACGAATACTCCTCCGATTTTTCAAGCTATTACAGCGGGCTTGCAACCGAAAAAAATATAACGCTCGAGGAGTACGTTTCAAAAAAGTTCTTTATAGAGCTTTCCGAGTTCCACATTAAGACCGACAGCTACGCCAAGGATATGGTAAAAGGCGATCTTCTCCTATATTCGCTCGTTAATAAATACGGACTCCAGCTCTCCGACGATGATTACACAAGAGGAGCGGAGCGTTATGCTACGCAGTACGGATTCCGTTCGGTTTCTCTGCTTGAGGGTAAGTTCGGAAGTGATTTCGTGCGCAAATCCGTTCAAAAGGACACGGTGCTTAAATATCTGTCCGAAAACGGTATTAAAATAATCCCTACCGAAGCACAGGGCGCGTAATTTGAATAATTTTAAAAGACCTATGGAGCTAACCATAGGTCTTTTTTCATCTTTGCGGAAAAAATTATTTTTCCTCGCTTTTACTGCCGCGTCTTACACGGAACAAAAGTCCCTTTAGCGCACGGTAGTTAAACGGAATAAGCGGATAAAGGTAGCTGCGGCTGCCCTTTATACTCTTGTTGGTAGCGACAAGCACAAGGGTGATGACGGTACCTATAATTATCCCCCAGCCGCCGATAAGATGTGTTAAAACAAGCATTATAATCCGCATGAATTTTATAGCGTAGCCAAGCTCAAAGCTTGTCTGCGTAAAGTTTGCAATGGTTACGAATGCGGCATAAAGTATAACGTCGGGCGAAAACCAGCCTGCGCTTACCGCGAAATCACCGAGAATAAGTCCGCCGACAATACTTAGCGCGCTACCGAGGACGTCAGGGGTATTAAGAGAGGCAAGACGCATACCGTCAATGGCAAATTCAATAATCAGAAGCTGCCAGAAAACCGACACCCCCGCCTCCTCTGAGAGGGCTAAAAACTGTAATGACTGCGGAAGCCTGTCAAGGCGGCTCAGCAGGAAGTACCATACCGGGGTGAGGTAAATAGACAAAAGATATACGGAAAAGCGCACAAGTCTCAGGTAGGTGCCCGTGAGCGGCGGAAAGCAGAAATCGTCCGTTTCCTGAAAAAAGTCGAAAATAGAGGTGGGGAGTATCATAACCGAGGGAGAATTGTCGCACATTATCAGCACGCTTCCTTCAAGCACGGATGCCGCCGCGGCATCGGGACGCTCGGTATACCGTACCTTAGGAAAAGGGTTATACCAGCGGCGTTTTATAAGCGCCTCGCAGAGAGTTTCACCTTGAAAGTTTACACTTTTAAGCTTAAGATTTTCAAGCTGCTTTTTTAGGCTTTCCACAAACCGCCCGTCTGCCACTCCGTCAAGATAGCAAATACATACGTCGCTTTTGGTGCTCTCACCTACCGTTAACGCAGAAAAAGTGAGCCTCGGATCTCGTATTCTCCGCCTTATCAACGCCGCATTCGGCTGAAGCGTCTCGCCAAAGCCGTCTCTCGCGCCGCGAAGCACCTTGTCGTTTTCCGGCTCTCCGACACCTCTTGACGGTATATTACGCATATCCATAAGAAATGCCTTCGGCTCTCCCTCGGCGATAAGACAGGTCATTCCCGCCATAATCTTTTTGATGATCTCATCTGTCTTGTCGGACGTCGATGCCTCAACATAGGGAATAGTCGTATCGGTGAGCCTGAAATCCTCGGCGTTTAAGCAAAACCTTAAAAAGTCCTGCACCACCTGACTGTTTGCAAGTCCCGCAACGTAAAAGAAGGCGCACCGCTGACCGTTTTTCGGTGTTAAAAAGCGTTTTACAAGATCGAAGCTTTCCGATACGCGGAGAATACCGTCTATTTTCTTTACGTCGGTATCGAAATCTCCGCTTAAGCTATCTGACACATTTATTTTATCCATAAAATTCCTCCTGTTCATTCAGGTTTAATCGGGAAAAGTAAAATTTATTATCCGTATAAAATAATTTAATATACATTTACAAATAAAATTTTTAAAGTTAATTGACAACTACGAAAAAATATGGTATTATTTAATGGAGTATTGCTTAAACGCAGCCTCGGAAGTATAACGTCGCGTTATGAAGGAAGATGTCATAGCTGAAAAACTTTTTGGAAAGGTGATGTACGGTGGAAAACGTGTTTTGGCTTAACGGTGCTGAAACGTTGGTCGGTAAAACGTCAGCAGCGTTCGGTGGCGAAAAAATCCTTGTATACCAAGTCGCTCTTTCTTCAGAAATACGCTATGGCGAGGAAAGCAAAATATTATCTAAAAACGAGGTTTTCGTCGGCGTATCTCAAAAAGAGTATTCCTTATCGCTGTCAGATGAAGCGCGCGCAATAGTCCTTACCGTAAGCGGAACGCTTGTGTCGGCGCTTTTCGGGCTTTACGAATTTGAGGAAGGATTTTCAGCCTACGCACCCGAGGCGGCGGAGCTTTTTGAGGAGCTAAGACTTATTACTGAAAAGAATTTCTACCCTGAAAAAGAAAAACACAGAGAAGCGGCAGAGGTTTTTCATAGGCTGGTTTCCAGACTTCACAAATCGTCCGGCACCCGTCTTGTCAGAAGAACGGCTCTGCGCATAAAAGAATATATAGATACTCATGCCGAGGAGAAAACCGAGCTTTCAGAGCTTTCCAAGGTATTCTTTATGAGCAAAACCCAGATTCACCGTCTCTTTAAAGAGGAATACGGCGTATCTCCTATCCGCTATCTTATCGACCGAAAAATCGATATTTCAAAAAAGCTACTTGAAAACGAAAAGCTAAAAATTTCCGAAATTGCGGAGGCACTTTCTTTTTCCGACGCAAGACATTTTTCAAAAACATTTTTCAGGCGCGAGGGTATGCTGCCAAGTGAATACAGAAAGAAAAAACATTCCCACCTTTAATATTCACACCCGACAAATTACCTTATGAATTTGCAAACAATAAAATATAAGGTCGCCTTTTCGGCGGCAGAACGGAGCTTAAAGTGAATTATCGCGAAGAATCCTTAAAGCTGCACAAGGCTCTAAAAGGAAAGCTTGAAATAAAAACCAGAGTAGAGGTAAAGGACAGAGAAAGTCTCTCCCTTGCGTACACCCCCGGTGTCGCGGAGCCCTGTCTTGAAATACAGAAGGATAACAGCCTCTCATACGAGCTGACGAGAAGATGGAACACCGTTGCGGTTATCACCGACGGAACTGCGGTTCTCGGTCTCGGAGACATCGGTCCCGAGGCAGGCATGCCGGTTATGGAGGGTAAATGCGTTCTTTTTAAGGAGTTCGGAGACGTTGACGCGATTCCGCTCTGCATCCGCTCAAAGGACGTTGACGAGATAGTAAACGCAGTCTCGCTTTTCGCGGGAAGCTTCGGCGGAATAAATCTTGAGGATATTTCCGCACCGAGATGCTTTGAGGTGGAAAGAAAGCTTAAGGAAAAATGTGATATTCCCGTTTTTCACGACGACCAGCACGGAACCGCGGTCGTGGTACTTGCGGCGATAACGAACGCGCTGCGTCTTTCGGGAAAATCTATTAAAAGCGCGAAAATAACGGTAAACGGCGCGGGCTCCGCGGGAATAGCGATATCGAAGCTTCTTCTTGATGCGGGAGCGAAAAATCTTATCCTCTGCGATAAAGCGGGCGCTATCTATGAAGGTGCCGAGTGGCTTAACTCCGAGCAGAAGCTTATGAGTAAAATAACAAACCCCGAAGGACTTAAAGGCACGCTTTCCGACGTAATGAAAGGCGCAGACGTCTTTATCGGAGTTTCCGCTCCGAACGTCGTAACGGAGGAAATGATAGCCTCCATGGCGGATAAATCCATTGTTTTCGCAATGGCTAACCCCGTTCCCGAAATAATGCCCGAAAAGGCAAAAGGTGCGGGGGCGTATATAGTCGGAAGCGGAAGAAGCGATTTTGTAAATCAGATAAACAACGTTCTTGCCTTCCCCGGAATTTTCAGGGGCGCGCTTGATGCGAGGGCTTCCGAGATAAACAGAGAAATGATGCTTGCGGCATCGGCGGCAATATCCGCGCTTGTAAGCGACAGCGAGCTTTCCCCCGATTACGTAATCCCCGCGGCATTTGACAAACGAGCGCACACGGCGGTTGCGAAAGCGGTTAAGGAAGCGGCTGAAAGAACCGGAGTCGCAAGAATTTAAGCGCAGCCTTAATGCGGTGGGCACGGCAGATAAAGCGCCCACGGACGTCAATGATTTTTTAAACACCGCGTAGAAACAATATCGGCGGATAGATTTCGGTACGCGGACAAAACTAACGAAAAATAACATTTATATACAGGAGTTACCCATATGCTTTATTCACAGATGAATGAAAAGCAGCTTTTAGCTGAAAAACAGAGCCTTGATGCTGAATACGGAGATTTTTTAAAGAAAGGGCTTAAGCTTGATATGTCGAGAGGAAAACCCGACAGCGCTCAGCTTGATCTCTCCACCGAGCTTCTTCAGGTTATAAAAACCGAAAAGGACTGCTTTCCCGAAAACGGCTTTGACTGCCGAAACTACGGTGTGCTTGACGGTCTTCCGGAGACTAAGAAGCTTTTTGCCGAGCTTCTCGAGGTAGCGCCCGAGAATATAATGATAGGCGGTGCGTCCAGCCTTAACATTATGTACGATGAAATATCGAGAGCTATGCTTTTCGGTGTCGCGGGCGGCGAAAAGCCGTGGGGAGCGCAGGGAAAGATTAAATTCCTCTGCCCCGTTCCCGGATATGACAGACATTTCGGCATCTGCGAGCTTATGGGTATCGAAATGATAAACGTTCCTATGACGCCGAACGGTCCCGACATGGATACCGTTGAAAGACTTACCTCGGAGGATGAGAGCATTAAGGGTATATGGTGCGTTCCTAAATACGCTAACCCCGACGGCTGCGTTTACTCCGACGAAACTGTAAGACGCTTTGCCGCGCTTAAGCCGAAGGCAAAGGATTTCCGTATATTCTGGGATAACGCATACGCCGTTCATGACCTTTACGACGAAATTAAAATAGCGAATATTTTAACTCTTGCAAAGCAGTACGGTAACGAAAATCTTCCGCTTATCTTCACCTCTACCTCTAAAATCTCGTTTGCGGGTGCGGGTGTTTCCGCTATGGCGGCATCTGAAGAAAACCTCGCGAAAAGCAAGAAGAGCATGGGTATACAGACGATAGGCTTTGATAAGCTAAATCAGCTCCGCCACGTAAGATACTTCAAAAACGCTGACGGAATAAAGGCGCAGATGAAAAAACATGCCGCGCTTATGCGTCCTAAATTCGAAACCGTATTAAACGCGTTTAACGAGCAGCTCCGTCCCCTCGGCATTGCCGAGTGGAGCGAGCCTAAGGGTGGATATTTTATAACGCTTTCGCTTACCGCAGGCTCCGCAAAGAGAGTTTATCAGCTTGCAAAGGAAGCGGGTGTAACCCTTACCCCGGCAGGTGCTCCTTTCCCCTACGGCATCGATCCCGAGGATAAGGTGCTTCGTATAGCTCCGTCATACCCGACGGTTGCAGATCTTTCCGTTGCTACAGCGGTTCTCTGCCTCTGCGTTAAGCTTTCCGCTATTGAAAGCTATATTAAATAAAAGGTAAATTTTTCAAAAAACGGGTATAGCCGCCGCGAATTTGGTATATCTTATATACAGCCGCGGTAGGTTCTGACCGTAAAAAAGCATAATAAAACAAAAAGGACTTATTTCGGCTGTGAAAATAGGTCCTTTTCTTATTTTACGGCGAGGTGATTTTTTGAAATACGTATATACCGAAATAAAGGAAGAAAAAAGGAGCCGCGGGTGCGTTATTTCGAGCCTTTTTATACGCTACCCGATGGAGGTCGGGAGTGAAAAGCTTAACGTGTTTTTAAAATCGGAGGCAGAAGCTTTTTTCAAATTTATAACGGAAAAGGTATTTCCGAAAATAGAAACAGAGTTTAATGCCTACCTTGAAAACGGCGGCAGGCGAGCGCACTTTTTACCGAGAGATTTCAGGTTTACGGCAGAGGTAAGTGAAATCAGCGAAAACGTTATCAGTGTTAAAACCGAGGCACTTTATAGCGAAAAGAATTCCGTAAAAGCGCAGAAAAGCTTTTCTGATTTATTTGATACGAAAACGGGCACGCTTATCCGCAAAAGTAAGGCGCAAAAAAACAAAGTCTAACATTCATTTATACAAGCTATAAATATTTTATATAACAA
>JAZRDX010000030.1:0-18396 GCA_045660565.1 Eubacteriales bacterium
TCGCTGTCTGCATGAAGCCGGATTGGAGCATTCTCATCACGCATGGCATTGACTCGCAGAGAGAAGATAGAGTTTATCAGCCCATATTCCTTGGCTTGGTTGAAAAACTGATTGAATTCGGTTGCCACATCGTAGGTTTCGGTTTCCTGTGTGGTAGGATTCTTGATAGATAATTTAAGCATCTGCGTACTCCTTTCCATCATTATTTTTATTACCGTTAAGACCGTATCTGCGGATGCCGATTGCCATGGTAATCGTTCCGAGCATCTGCGGAGAGATGAGTTCGGTGTCAGCGAGATCGTGGAGTGAGAGATAGTGCGTTCCGTCGCAGAGATCCTTTGCTACACACAACAGGGTATAGGACTTGAGGTTGCCTTTCTTCACGCTGATGTTGTCAAGGTCAATGTAGCCCTTCCTGATGTGAGGCTTGGCTGCATTCCACAAACGGACATCTGCCGTGAGAAGGTAAAGCACCGACATTTTTACATTGTCGTTTCGATTGAGCTTCTGCGACTCGCTGCTGAAGATTGCCTGATGGTTTTTGTTCTTGAATTTCATTTTGTTTCTCCTTTTCAGTTGGTTTTTAGAAAATAAAAAAACCCAACCGTTTTTGAGAATCATCTCTTAAACGATTGGCTTAATTTCGGGTGTAAAAAAGCACGCAGGGGATTTTCTGCGTGCTACCATTTTTATTAAATTGCGTGTACGAGGGTTCAAATCCCCCGAAAGTAGGGAAATACCTATTTTATATCCTTGGTTTTTGACATTAAATATTCGGGCTATAAAAATCAAAAAACCCTTGAAAAATCAAGGGTTTCTTGTGGCTATATCTTTTTTATAGCCTTGTTATGGTTGCGGGGAGGGGATTTGAACCTCCTGACCTCCGGGTTATGAGCCCGACGAGCTAACCAAGCTGCTCCACCCCGCGATATTCAGTTTAGCAAATGGTGCCGGAGACCGGAATCGAACCGGCACGAGGGGTTAGCTCGCGGGATTTTAAGTCCCGTGCGTCTGCCAATTCCGCCACTCCGGCAAATCTACTCTTTAAAATAGACGACACTGTCATTTGCCACGCATTACATTATAGCATAAAACTTTTCGTTTGTCAATATGTTTTTTGCTTTTTATCCGAAATATTTTTTCTCTCTGATTTTTTGTCCGAAAAAACGTATGCGATTAATCAAAAGGAACCTCTATTGCCTTTCTGTTTTCAAAGTAACAGTATGACTTAAAACCAAGCCCCTTTAATATCTCCGCCGTCTCGTCAAATCTGTTTGCCACCCTGTCGGGCGAATGTGCGTCGCTTCCGATCGTTATTTTTCTTCCTCCGAGACCAACATACATTTTCAGCACGTCCTCCGACGGTAAAAAGGAGTCGGTCGGATCGTATTCTCCGTCAAATCCCGACACATTAACCTCAAGCGCAAGTTCTTTTCTTATAACGGATTTCAGTATGGTCTCGATTTGCGGATAAAACGGTTTTAAATCGACCTCTCTTCCGTATTTCCTGATCATATATCTAAGCGGACAGGTAAGATGACAAACGACGTCAAAATCGTTCGTATCTATCATATTCTGCACAAGCTTAAAATATTCACGCAGAAAGGCGTTAATTTTTTCCATAGGAAAGCTTTTTTCGTCAAAAGCCACCTTAGAATAGTAATCGTTAATATCCTCAAACGGAACCGCGTGAATAGAGCCGAGAAGAACGTCATACTGCGTTATACCCATAAGACACTTCGTTCCATTCGGGTTTGCATACATATCACCAAGCTCAACACTCCTAAAAATACGAAGCTTCCCCGCGTATTTTTCCTGCATAAGTTCAATTTCTCTTACAGACTCCGTTATCATCTCAAAGGAGCGGTGCTTTTCGTATGTGAATATATCCGCGTGATCGGAAACAGTCAGCCCCGTTACCCCTTTTTCTACCGCCGAGGCACACATTTCATCCATACTGTAAAAAGCGTCAAGCGAATGCAAGGTATGTGTATGTGAGTCATATTTTTTCATCCTCTATCCCCCTTCGGTTCTTCAAATTCAGACGACGTACAACAACTATTCTTACGCACATCGGTATACCATATTATACACATGCGCTTATACTTTGTCAATATGTTTTAAAAAATCTTACTTGACACAAATGGATAATTATGATATAGTAGGATTAACTTAAATACATAAAGTGAAGACAAATATGATTAAGGCAGATGAAAAGCTTTTAGAAGAGATAGAAACACTTGCGTCTAAGAGAAAAGATGAAATTTTAAACAGTGCGGACACCGTGGAAATAAAAGGTACGACGTACTACGTAAGCGCGGACGGAGACGACGAAAAGGACGGAAAAACTCCGGAAAGCGCATGGAAAACACTCGCGAAGGTTTCCTCTTTCCCTTTTGAAAAGGGAGACGGGGTGCGTTTTAAAAGAGGCGACACATTCCGCGGATTTATAAACACCCGTCCCGGAGTTACCTACTGCGCCTACGGAATCGGCAAAAAGCCCGAGCTGCTCAGCTGGGACAAAAACCTCGCAAACGAAAGCCTTTGGTCGCTCTACGACGAAGCACACAAAGTCTGGAAGCTTAACGAAACAATCCTCGACTGCGGAACGCTTGTTTTTAACGGTGGCGAAAAGCATAGCCGCAAGCTCATACCTTCCTACATAGGCGGACGCTTCGTATGCCGCGACGATGAAACAAGAATCTTCGACGTATCTGCGGAAATGACGGAAAATCTTGACATCTTCTGCCGCTACGACGGCGCGTTTACTACAAGAGAGTCAAAGGGCGAAACATTCCCCGTTCCCGAAATGAACGAAAACAGCCTCGGAGAGCTTTATCTGCGCTGCGACGAGGGAAACCCGGGAAAAGTATTTGACAGCATTGAGGCAATTACCAGACGCGCGATGTTCTACGTAAGAGACAACGAGCACGTACATATAGACAACGTTTGTATTAAATACGTCGGTATCCACTCGGTTGCCGCAGGCGGAAAATGCGTCGTTGGACTTAAGGTAACAAACTGCGAAATAGGCTGGGGAGGGGGTACCGTACAGCACTACCTCGGAACCGACCCGAACTATCCTCAGGGCGGACGCGGAACGGTAACACGCTTCGGAAACGGAGTTGAAATATACGGCGGCTGCGACGACTACGAGGTATCGAACTGCTACGTATACCAGATATACGACGCGGGTATGACGCATCAGGTAACGTCATTCGGAAACAAATACGAGATGAAAAACGTCCGCTACAAAAACAATCTCGTTGAAAACTGCGTTTATTCAATAGAATACTTCCTTGAAAAGAACTGCGGCGACACCGAAAGCTTTATGGACGGTATCGAAATTTCGGGAAATATACTCCGCTTTTCCGGCTACGGCTGGGGACAGCAGAGACATAATACCGACACCCCTGCCCACATTACGGGCTGGAGCTACGAAAATACGGCGAAGAACTACTGTGTTCACGACAATATTTTCGACAGAGCGGCATACCGTATGCTGCACCTTGTAGCCAAAAAGGACGAAAGCTGTCCGAAAATGTATAATAACACCTACGTTCAGACACTCGGCGGCAGAATAGGTCAGTACGGCGGAAACGAAAAGGAAGAGCCCGAAAACCTTGTTTTCGATGAAAGCGCGGAGGAAAAAATCAAGGCTTTATTTAAGGAAGAAAATCCAACCGTTTATTTTATTGAAAAATAAAGCATGCCGTTTAAGAATTAAAAATATTACAGTCGAACTTGCGATAGAAAGAGGCACATTATGAGCAAAAAAATAAAGGTAATTTTAGTAGGAGCGGGTAACCGCGCAAACGTATACGCATCCGTGTCGCTCAGAAACCCAGAGCTTTTCGAGGTTGTCGGCATAGTCGATCCCGATCCTATCCGGAACAAGCTTATGAGTGAGCGGTATAACGTACCCGAGGAAAACCGTTTCCCATACGTTGACGAGCTTATTAAGCGCGAAAAATTTGCCGACGCCGTTATCAACGGAACACTCGACGACATTCACGTCGAAACCTCTATACCCGTACTGAAGCACGGGTACGACCTGCTTCTTGAAAAACCGTTCGCGGTAAACTCCGAGGAGGCAAAAAGGCTTCTTGACGTTGCAAAGGAACACGGCAGAAAGGTTTACGTGTGCCACGTTCTCCGATACACCCCCTTCTACTCCGCAATAAAAAAGCATATTATGGACGGGGAGATAGGCAGAATAATTTCCGCCGAGCTTTGCGAACACGTTAACTATCACCATATGGCAGTCTCCTACGTCAGAGGAAAATGGCGTTCCGAAAAGCTGTGCGCCGCGCCTATGTTGCTTGCGAAATCCTGCCACGACATAGACCTTCTTGCGTGGATGCTGAGTGAGACAAAGCCAACGCACGTAACCTCGTTCGGCGGTGATTTCCAGTTTGGAACCGAAAGAAAACCCGAGGGTGCGGGCACACGTTGTCTTGTCGACTGTCCTTACGTGGAAAGCTGCAACTTTTCGGCATATAATAACTATGTAAAAAGCCCTCGTTGGAAGCAGTACGTGTGGAAGGCTATCGAGGGAAGCGAGGACCAGAGTATAGAAAACGTTGCCGAGTCTCTTAAAACCTATAACCAATACGGAAAATGCGTATGGGACTTTGAACGCGACGGAAACGTTGACCATCAGTCGGTTATGATAAGCTTTGAAAGCGGAGCCACGGCAACCTTTCAGATGACGGGAGGCGCGGCACGCTCGGAAAGAAACATTCACATAGTAGGAACCAAGGGCGAGATCAAAGGAACCTTTGAGGATTCAAAATACGTTCTCAGAAAAATATCCCCCGAAACGTCAGCAGGATACGTAGATACCGTTATAGACCTTAAGGTAACCAGGGATATGACGGGAGAAAAGGGCGGACACGGAGGCGGAGACGCTGTCCTCGCCATCGAATTTATCGAAGCGGTATCCGGCGGCAAGCCATCCTTCCGCGCAACCACGCTTGAGGACTCTATTATAAGCCACAGCATAGTTTTCGCTGCGGAAAAATCAAGAAAATCCGGAGGAGCCGTTCAAAAGCTCTGATAACATCATCTCTCCTATTCAAAACGCGGCAAATATGTCGGGAAAGGAACCAGAGATATGGTTAAAAGGACAATTCAAAGTATTATGAGCGCTATTGCGCTCGCATACCTCCCCCTTCTTTTCATTATCCCCGCGGTAGTCAACGATAAAAACGCGACGTTAAAACTCCCGTACGTCTTAGTCTTAATTATTCTTTTCTTATACCCAGTTGCCTTTTTCGCCGTCTATCTTGAAATTTGCAGTCTCGCTTCTTATTTTCTTGAAAAGAGGGAGTACGGTAAATTCGAAAAAATATTAAAGCTTATCGGGGCGGTTTTTACGGTCGGCGCGTCGGTTTCGGTATTTTTTATAAACAAGGCTCCCGCTTTCTGCTTTGCGTTTTCGGGAGCGATAGGCGTTTTGCTGATAATCGAGCTAATATACCGACTTAAAACCAAAACCGCGTTTTCTACCTTGAAAAGAAAACAGACGTGGCTTTTCGCGCTAATAATAACACTTGCGGTTACCACGGTATTTATTGTGCTTAATAAAGCAGAGGACATAAAAAACAAGCCCGATCCGGAGGCACCTGCGGTGTGCATTCAAATTATCAGGTAATTTAACGGATAACGTTCATAAGGGAGGCATCTTGCCTCCCTTTTTGTTAATACGAAAACTGAATATCATCAAAAATGCTCTCCGTGTTTTGGGTATAAAAGTAAGCTTTTTGCCGTATTATATTTTCAAAAACATATACCCTCAAAAAGAAAGGACGTTTTAACTATGTGTACGGCAATAAGTTTTACCTCTAAAGAGCATTACTTCGGCAGAAACCTTGACCTCGACCGCACCTACGGTGAGGAGGTAGCGGTTATGCCGCGAAAATTCCCGCTTACATTCAGGAAAAGCGTATCATATAGGGAGGGGTACGCGATTATAGGTATGGCGACGGTCGCAGAGAGCAGCGAGAACGAAAACTTTAAAGAGCACGGCGGACTCCCTCTCTTTTACGATGCGGTAAATGAGCACGGTCTTGCCATAGCAGGGCTTAATTTTCCGCATAACGCATACTACCCGCCGCTTGTCGATTGCAAAGCCCAAAGCCACCCCTTGCGATCGCTTTCAGATCAAAATAACAAATACACGGTAGCCCCGTTTGAGGTAATACCGTGGATTTTAAGACAGTGCAAAACAGTAACAGAAGCTGTAGGACTTATGAAAAAAACAACCGTTGCGGATATTTCATTCAGCAGCTCCCTCTCTACCACACCTCTCCACTGGATGATATCAGATAAAGAGCAGGACGCGGTTATTGAGCCTATGCGTAACGGACTTAAGCTTTACGTTAACCCCGTCGGTGTTTTAACCAACAATCCACCGTTTCCGTATCAGCTTGAAAACCTGAAAAAATATCGGGAGCTGAAAACCTATAATCCGAAAACACCAAGTGTCAGCGAAGATGCGTATACGTCGTACAGCTACGGTCTCGGCGCACTAGGACTCCCCGGAGACGTTTCCTCGAAGTCTCGCTTTATAAGAGCCGATTTTGTACGCAGAAACGCCTTGTCGGAAAAAGGCGAGCTTTCATCTGTTGGACAGCTTTTCCACCTGCTTTCCTCGGTAGAGGTGGTAAAAGGAGCGTGTAAAACCGATGAAGGAAATGACCATTTCACCGTTTACAGCTCCTGTATGAATACCGAGCGCGGCATTTATTATTACACCACCTACGGTAACCGCCAAATAAGCTGCGTAGATATGCGAAAAACGGATCTTAACGGGAAGAGGCTCAGCCGTTTCGCGCTTTTAAAGGAAGAAAATATACACTGTCAGAACTGATTTTCAAGGACACACAAAGCACCGCTTTTAAAATTTTTACCGTGTATATTTAAAGAGCACTTGACAACATAGTCAATATGTGCTAAAATTAGGTAAGAAAATAAATATTTTTATCTTGGAGGATAAAAGATGTTAGTTAATACAAAGGCCAGAATAGGCGTTTTTTCAATCGCGCTCGGCGCGTATCTCCCTCAGTTCCCCTCTCTCGTTCCCGAGTTTGAGGCTCAGTATGAGGCATTCAAAAAAACTCTTCCCGACACCGTTGAGATAATCGACGGCGGTATGGTAACCACCAAGGAGCAGTCAATGGCTGCGGGCGATAAATTCCGCGCCGCTGACGTTGATCTCGTATTCCTTCAAATGCTTACCTACGCTACCTCCTACAACGTTCTTCCCGCGATCCGCGACCTTGATGTTCCGGTAGTAGTAGTCAACGTTCAGAAGCTTAAGGCCCCCGATTACGCAACCACCGATATTCCGAAGTGGCTCGGCGAGCTTTACGCATGCGGAGCGGTAGGCGAGGCTGTCGCTGACCTTGAAAGAGCAGGCAAGAGACACGCCGTTATCACAGGTGTTGTTGAAGGCGGAGATCCTTACGTTAAGGCTGAAATCGAGGACTGGTGCCGCGCGGCTCAGGTAAGAAGAAGATTCCGCGATACAAACCTTGCTCAGATAGGCAGACCGTACCCCGGAATGATGGACCTCTACATAGACGAAACCAATCTTTACAACAGAATGTTCCTTTACACAAAGCAGTTCGACTGGGAAAAGATGTGGGCAATAGCCGATAACATAACCGACGAGGCTGCTATCCGCGCAAAGGCTGAGGATATACTTAACACCTTTGACATTGAGGGCGGCGCAACCGTTGAAACCGTTTGGGATATGGCAAGATACGTCGTTGCGTTTGAGCAGTGGGTAAAGGACGAGAACCTTGCGTTCGTTGCTTCTCACTACGACGGCTACGCAAAGGGACAGGCAGGAGTGCTTGACTCTATGCTTATTCCCGCGTTCTCCATGCTTATCAAGCAGGGAACCGCGTGTGCCGTTGAAGGCGATATAAAGGTTGCAATGGCTATGAGTATTCTTAAGACTATCTCCGGAACCGGTCAGCTTTCCGAGATGTACTCCATCGACTTTAACGAGGACGTCTGCATCATCGGACACTCCGGAAGCGGAGACGCCGATATTTCGGTAGGCAAGAAGCCCACGATGAAGATTGTTCCCGTATTCCACGGCAAGACGGGCGGCGGATACCTTACTCAGTTCTATCCTCCGGTTGGCGAAATAACCTACCTTGCCATAACTCAGGATAAGGACGGCAACTTCAAGTTCGTCGTAGCTGAGGGTGTAAACGAGGAAGGTCCCATCTTCACCTTTGGAGACACCAACATGCGTACCCGTTTCTCTATCAGTGCGCGCGAGTTCTGCAACCGCTGGAGCGAAGCAGGTCCTACCCACCACATGGCTGCCGCTATCGGACGTCATACCGACACCATACTTAAGGTAGCTAAGATTTTCAATATTCCCTGCGAAATAGTTTGCCGCTAAACGGTAAAAGCTATGGGCGTCGCTGTTTAATATAGCGGCGCCCATTTGGTTATGTATATTAATTCAGGTTAAATATCAAATAATGAAAGGTGTAAGCTTTATGACACACGAAAATAAATTCGGTATGTTTATTCACTGGGGCTTTTACGCTCTGACAGGGCTTCAGGAGCAAGCACTGGCGAGATACGGACTTGACAAGGGAGAATACGAAAAGCTCCGTCATTCATTTAACCCCACTGAGTACGATCCCGAAAAATGGGTTCTTCTTGCGAAGAAGGCGGGTATGAAATATATCTGCTTTACAACCAAGCATCACGACGGTTTTTGTATGTGGGACACGAAATACACCGATTATAACGTAATGAACACCCCATACGGGAAGGACGTACTGAAAATGCTCTCCGACGCGTGCGCAAAGCACGGCATGCTTCTTTCCCTCTACTATTCAAACCCCGACTGGAACCACGAGTACGGCTTTAACCCCGCATCGACGCACCAGTGGTATGCAAAGGAGACCGAAAATCCCGATACCGAAAAGTACAGAGAATACGTTAAAAATCAGATTACCGAGCTTCTTACGAATTACGGACCGATATACACCTTTTTCTGGGATATTCCGCCGAAGATTTACGATCCGTCTCTTAACGAGCTTGTAAGAAAGCTACAGCCCGGAATATTTATAAACGACAGAGGCTGGAGCGAGGGCGATTTTTCCACCCCCGAAAGAGAATATCAGGCTACTGAGGGCAGCCGCTTTACCAGAATGACCGAGGCGTGTAATTCCGTAGGTCAGCAGAGCTGGGGATACAGAGAAAAAGAGGACTTCTACACCAAGCGTCATCTTTGCTGCGCCATTGACCGTATAATGGCTATGGGCGGAAGCTATCTTCTTAACGTAGGCCCCGACGCAAAGGGCGTTATCACCGAAAAATACGAAAAAAAGCTACTGGCGGTCGGAGACTGGTATAACCGAATGGAGAGCTGTCTTGAATGCGGTGAGGCTGACGAATTTAATTACGAATCAAGACATAATCCCTGTATTGCAACAAAGAAAAACGAAAAGACGTATCTCCATTTTTACAACGGAATAATATCGGAAGCGGTTGCTCTTAAGAACTATCCATCTCTCCCGAAAAAGGTAAGACTTATGAATAACGGCAAAGAGCTTTCCTTCGCCATAGAGACGCTTCCCGAGTTCTTTAACGGAAAAACCGGAAAAGCCGAAATACCGTTTTTACACATATGCGGTATCCCCACTGACGATTTTATAAGCGAGCCTATTGTACTTGAAATTGAGTGGTAAACCTTGCTTTTTCCCCGTTTAAAGCACAGATAACGCTTATCAAAACAGTTAACAAACGCACCCCCGCCGCGAGAAAAAGCTCGCTGAGCGGGGGCAGTTTTATATATGATGAATTTCAATGTTAATTTATATTTGACTATTATTTTTTCCGTATTTCTTAAGCAATAGCTTAACGTCTGACAAAAGCTCTATATCGGACGGGGACATGTACTCATAGCTTTCAAGATTAAGCAAATATCTTGGATCAAGACGGAGTATCTGACAAATTCTGCGGAACTGCTCAAGACTTGGCTCTTGAAGATTTCTTTCGATTTTAGAATAATTAGATTGGTTCATAGGAATAAGCTTTGCCATATCGTTCTGAGACATATCCAAATCCTCTCTGGCGTTTCTGATTTTTTCTCCTATATTCATTATAATCTCCGTTCCTTTATTCAAAATACATCTGTTCAATACTGTTAACCTATTTCTGACTACAAAAAATATTATAGCATTTTTAACTTTTTCTATTGACAAATAGTTACAATTGTTATATAATGTAGATACTTAAGTTATTTTTTAACTAAAACATTTCTAGGAGGAACAACAAAAATGTTCGATAATATTGGCAGAAAAATAAAGTATATGGCTAAATTTGTTTTTTACGTTATTGTATTTGTCGTATTCATTTTAGCCTGTACAACGTTTGGTAAGCTTGGAAAGAATCCGGAGTTTGAAGACATACTTGGAAGTGTGTTTTTGTTTTTGGGTATTATGGCAATCGGGACTTTCTTCGCTTGGATCTTCGTCCTTTTCCTTTACGCCTTCGGAGAGCTGGTGGATTCTAACCAAATTCAGGTAAAGCAAAACAATACGTTAATAAAGCTGTTATCCGGCAAAAAGCCCGATACGTCTACAAATGACACGGAAGAAAACAAGATTAACTATTCCGATTATACCTTCGGACAAATAATGAATATTCCATCTAACACCGGAAAGACGGACGATTAACAAATTTAACAGTTTAAAAGCGAGGATATGAGATGATATACGAAAGAAGAAAAGTAGCGTTTACGAACGGAATGTATATATTTGTTATACTGTTTGGTCTGATTGTGGGAATACTGGGAAAACACAACGTAAATTCCCAAATAGAAAAATATTCGGGCAACCCTAATTACCGCATAAATTACTCGGCGGTAGAGTCCTCCTTATTCCTTTGTAACTATTTGATTATTTTTGCCGTTGTGGTCGGCGGCTTTGGTTTAATATGGTATAACGTTACTCGAATCGGTATTGATAAAATGAGCGCGGCTCTTGCTCCGAAAATCAGAAAGGAACGCGAAATTATATGCGGAAGCTTTACGCTTATATGGCATATTAAGGAACACGTTATCCCCTCTTACGGTATGCTTTATTTTACAAATTCCGGACTTGAATACTATGCCTACAAGCTGTCGGTAAGAAGAACAAACTTTTACATATTATTCGAAAATATTGCGGATATAACGTCAAAAAAGAAGCGTTTTACCGTAGCGACTGTTGACGGAAAGAAATACAGCTTTAACACCGAAGATGAGGCAATAGCATTATCTTACGAAGCACATTTCCACAAGTTAAAGCAAGAGCTTAAAGAAAAAGAGCTGAAAATGCTCAGTAAACAAAAATAACACTTTTTGATCAGTTAAATGTTTCCCCCGCCGCGAGATTACTCTCAAAGCGGGGGTGTTTTATAAAGCACAGACCTCGGACCGCGGCAAATGCCGATTTCAGCTTCCCGGAACCGTATCACGTAAAAATCAAGGCTTTTAAGCCACTAAGCAGTCAGTAATTTTTTACTGAATAACAGCTGCATATTCATTACTTTATTCAAAATATTTTTTAATTATTTTTGGACAAATTATTGACAAACAGTGCTTTGTATGCTATAATGTTTACATCTAATTATTTTTATTAATTATAAATTAATACGTTAACTTTTTAAGGAGCTGCAAAATGAATTTTTCATTACTGTCAACCGTAATAATTTGCTTAACTGCGGCGATGATATATGCTGAAATCAAAAAAGGATACAAGCACGGACTTTCGAGATCGCTAATCGATTTGGCGACCTTGATTTTCTGTGCTTTTTTCAGCTCCGTTATTTCTTTTCTTATCGCAATGCCTATCGGAAACTTAACTGTGATGATTTTAGAAAACGCAGGCGTCGCCGAGCTCCTCGAAAACGAGCTTCTAATTCTTTTACCGGTAATCAAGCTGCTGATAAATATGCTCGTTTCACTGCTTCTTTATCTCCCGGTCTTTTTCATTCTTAGGCTGCTCGTGCTATGGCTTATAAAAGTTGTATACAGACTTGCCGCTAGAAAAAAGAATACAAACAGCCGCGGCGACGCTCAGTATTTCTCTGAGGACTCGCCTTTTCACGTAAAAAAAGATAAACCAATCGGTGCCGCCATAGGTATCGTATCGGGACTTTTGCTCTCGATAGTGGTATTCATGCCGTTGACGGGACTTTTAAAAAGCGCTGACGACGCGTTAGAGCTTATCACCGAGCTCACCGGCGATGCAACGGTAAAAGAGATCGACGGGATAAATCTCATAGAAAAATATTCCGATGACGTAATGGTAACCTCGATATACGCCTGCGGCGGAGAAACCCTTTACAACCTTACCGCACGGACAAGCGTTAAAGGTCATTCCACAAATCTGAATAAAGAGATTAGTATTTTAAGGGAGTTTAATCTTACAAAACGAATGAACGATCTTGAAGGGACGGGGGTCCTTTCACCAAATAACATGAACGTTCTTGAGAATCTTTTAAACGACAGCAAAAAATCTCTGTCTTTAAAGCTTCTAATGGCGGAATTTATAAAGGGCGCCTCCACGAAATGGCTCGAACGCGAAGCTTATTTCGGAATTAACCGTCCTGCCATAGGCAACTATCGGGTTATTGACGATTTCCTTGACTCCGTTTTATACGTTTGCTCTACGACCACGGTAGAAACCTACGAAGCAGACCTTAATACGATACTTAACCTTGTTGCTTTGATAAATGAATACAGCGCGCTGTTTACAAGCTCGGACTACCAAGCCTTTATGACAGAATTTATAGAAGGCAACGCTCTTCTGCGTATAGAAACCGAATTAAACAAAAATCCGCATATGAAAAACTTAACCTTTGAGCTTGACAGCTTGTTTATGAACGTTCTCGCCGAAGAGCTCATAAGCTCAAGCTATGCCGACGACGCAAGAGCACTTCTTTACAAAGACATTGCCGCGGCACTAAGCGAAACACAGGCGCTTAGCAGCTCGGTAAAAATAACCGCACTTTCCAACAGCATAACGGAAAGCCTTGAAAATTACGGTGTATATCTGCCAAATCAGCTTGCCTCCAGAGTGGCGACGCTCATTTCAAATGACATAGCAACCGCAGGGAACAACATTACCGCAGAGGATATAGAAAACTATTTTTCACAGTTCATAAGCAGTGGACTAATCGAATGAAAACAACTCATTAAGGAGATAAACAATGGAACAGTACATAAATTTAGGACTTACAGCTGTGCTGGTCTTGCTGGAAATTATTTTGTACTTTATTTTACTCGGCTCCGTTCTCCCTAAAATTCTAAGACCGTTTTGCAACATACGCGAATGCGGAGACAGAGGCCTTGAAAAATACGTATATCCCGAAGGACGCGGAATATTATACGAGCCACACCCCGCCTTCAGAAAATACGTCAGACAGTACGCGCTTTACACGAATCTCGGATACAAATACCTGAAATGTAAGCTCGACGAAGAGATTCTCCACGTTAAATATACGGTCGTAATGTTTAACAAGGATAACAAAATTCTTGACGTTTTAAACGTTAACGAAAGAAACATACCCGGTACGGAAAGTAAGGAAATAAGGCTACACCACTCCACGTCGTACATCTCGCTTTCGGTTTTAGAGGCAAACGGCAAACCGTTAGAGAGTAAAACTGCCGTTTGCTGCAAGCTTTGGAGACTGATTACATACTCGACATTGGTAGCCGCAGCCTGTCTTTTTGAAACGTTGTTTATTAAAGAAATAACAGTGAGCTTTTCACTCAGCTTATTCGGAACTCTTTTTCCAGCAAACGCTACTCCTATGGCGACAATACTGCTTATGTCGCTTGCCATCGGATTAACCGTCGGTTTTCTCACCTATATCCACCACTATGTGAAAGGGATTAAATGGACTCTGTAAAGCGTCTTAGCGCACGTTTAAAAGACTTTAGCTAACAGATACGCTAAAAATTTAGTTAACGGGGACTGAATTTCCCCTTTTTGAAATGCACGTCTCCGACGCCCCCCCGCGTGGAGACTCTTCAACCTCTTTTTATGTAAAAACTTTCTTTAAAAATCACGTGGCTGTCGATAAGACGGCGGAACGGAGTAAAAATGACACAAAAGCAAAACAGGCGCGTAATCAAGAATGATTATGTGCACCACCAGATAAGCGGTTATCTGTCAGTAAAGCAGTACGCGATAACAACGGTAAACGATCGGCGTTGCCTTATTCTGCGTTTTTCAAACGAAATGCAATCGGTTATCAGCCGGGTTGAATTTACGGTAATACAGTTAGACGCGGAGGGTTCCGTTATCGGCAAATCAAAAATAAAATACGAAAATGTAAAAATAGCTCCGAGACAGTTATACTGCTCCGAGGAAGCGGTACTGATCAAAAGAGAATGTGCCGATTTCGTCGTGCGAATCCGATACATAATATCCGACGATATAAAATACGTTTTCAAAAAAGATCACGTTACCGCGCATTACGACACAAGAGGCTTTGGACATAAAAACAAACAAACCTTAGGTCCGCGAATCGTTGCCATTAGAAGGAGTACGTTTGGAAGCGGAGCTTTTTTCGGGCTGATGGCACTGCTTTCCTTTGCGATTTCTATCGGAGCGCTGTTCGCAACCAGCTTCCTGTAAAACGCATTTTTACGCCCTTACATAATTCCAAAATCAATTCGCATAAGACCAAAAATTAAAATATAGATTAATTACTTAGGAGTCAGTAATGCTGAAATACAGCGAAATAATTACAAAGCTAACCGACGGTCAGAAAATACGTATTTTGAGCGAAACGGGCAACGTATCGGGAAAGGATATGAAGAATCTCGGTATTCCGTGTCTAAAGGTCGGTAATATGAAGGATTATGACAGAAGCATATATCCTCATACAACCTCTGTTTCTCATTCCTGGAACACCTCCCTTTGGTCGGAGATCGCCGCCGCAAAAACAAGCAAAATGATAGCAGACGGCGTCGACTTTGTCATCGCTCCGGGAGCGAAAATTAAATTTTCTCCGTACCGAAAGGAACCGACCGAGGATCCTTATCTTGCCTCTGTTTTTTCCGGTGCATACGTTAAAGCGGCGTGCGACGCAAATATAAACGCAGGTGCGTCGGGGTATTATCTCACCGAGTCCGACACGGAATGGATGGACAAAACCCCGAGCAAAAGAATACTTCATGAGTACTTGGCAAAGCCCTTCGAGCGTGCGAGCGAGCTTTCGGGATTTAAAACTGTTATAACCGACCTGAGACTTGCAGGCACAGCTTACAAGGAAGAGCTCTCGCATATTCAGCAGATAATATCGGGAAGCACCGAATTTCTGGTATGCGAAAAGGCGACCGACGACACGACCGTTAAGCTTATTTCAAGCGGTGTTGTATGTCTCAAAGCCTCCTCGAACGCTTTAAATGCGGCACTTACAAGATACCGAACGCTTAGTAAGCTTATAGAGGACGGAATGACAGGCGAGATTTCTCAAATCGAGGAGGAACAGCAAAACGGAAACGCCATCTCGGACGATACGTTAAACGCAGCGGTTGACAGAGCTCTGGACTTCATCTTCAAATGTAAAGCCTCGGCAAGCGAGGCAGGGGCAACGGATATAAACGAGGATGAGCTTGCGCTGAGAGCGACGCTTGAATCCACGGTGCTTCTTAAAAACAAAGGTGCGCTTCTCCCGATTTCGAAGGATAAACGCATGTTGATAGTTGATGCCTTCTCCAATAAGACGGAGGGAAGCCTTGCCGAAAAATTTCAGGCAACGTTAAATCTGCTCGGATATAAAAAGGTGCGCACAGTACACGTGTCGCGGAAGGAAAAGCTTTTCGCACTGTGCCGAAGCGCTGACGTAACACTGATGCTTCTTGGATCGGGACACGAGGTTGAGGCAAGCATCCACAAAACGGAAAAGCTTACGCTTCCGCCGCAACAGCTTGCGCTTGCCGACAGGCTTGCAGAAACGTCAAAGCATCCGATAGCCGTTATTTTCTCGGAGCACGCCCCCGATATAGATTTCACAAGACCGTTTGACAGTGTGCTTTTAACTCCTCTCCCGGTTAAATACAGCGTAGAGGCTCTCGCACAGATTCTTACGGGAGCATACAGTCCGTCAGGACGTCTTGCGTACACGCTTTACGCAGGAAGTGAAACCTCGTTAAAAAAAGGCGCGGCTTATATCAGAAGCCACGGAATGAAGGTCGGACCGTTCATCGGATACCGCTACTACGACACGGCAGGTCTTAAAGTAGGATACCCGTTCGGACACGGTCTTTCCTATACGGAATTCGCGTATTCGGAGCTATCCGTAGCAGGAAACACGGTTTCATTTACTGTGCAAAACCGCGGTAATTATAAAGGCTCCGAGGTAGCGCAGGTTTACGTAGGCATAAACAGCTCGGCGCTGCTCAGACCGAAAAAAGAACTGTGCGGATTTGCCAAAGTAGAGCTTGAGCCTCTGCAAAAAAAGAGAATCACTCTGAAAATAGCAATTCCCGAGGTCTTCTGCGAGGATAAATTCATATGTGAAAAGGGAATATATACGGTATACGTCGGCGCGTCAGTCTCGGATATAAAGCTTACAGGCACGTTTGCCGCCGGAGACACTCAGCCAAAAAAGAATAACGTCAGACTTTCCGACTATTTACAGTCGAGGTCAAACATATTAAACGATAATTACACGTTGGAGGCAAATTACGGCATTATGAAAAAAGGAATCACAAATATAGTGGCGGGAACCGTTTCGATAGCTCTCGCGATAATCTTAGCGGTGTTTAATTCTACAACGAATGCATCGTCCATGCTACTTGGAGTAATTTCGGGAATTCTCGCAATGTCTTCAATAATCTTTTTCATTTTAGAAATGGTTGAAAGAAGCCGCTTCCATGAGGAAGAACGTAAGAAGATAGCGGAAGCTAACAAAAAGCATTTTGAAGAAGCTACTCAAATAACCGTACCCTCTACCGAAATGATATTCCGTGATCCCCGCGATGAGGAGATAGAGGAAACGGTTGAGATAAAGCGTCATGACGACGATAAAAATAACTTTATTGCCTCGGAATACATAGACGAGCAATTTTACATCAGCGATGCCGCCAAGGAATTTAACAGCTTTGCAGCCGAAAGAGGCTTTAAGCTTGCTACGGGTGTATCGGAAATGCTGTTTTCTTCCTTTGCGTCGTCAAGGCTTCTTATACTGAACGGTCTTTCCGGTGAGGAATTCAGCTCCTTTGCGATGCTCCTTTCGGAATACTTCGGCTCCTCCGCTTTTATAGACGATTCCTCAAAGCATCAATACACGGAAAACAGTAATAATGTCTTCTTTGAATACGATTCCGAGGGATACAGCACCAGGAAAAACATCTTAAAAGCTCTTGAAAACTCCATCGTTCATCCTACGACAGTTAACCTATCCGCGATTGATGGAATAACCGCACAAAACGTTGGAGACTGGCTTGCGCCGTTCCTGAAATACATAGCCTCCGCAAAAACGAAAAACGAAATCGTTATCCCCGAGGGAAATGGCAAAAAGCTTAAGTATATTACCGGCAACAACCTTTGGATACTTATTCGACTCTCTGATACTACCCACTTAAACACTCTCCCGATATCCGTTTTAAAATGTGCGTCGGTCATTCCGGTTTCATATATCGAATGTCAGCCGTCAGACGACGAAATCGACGCTCAGGGCTTCACATCCTTCCAGGTTAACTATATGTTAGAGCATGAAATCAACAGACATGAGGTTACCGAGGAAATCTGGAAAAAGGTCGATAAAATAGAGAATTACGTAGGACGGTATTCCGACTATACGATTGGAAACAAGCTGTGGCTTGAGCTTGAAAAACAGATGAGTATGCTTTTGGCATGCGATCTTGAGCCTGCCGATGCTATTGATGCGGCTATAGCCACCAGACTTATGCCCTCTATGACGGCAGCGCTTAAGGATAAGCTTACCAAAGAGGATAAAACCCTTTTAGAAACAGCAGAATTTGTACTCGGTGCAGACCATATTCAGTTTGCAAAGGCATATACCGACAGCCTCGCGGTAAAGCCTAAAACGCCGGCGAAAACCAATGAAGGCTTACCGGAAGAAAATGACTTCTCCCCCGAAACCGAAAATCTCTCCGAAGCTTCGGAGGAAAACGACGCGTCAGTTGACTTTGGCGAAACAGACAATAAATCCGACTTCGACGAAAATGACGACGATTTCGACTTTGATGAAACCGAAGACAGCGACGGAGAAAACGGCGAATCCGACTCTGACGAAAATGACGGTGATTTCGACTTTGACGAAACCGAAGACAGCGACGGAGAAAACGGCGAATCCGACTCCGACGAAAATGACGATGATTTCGACTTTGAC
>JAZRDX010000031.1:0-6954 GCA_045660565.1 Eubacteriales bacterium
CAGTCAGCTTCGCTGACAGCTCCCTCCCAGAGGGAGCCTTTCACACAAAAAGATTTACACTTATCTTTTTATCTGCTTTCTACTCATCGGCTATAGCCTCTTTTGAACCACGCGACTATCGCGTGGTTTTCGTTTACACAAGAAAAAGCCAACTGTTGTCAGTTGGCTTTTTGAATATCATATTATAATATTAAACAATCTCAAACTTGAATACTGCGGTGCATTCGTAGTCTCTTTCGGGACCGTAAATGCAGGAAGGGAAGTCGGGGCGGTTGGGGGTGTCGGGATAAAATCCGGTTTCAAGACATACCGCTCCGTGTTTCTTTGAAGCAACGCCACCCTTAAAGAAGTTATTTCCCATAAAGTTACCGGAATATACCTGTATACCGGGAGCATCAGTGTAAACAGTGAGCTTTCTGCCGCTTTCGGCATCGTAAAGTACCGCCGCCTCGTCAAGAACAAGGTCGTGCTTCCAAGTAAGCTTAATATCGGTATTAAGCGCAAATGTGTGGTCAACACCGCCCGCAACGTTAATCTGCGGCTCGTCGTTGTTTATATCCTTACCTATAAGCTTCGGAGTACGGAAATCAAAAGCAGTTCCGGTTACGTCCATAAGCTCGGTGGGGATAAGATCGTCATCAACGGCAACTATCTTGTCAGCGTTTATCTTAAGCTCCTGATTTAAAACGCACTGAGTATCATAACCGGCAAGGTTAAAATATGCGTGGTTTGTCATAGCAATAGGAGTTTTCTTGTCGCATTTAGCAAAATAGCGGATCGCAAGCTCTCCGTCTGAGGAAAGTCTGTAAACAACCTTAACACTGAGGTTTCCGGGAAATCCTTCCTCTCCGTCGGGAGACAGAAGGGTTAAAGTGAGCTTATCGGCTTTGCCGCCGCACTGACAAGAGCCCGTCTCAACATTCCATATTTTTTTGTCAAAACCGACGTTTCCGCCGTGAAGAGCGGTTATTCCTTTTTCGTTTTTCGGAACGTGATAGGTAATGCCGTCAAGCGAAAACTCTCCGTTTTTAATTCTATTTGCGTATCTTCCGATAAGAGCACCGTTGTAGCCGCTGTTGGTAAGATATTCCTCGGGAGTATCGTATCCGCAGACAACGTCCTTTACGTTTCCGTTTTTGTCGGGCATCTTGATTGCCTGAATTATTCCGCCGAGATCAAGAATTGTTACCTCAATGCCGCATTCAGCGGAAAGAGTATACGCGGTAACGTCCTTTCCGCAGCTGAGTGTACCGAATTTAGTCTTTGTAATCATTGCAAGTTTCCTTTCTGAAAGTGAGATTTATCAAGCGAAGCGCTTTAATTTAATAAAATCACGTTGCGGTAAAAATTAAAAGCTTAAGTCCTATTATTTTCCTGAAGCAAGGAACTTTTTAACAGCCTCTCTAAGCTCAGCCGCCTTTTCTTCGGGGGCTGTCGGGTTACAGTGCGCCCAGATACCTGTCTCTGAGGATGCCATGAACTGCTGCTTTTCAGCGGAACGCATCGGGGGATAGAACTCAATATGGAAATGGAAGTAATCAGCATTTCCGGGATATTCCTTTTCGGAGTTTACAGGTCCGTTATGCATACACATCATATAAGGGAACTTGTAGTCGAAAAGCTCGTCGTAGCAGCCGGTTATAACCTTTATTATATCCGCAAGGTCGGTAACCTGCTTTTCGTTTAGCTCTGCGATGGTTGCAACGTGTGCCTTAGCCGAAATATATACGCCGTACGCGTAATCGGCAAAGAAGGGCATATAAGCCATAAAGCTGTCGTTTTCATAAACCATACGCTCGCCAAACGACTTTTCTTCCTCGTTCATATCACAGAAGAGACAGGTGCCGTTTTCTTCCTTATGGCGTTTTGCGCTGTTAAGCTCAAGTTCAATCTTTTTGGGCATTACGGAAAAGCCGTACATCTGACCGTGGGGGTGAGGCATTGTAGTTCCGACCTTATCGCCTCTGTTTTCAAACGGGAAAACGTATTTGATATTTTCATCGCTCTTCATAGCGTTAAAGCGAGTAATCCAAAGATTTACAAGCTTAACGATATGCTCACGGGGAAGCAGGCAAAGTGAACCCTCGTGCTCGGGAGAATACAAAATAACCTCGCATTTTCCGTAGGAAGGCGCAACGCCGTAAAGTTTTTTGCCTTTTTCCGTAAAAGGATAATCCATTTTCGGAGGAGTCTGTGAAAGAGCGGGAAAGTCGTTATCGTATGCTAGGACGTCATAATCCGGAACCTTTCCGAATTTAGGACAGAAGGGGCAAAAATCCTTTGGCATCTGCGGTCTGTTCTGACGGTGGGACGCAACCATGGTCCAGTCGTCTATCATCGGATTCCATCTGAGTTCAGCCATTATGTAAATACCTCAACTTTCAAAAATATAATTATATTCTAAATCATATTATATCATATATATTTCGTTTTTTCAAGTGGAAGCCAAGAAAAAACAGCAGATTTTGGAAAAAATAAATTCCATAGCCCGCTGTTATATAATTTTATGTTACCAGTTATTTATATTTTATAACTTTGATTTTTTTTGTGCCGTAATATTTGAATGCATGAATTGCTTCCTCACTTATTACCTCGCCGGACACAAGAATCGGAACTGCGGGGGCGCAGGAAACCGTAACGTCGGCAAGTACTCTGCCAAGCGCATTATTGACCTCGATTTCCTCGCTCGGAGAAAATACAGCATCTCTCGGTGAGAGAATGCGTGTAGGTGGAGTAAGCGTCGGGGCAGGGGAGCAAACAGGCTCTTTTTTCGGAACTGCGTTTAATACCGAAAGGATGACATCAAGCTCTGCGTCATCGGTATCTAAGGAAGGCATCAGAACAAGATAGTCTCCGTCGGAGAACTCAGAAACGATATTTTTTTGATAAAGAATCCCAGAAAGCTCCTCTCCGGTGTAGCCGTACGGTTTTGTAAGAATGGTGATTTTGAGTGGCTCGCCGTCAAGTATAGTGTATCCTATATCCGAAAGCTTCTGTTTTAAGATATTGATTTTTTGAATTTTATCCGACAATTTTTCACGGTATCCGTCCCGAAGAATGGCATTCAGCTTATCGAGCGAGGAGAGAATAAGGTATGACGGACTCGTCGATGCAAAGAGCGACATAGCTGATTTTGCTTCGTCGCGGAATATTTTTGGAGCATTTTTTGATATATGAAGATATGCCGCGCCGGTAAGAGCATGAAGTGTTTTATGTGCAGAATCGGCACACATATCCGCACCGAGGTCGATAGGATGGCGCGAAGGATTAAGAAACTTCAGGTATGCTCCGTGTGCGTTATCAACGAGAAGCAGTATTCCGTGCTTTTTACATACTTTAGAAAGACCGGAAATATCCGAAACGTTACCGAGATAATCGGGAGAGGTAATATATACCGCCGTCGGCTTTTTTGTCATCGAAGAAATTTTATCATCAAGCTCTGAGGGAGTGATATTAGAGGAAAGGTAGCTTTCTTCTGTGGAATAAAGCCATTCAACAGAGAAATCGATAAGCGCAGCGGCAGAAATAAAGCTCTTATGCGCGTTTCTGCCCGCAAGAACAAGGGGGGCGCTACCTTTTTCCCTTGCATAAAGAGACGCAAGATGTAGCATAGCCCTTATTGAAAGCGATGAACCCTCTGTTGAATAGAAGCTGTAAGCACCGAAAATTTCACCTGCGAATCTTTCAGAGTCTGCAATTATTCCGTCTGCGTGAAAAAGACTGTCCGCACCAAAAATCTCTGTAATATCTGTTCTTTCAAGCTCACCTATGCCCTTGTGTCCGGGCATATGCATTCTGCTGCACTTCGAGCTTGCATACCGCGTAAGAAAATCAACGATAGGCGTTTTCATTACTCCTCATCTCCAAGCTGTTTTGCAATCTCAAGCATAATGGCGCACTCCATTCTTTTTTTAAACAGCTCACAGCCGGCTTTGTAAACACCTTTTACAGAGCCGGTAGAGTGGAATGCGTTTGCCGCACAACCGCCCGAACAGTAAAGCCTTGCCCAACAGTCGCGGCATTCGGAGCGCGCGTAAACATTGCACTCTGCAAACTCACACTGCGCAGACTTGTTGATTACGCCGTCATAAATGTTTCCGAGCTTATACTTTTCTTCACCGACGAACTGGTGGCAGGGATAAAGGTCTCCCCACGGTGTAACCGCCATGTATTCAGTTCCGGATCCACAGCCGGAAATTCTTTTATAAATGCAGGGACCACCGGTAAGGTCTATCATATAGTGGTAGAAAGTGAAGGGTTTACCCTCTTTGTGTCGCTCAAGCATAAGGAAGGCAAGCTTCTCGTACTGGTCCTTTACTATCTCCATATCCGATTCGGTCAGCTCCGCAGGGTCTCCGGGGGCACAGACAACAGGCTCCATTGACAGCTCGTTAAAACCGAGATCAAGCATAACCTTTATATCCTCGAGAAAGTCGGGATTTGCGTGTGTAAATGTACCGCGCATATAGTAATTTTTGCCTTTGCGTGCCTCTACGAGCTTTTGGAACTTCGGAACGATTTTGTCAAAGCTTCCTGCTCCTGTATAGTCAACTCTGAAGCGGTCGTGTATCTCTTTTCTTCCGTCAAGACTAAGAACTACGTTTGCACACTCGCGGTTTGCAAAGTCGATAATGTCATCATCGATAAGCATTCCGTTGGTGGTAAGGGTAAATCGGAAATTTTTGTTATATTTCTTTTCTATGCTTCTTGCGTAGGCAACAAGCTCCTTTACAACCTCAAAGTTGAGAAGAGGCTCTCCGCCGAAGAAGTCGACCTCAAGATTTCTTCTTGTTCCGGAATTTTCGATAAGGAAATCAAGCGCTCTCTTACCGACCTCAAGGCTCATTACCGACCTTTCACCGTGGTATTTTCCCTGACTTGCAAAGCAGTATGAGCAGTTAAGATTACAGGTGTGAGCGATATGTAAACAAAGCGCCTTAACAACTCCGGATGTCTTTTCCTTGAGTGTACCCGCCATAGGCGCAAACGTATCGGGAGAGAAGAGCTTACCGGAGTCTTTAAGAGAAACGACCTGCTCATAGCACTCGTCGATATCACTTTCGGTAATACCTTCTTTTCCAAGGTATTTTTCACTCATTTTTTCAACTATACTTTCTTTAGTTTCAGAGAGAAAAAGTTCAATTATATCGTATGCCACGTCGTCAACGACGTGGATAGCGCCCGAACAAACGTCGAGCACGATATTATATCCGCCAAGCTTATACTGATGTATCATAAAAAATAAAACCTTTCTTTTTGGAGTATTCATAGAAAATGCCACCTAAGCAGGCGGCATTTTCTATATTGGAGTTATTTGCTTTCCTTTTTGCTCTCGCACTGCTGATTTGCAATACCGCAGCTGGTCTTGCAAGCAGACTGGCAGGAAGTCTGGCACTCGCCGCATCCGCCCTTCTTAGCGCTTTCACAAAGGTTCTTGGTTTCGATAGTCTTAATGTGCTTCATAATTTACCTACAAATAAGTATTACCTTATGATTATATCATAATTTAAAAATGTTGTCAAGTGGTAAGAATAAATATATGTGATTATTTTTAATTTACTTTTATATTAAACAAAGCATTTCCGTAAGACCTAAAATAGAGAATAAAGCCTTTTATTTGAGTATTTAAACGACACTTATATTTGAAAAATTCATAATTTACCGTTTAAATTACGGTTATTCCTGAAAAATTAAATCGTTTCTCGCTTAAACGACAGTTGTTCAACAAAAATTCAAAATTTTACACGTAAGCTCTCTCCTTACGCTGCCATTACCGATATTCTGTTTGTTCCGATGTTAAAAAGTGATGCGAGCATATTTATCAGCTCCATTTTAAGTGCTTCGTTTTCCCCGTAATTACATACAACGGCAATTCCTCTTACGTTTGCGTTAATTTCAGCTACTGTTAGCGCTGACTGGTTTCCCGACGCATCGGTTATTATTACGTAGTCTCTATTATCTCCGGTGGTAGCATAAACCTTTTCCTTTGATATTTCAACAGTAACGAGTACGTTCACATCTGAAACGCCACCGATACTAGAAAGAAGAGAGGATACCTTTTTTTCAAGTATCTCGGTATATCCCTCAAGCTCCTCGGTGGTATACATGTTTTCGCTTACAGGCGCCTCATCTTTATCCTTTTCGCTTACGTTTCCGAGAAGAATAAGTAGAAGTCCGCAAACACACCCTATAACGATTACAAGAACGTTTTTATTTTTTAGAAAATTCAGTTTCATATAGCTTCCTTTCGGTTTTTATAACACTTTTACAGCCGCAAATCGATTTAAACAGCTTATATTTTATTTTGAAATCACCGTACACTCACACCCTAAGCTCTCCGATACGTATCTTGTTATCTCGGGATATAAGCTTTCATCGGTATTTATAAAAGAAAGAGTAATATTTTTGATTATCACGTTTTCTTTATTGCCGGTGTCAAGCGTTAACGAGGCAGATATATTTTCCGCTAAAATACCGTATTTCTGGTTAAGCAACGTTTTTACGTATTCGCAGATATAGCTCGCGCTTTGGTCGATGATCAGGTTATCGGATATACCGTTATCTATACTGCCATTCTCGTTAAAGGTGAAATCGATATTTATAAGTCTGCCGAGGGAGTTTGTAAGCGGAGCGATAACTGTAAGCACGGTAATAAGCACCGAGATGCCGCATACATACTTAATACTGCTAATGAATTTGTTTTTTGAAAGCAGCAGAGTTAAAAAGGTACAAATGAGCGAAACGAATATCAGGTTTTTCGCCGAACCGATTATATTTAAGTAATTCATAGCGATGTCGGAAACACAGACAGGATAAAGGTTATGACGAGTAATAATGATAACACTACGGAACAAATGATAATTGCATTAATTATATCAATCAAAGACACAGATGCGTCAAATATTCCTTGTTCGTTTTTACAGCTTAAAAGCCCGGAGGCGAAGGACAGAAAAT
>JAZRDX010000032.1:0-4244 GCA_045660565.1 Eubacteriales bacterium
AATTATAGCAAAATCGGTAAGTTTCATAACTACCGAGCCGATAAGCACCACCGCCCAACCGAGAACGTCCTCAAGCATATGAAGGTTAACCGCCTTCTGGTTAAGCGAGTCTCCCTCGCGTGTGAAAAGCGCGGCTATGAAATTTACGCATACACCGAAGACCGCAAAAATAATCATTCCGTTATAGTTTATTTCGGTGGGGGTGATTATTTTAAGTATAGCGTTATATATTACAGCCGCCGAACCTAAGAGCAGAATAAGTGTAGTTATCACACCGCCTATAACCGAGTATCTTGCGTAACCGAAGGTGTAATTATCGTCGGGCTGCTTTTTGCTTTTCTTTTCAAGAAAAAAGGATATTCCTATGCTTGCGGCATCACCTACGTCATGCACCGCGTCGGAAATAATTGCAACGCTTCCCGTTATGATTCCGCCGACAAATTCAAATACCGAAAAAGAGAGGTTGAGTATAAACGCAATTAAAATATTTCTTTCCGTTTTCAAGGTTTTATCCTTTCTTAAAAACAATTATATCCCCCAAGATGTTTAGCGGCACCGTGGGGGATAATTTTTTAGTCAATAGGCTTCATTGTGGGGAAGAGAAGAACGTCGCGAATGGACGGGCTGTCGGTAAGAAGCATAACAAGTCTGTCAACTCCGATACCGAGTCCTCCCGTGGGGGGCATACCGTATTCAAGCGCGTTGATGAAGTCCTCGTCAACCTGTGCGTTGTTTCCGCCCTCTGCACGCTTTGCCGCTACCTGACGCTCAAATCTCGCCTTCTGGTCAATAGGATCGTTCAGCTCGGAGAATGCGTTACCCATCTCGCGGGCGCAGATGAAGAACTCAAAGCGCTCGGTGAACATCGGATCGTCGGGCTTACGCTTTGCAAGGGGAGAAATCTCAACCGGGTAGTCGTAAATGAAGGTCGGCTGTACAAGCTTTTCTTCAACGTATCTGTCAAAGAACTCTGCAAGTATCTGTCCCTTGGTTGCGTTCTTTTCAACCTCTATGTGATGCTCCTCGGCGCACTTTCTTGCCGCCTCGTCGTCTGCCCAATCATTAAAATCAACACCGGAATACTTTTTAACAGACTCCGCCATGGTCATTCTTGCCCAGCCGGGAGCCATGTTTATCATTTCGCCCTGATAGGGGATCTCGTAAGTACCGCAAACCTTCTTGGTTATCTCGGCGTACATACCCTCAACGAGGTCCATCATACCCTGGAAATCGGTATATGCCTGGTACATTTCGATAGAGGTGAACTCGGGGTTGTGCTTGGTGTCCATACCCTCGTTTCTGAATATACGTCCTACCTCGTAAACCTTTGAAAAGCCTCCTACGATAAGACGCTTAAGATAAAGCTCGGTCTCAATTCTGAGGTACATATCAAGGTCAAGAGTGTTGTGGTGGGTTACGAACGGACGTGCCGACGCACCTATCTCAAGCGTGTGAAGAACAGGGGTGTCAACCTCAAGGAAGCCCTGTCTGTCGAGATAGTCGCGAAGTCCCTTTATGATCTGGGAACGCTTTATAAACGTATCCTTTACGTCGGGATTCATTATAAGGTCAACGTATCTCTGGCGGTAACGCATATCGGTGTTGGTAAGACCGTGGAACTTTTCGGGAAGGGGACGAAGCGACTTTGAAAGAAGCTTAATCTCGTGGGCGTGTACCGAAATTTCACCCATCTTGGTACGGAATACAAAGCCCGAAATACCTACTATATCTCCTATATCCCACTTTTTGAAGTCTGCGTAAACGCCCTCTCCGACGTCGTCGCGCTTTACGTAGCACTGTATTCTTCCGCTGCCGTCCTGAATATCGGTAAAGCTTGCCTTACCCATAATTCTGCGGCTCATAATACGGCCCGCGATGTTAACCTTGTATTCGGGGAGTGTTTCCTCTCCCTCGTGCGCGGCTTCAAGAGCTGTAAACTTTTCCTTTATCTCCGCGCTTTCTGCCGTTACGTCATACTTTGTTACGGAATACGGATTATTACCCGCATTCTGAAGCTCCTCAAGCTTGTCGCGACGGATTTTTAAGAGCTCGTGAAGCTCCTCCTCGTTTTCGAAAATTTCTTCCATTATATATTCTCCGTTTTGTTATTTGCATTGTTGTCGGCATACGTTGATTAAAAATATTGTTCAACGCGCCATGTGTTTACGCCTTGGTTATTTCAAGTATAGTGAAATTTACAGCGCCCTTGGGAGTAGCAGCGGTTACCGTGTCTCCTACGGTGTGGTTCATAAGAGCTGCTCCGATAGGGGAAAGGTCGGAAATACGGTGCGCAAAGGGATCGGTTTCGGTAGGACCGACGATGTTGTAAACGGTCTCCTTGCCGGTTTCCTCGTTCTTGACCTTTACGGTCTTTCCGAGGGTAACTCTGTTGCTGTTCGCCGCAGCTTCATCTATAACGACAACGTGCTTAAGCATTTCCTCAAGCTCTAAGATACGGTGCTCGTTCTTTGCCTGAGATTCTCTTGCTTCGTCGTATTCACTGTTTTCGGAAAGGTCTCCAAAGCCTCTTGCAATTTTTATCGCTTCTTTTATCTCGTTACGGATTTTGCCTTTTCTTTCGGCAAGCTCATCCTCTAAGTTTTTAAGTCCTTCTTGTGTTACTGTAATCTGTTTTGCCATTGTATTTATTTCCTTTCGGTATTAGTTACTGTGTTATTACAAAATCAAATGCTCTCGCCGCTATAACGAAAGCATTTGTGTTTTTAGAATTTAACGGGCTTTGAGGTAAGATAGCGCTTTACCATAAGTGCAACCTTAAAGGTTATCGCGTCCTCAAACTCGCGAAGATCAAGTCCCGTCATCTTACGGATTTTCTCAAGTCTGTAAACGAGAGTGTTTCTGTGAACGAACAGCTTTCTTGACGTTTCGGAAACGTTTAAGTTGTTCTCAAAGAACGCCTGAATTGTGGTCAGCGCCTCTCTGTCAAGGGAATCCATCGGGCCTTTTTTGAAGACCTCCTGAAGGAACATCTCGCAGAGGGTGTTCGGGAGCTGGTAAATAAGTCTGCCGATACCGAGGTTTTCGTAGCTTATTATGTTCTTGTCGGTGTCGAATACCTTTCCGACCTCTATTGCGACCTGCGCTTCCTTGTAGGAGCGGGCAAGGTCCTTTATGTTTTCAACAATGGTTCCGATACCTATTGAAACCTTGGCGAAGAATTCCGCGCCGAGGGTATCGGAAATGTTCTTTGCTATCTTTTCAGCATCCTTTGCTTCGGAGCCGAGCTTCATCTCCTTAACGAGAACGATGTCCTGCTCTCCGACGCTTATAACGTAATCCTTGTTCTTGTCGGGGTAAAGGTTCTGAACCATATCAAAGGGGATTATGTCGGATTTGCCCTGGAACTTTATGAGGAATACAACTCTTTCAACGTCAGAGGCAAAGTGAAGCTCTTTGGATTTTATGTATATATCGCTCGGGAGAATATTGTCGAGTATTATGTTTTTAATAAACGAAGCCTTGTCGTATTTTTCATCGTAAAGACTCTTTATGTTTCCGAGAGAAACCGCGAGAACGGTAGCGAGCTTTTCAGCCATCTTGTCCTCACCCTCAACAAACACTATGTTTTCGGCTTTGGCAGAATTGCCTATCGCCTTATAAGTGTAACCTCCCGAAACCACCGATTCGGTAGCGTAAGCTATTTCGTCGCGTACTCCCGGCTTTGATTCACCTATTTTTACAAGCTCGTTGCAGGATATAACAACACCGTTTTCGTCTATAACACCGATTATCCTATCAACCGCGTCTTTCATTTGATGGATAACCCCTTGGAATAATCTGTTGGACATGTATAGGCTCCTTTCGACTCCCGTTAAGTTTTATACTTCATTAATTTTGTAAATTCTATATACTATTTTACACTATTTTTTGTTGTTTTTCAATAGGTTTTCGAAAAATTAAATAAAATTTTTCGGAATATTTTGTAAAGTTTGTATACATTTATTAATAATGTGGTGTATGCGTAAGAGTTTATTACTGTAAAATAAGGAAAAATGGCGAAAAAGCTTATTCCTTTATAAAAGCAAAGGCGTTCCAGTCGTTTTTATTAAGCTTTGACAGAAGGCTGAAGCCTTTACCCGTTAAAACGCCGTAAACCTGCTCTGCCTGGGCTTCAATTATACCGGATACTATAAGTATTCCGCCTTTTTTGATATAATCCCCAACGTTTTCCGGCATTCTGATGATTATATCGGCAACGATGTTTGCGGTTATGAAGTCGTATT
>JAZRDX010000033.1:0-3553 GCA_045660565.1 Eubacteriales bacterium
AAGTTTCCCTGTGGTATCCCGCTTTGAAAGGCAGGTTGCTCACGCGTTACTCACCCGTCCGCCACTAAGTGTATTGCTACACTCCGTTCGACTTGAATGTGTTATGCACGCCGCCAGCGTTCATCCTGAGCCAGGATCAAACTCTCGATTAAAAAAGTTTTATCTTAGCTGTTTCTTTACTATTACTTAGGAATTGTCGAGATTTGGTTGCTTCATTTCTAAAGCTTCCTTTTTCGTACTTCTTTGTACTATCTCTTCGTTGTTCAATTTTCAAGGATCATTCTTCGCACCTGCCAAGCTTCCGCTCGGTTGCGTGCTTTTCTATTATAGCACTTTCGACTTGATTTGTCAAGCTTTTTTTGAAAGTTTTTTCAGATTTTTTTATTTTGGTGATTTTACATAAATACATTTATTGAAATTTCGACAACATGCGCTTTTTGACGAAAGCTTTTGAAAGGCGAGGGGGTAGCTCTGCTCTTTTTAATACATATTATGTAGAAAAATATGTTTTTCGGGATTTTTCAGTAAAAAAGAAACTTCGCTTGAAGTTTCTTTTTTGCGTTTATACGTTTAAATCAATCCACATAGCGGGGCGAACAGCGTAGTTAACAAAGCAAATGTAGTTGCCATTATCGTCCACGCTGTCAATATCAAATAAGTCGCCGTAATAATCGTAAAGGTCGCCGTCGAGGCTCCAATGGTAGCCTTCAACAAGTGTGCGACCACCATTAGACTCCACGTAGCCGGCACTACAAATGTATGAGGCACTGTCCTGATAATCACCGGGCGACCGCAGCCACCACCAACAGTTTCCGGAGGAACTCTTGGTATTAGCTCCCTGCGCTTTTGCGTATTCGGTGGGCTTACAAACCCGTACAGCCTCTGAACCGAAATACTTTTCAGCCTCGGGTATGCTCAGCAAAAAGACCTTATCCTGCGTCGCGTTTCCGGGGTCCGTGCTATACGAAGGATTTCTATCCGCAGATACCGTTACGGTAGGTATAATTTTCTTTTCAGCGGCGGTAAAAGCCGTGTTTATAAAGTCGTTATTAAGCCACTTACGGAGCGTACAGGTCTCCCACGTTACGTCTTTTTGAGTTTCATTGTATTTTTTACAGTCAAGACCGTGTTTACTTATTACGAGCGCTTTGTCTCCCTGTCTGTCGAGAACCTGCCACTCTATATCCTCAGGACTTGCATTTTTACTGGACTGCTTGTATTTACCGAACTTTATACAGTCTCCGATTTTTGCACCTTTTATATTGTTTAATTTGTCGTAGGCATTTAAAACATCTTTACCGTATGTGCAGGAGTTTAATTCCGCGCGTATTCCGTCAACACCTTTAAGCTTTGAAAGCTCGACTACGGCTGATTTTTCCTTTGCTAAGTTCGTTTCCTTTCCGTCAAGCGCACCGCTTACGTCGGCAAGCGAAACGTAGCCCTGCCTTTGCCTTGAAAGCGCGGGAAGCTTTTGTCTTAATGCCGAAAGCTCGTATTCAGCGGAGGCTATTTGCTCCGCAAGCTCCTTTTTCCGTTTTCCCGCAAAAAATCCGAGAGAGGCTTTTTCGGTATTATATTTTGAAATCTCGTTTTGCTTTTCCGCTATTTTACCGTTTACCGAGGATATTTCCGTTTCAATCTGATGCCATTTATTTTTAAGCGCGGTAAGATTATTAATTTCGTTGGTTAAAGCCGATATTCTTCTGCTTACTTCGCTCTTTTTAGCCTCGTTTTTATCTCCGTTACGGTAAATTTCTTTTAGCTGTACAAGCAATGCGTCGCAACGCTTTTTTTCTTCCTCCGCGCGGCGTCTTTCTTCTTCAGCTCTGCGTTTTGCTTCCTCCGCCTTTTCAAGACATTTCTTCGCTTTATCCGCGCTGTCTTTATAAGCTTTAACCAAATCAAAGAGCTTTGCTGCTTCTTTAAATTCGCTTTCGCTTTTTGCGGAACTCATAGCGGCTATTGCCTTAGAAAACGCGGCTTCAAGACGCGCGTTTTCGTTGCGGGTATTTATAAAATCTATGTAACCTTGAAGCTCGGTTTTTAACGCTTCGTTTCCGAAGCGCAAAATCTTTTTATAGTTGATATTTATATCAAACGTCTTTTCGCAGTGCTTTAAATTTTCCTTTATTTTTACCTTAAGCTCTGCCATAAGCTTTCCGAGATAAGCTTCCGCGTTTTCGGGATCGAGGTCTAATACCTTTTCACAGTATTCGTCGGCACTCTTAAAATTTCCGTCCTCAAGGAACATAAAGACGCGGCGGAGAAGCGCACTCGTGTTAGTGCCGCCCGCGGAAATGGGAGCAGAGCCTCCGTTCTCTCTTATAACAGTGGTTTCCTTTACCGTCTCGTGTATAACCGGCTGATTAACTACGGTTTCTTTTAAAACGGTCTCTTTTTCCTTAACGATAACCTCGGGCTTTTTCTTAAAGCCCTCCATTACCTTTTTTACACCTTGGATAAGGTCAATAAGGAATGCCATTTTCTCCATATTCTGCGCCTGAATGTGGACAAATTCCTCGGGAAGATCGTAGGCGTCCATACCGTAGTAACAAGGGATAAGACGCTTTTTGCGGTCGTTTTTCATAATTTTAAGGAATCTTGACCACTCGTTTTTAACCCACACCGCGTTGAAGTATTCGGGCTTGCTTCCTATAACAAGCATAACCTTTGCGGAGTTAAGCGCGGAAAAGATAATAGGCTCGTACTGGCTTCCTATTTTTCCGTCAAGTGTTACAGCAGCGTAGAAAACCTTAAAGCCGGCATCGGTAAGCTCATAATATATTTCGCTTGCTCTGGCGCTGTCGTGCGTTCTTTTTCCGTTTTCGTCAGTTTCCTTGTAGCAGATAAATACGTCGTATTTTTCCTCGTTCTCGGCAAGCGTAAGGATTTCCTTCTGTATTCTGTCAATCTCCTTTGCCTGTTCTATGTAAAGAGCCTTTCTTTCCGTGTCAGCATATTCAAGGGCGGATTTATAGTCCTCATCGGCAATTACCGAATCGTAAGATGCTCTGTGGCAGGTTGGTATCATCTTTCCGGTTGCCTTGTCGTCAACGTACTCAATGCCGTATTTAGAGAGCACAAGTCCCCAGTATGCTTCGGCTTCGGTTCCGTCAGCTTCGATAATCTTTTCAAAAGCCGCCTCCGCCTTATCAAAATCGCATCTGCGCCTGAGAGCATTAGCGCGGTTAAAGAGGTTGCTTTCTCTTTCGTCTTTTATGATAGGCAGGGTTTGGGTTGTGCGGCAGTATTTACATGTGGTTATTTTGTCCCCCTCGGTTATTTCAAGCTCGCCGCCGCAGAATTTACAGTTAAACAGCATTGTTTTTCCTCCAAAAAATAAAAAAGTGCGTCCGCAAAGCGCACGCACTCCATTATGTACTCCACTTTGCTGCGACACAAAACCTTTTTTCACACATGGATACAAAAAGATAGGAAGTACCAAAATGGCATAATACTCCCATGTGTGAATTATATTCGGTTTTATGTCGCAAAAACAGTATAACACTTTTTTCTTCATTTGTCAATATTCAACGGTAAATTTCGCCGAAGT
>JAZRDX010000034.1:0-6291 GCA_045660565.1 Eubacteriales bacterium
ACGAGGTCAACAGCGATCTGGAGAGCAGCCTGAGCGGTTCTCTTACCGTTACGGGTCTGGAGCATATAGAGCTTTTCGTTTTCAACGGTGAACTCCATATCCTGCATATCGTGGTAGTGGTTCTCAAGAACCTCGCAGATCTCACGGAACTGTGCGAAGGCTTCGGGGAACTTCTCTGCCATCATCTCTATCTTCATAGGAGTACGTACACCTGCACCAACGTCCTCACCCTGTGCGTTTACAAGGAACTCACCCATGAGCTTCTTTTCGCCGGTTGCGGGATCACGGGTAAATGCAACACCGGTTCCGCAGTCGTCGCCCATGTTACCGAACGCCATAGCCTGTACGTTAACAGCGGTACCCCAAGAGTAAGGAATATCGTTGTCTCTTCTGTAAACGTTAGCACGGGGGTTGTCCCAAGAACGGAATACAGCCTTGATAGCGCCCATAAGCTGCTCTTTAGGATCGGAGGGGAAGTCTACGCCGATCTTGGACTTGTACTCAGCCTTGAACTGATTTGCAAGCTCCTTAAGGTCGTCAGCGGTAAGCTCAACGTCGAACGTTACGCCCTTTTCTTCCTTCATCTTATCGATAAGTACCTCGAAGTACTTCTTACCGACCTCCATAACAACGTCGGAATACATCTGGATAAATCTTCTGTAGCAGTCGTATGCCCAACGAGCATTTCCGCTCTTCTTAGCCATAACCTCTACAACCTCTTCGTTAAGACCGAGGTTAAGAATGGTATCCATCATACCGGGCATAGATGCTCTTGCACCGGAACGAACGGAAACGAGAAGCGGGTTCTCCTTATCACCGAACTTCTTGCCGGTGATCTCTTCCATCTTTACGATGTACTCGTTAATCTGAGCCATGATTTCGGCGTTTATCTGTCTGCCGTCCTCGTAGTACTGAGTACAAGCCTCAGTGGAAATGGTGAAGCCCTGGGGAACAGGGTTTCTGTCCGGGAATTTTTCTTTGAAAATGTTGGTCATTTCAGCAAGGTTAGCACCCTTACCGCCGAGAAGCTCACGCATACTTGCGTTACCCTCGGTAAAGAGATAGACATATTTCTTTGCCATTTTGTTTTTCCTCCGATAATTTTTATTTTTTATCATTTGTTATTATAACACATATATAAGAAAATTTCCACATTTTTTGAAAATATTTACATTTTATTAAACATATTCAATTTGTGCCGTTTTCTTACAATGACAGTTATTCAGATTTAACGGAGCCGCGTTTTTATCCGCCGCTCCGTAATGTTGTCGCTTTTACTGTGCGGATTACTTCTTAAGCTCAATCCCGAATTTATCGGCAAGAGACTTCTTGAAGCCTTCCTCAACCGCCTCGATTTCCTCTGCGGAAAGTGTACGGTTTTTCGCGTTATACTCTACGTTGATAAGCACCGCGGAGCTGCCTTTTTCAACACCTGTACCGAAGTAAACGTCGATAGGCTTTGCATTTATAACAAGCGGACTTGCCTCGGTAATAAGGCTTACGTAATCGGTAAAGTGTATTCCGTTTTTAACAATAAAGTTGTATTCTCTTATGACGCTCGGGAAGCTGGTCTCGTAAGAAATGCTCTTTTTGGTTTCGGTAAGAGCCTCGTAGCAGAACTCAAAGTAGAATACGTCGTCCTTCGCGAGCTTACCGTTTTCGAACGCAAGGAGAACCTTTTTCGATATTTTACCGACTACTCCTATGTGCTTGCCGCCGACGAGTATCTCGGCACCTACACCGGGCTCGAACATTCCGAGACTGTCGTTATTCTTGATTTCAATCGGAATATTGTATTCTTCAAAAATAGAACGTACCGCCGCAATCGCATCGTAAACCGAGTATTTTATTTCCTTAGACGCTCCGAAGCCCTTCTGATACTTAACACCGGTAAGGAGCGCGCCGAACATATTCTTTTCGGTATAGTCGTCATAGCTATCGGCATGCCCCGGGTAGCGTTTAAACGTCTTTCCGAGCTCGAAAATCTTTATATCGTTCTTTCCGAGAGCAAGGTTGCTGACTGCGGTCTGAATGAGGTTATACGCCATTGTGGGACGCATAAGCTCGAAGTAATTTGAAAGAGGATTGAGTATCTTAATATCGCCGTAGTAGGGAGAATTTTCATTTATATTCAAAACAGTCATTGCATCCGAAGGAATAAATCCATAGGTAAGAACCTCAAAGAATCCAAATCCCGTCATAATGTTACGGAGAATATTCGCGTTCTTATTTACAAGGTTCTCCTTATACGGAGCATAAAGCTTTACCGGCTGGGGTTCAATATTATGGTAGCCGTATATACGTCCTACCTCTTCTATAAGGTCAACGTCAAGCTCGATATCAAGTCTGAACGAGGGAACGGTAACCTCCATTGTTGTACCGTCAAGCATCTTGACGTCGAAGTAGCAGCGACGGAGCATGTCCGCTATTTCGTCGGGGAAAAGATTTGTTCCGAGAATGGAATTCGTTCTCTCGGTGGTAAGCTTAAGCACGTTCGGGGTGTAGTCCGCGTCCTTGTGCATAAACGCCTTGGTATTGACCTTTCCTCCGCAAATATCGGTTATCATCTTGGTAAGGATTCTCGCGCCGACACAGCTCATTTCCGCATCCACGCCCCTCTCGTAACGGTAGGAAGCCATGGTGGAAACGTGTGTTTTCTTAGAGGTCGTACGAATGATTACGTGGTCGAAGTTTGCCGACTCGATAATGATATTTTTTGTGTCAGCGGTGATTTCCGCGTTAGGACTTCCTATCATACCCGCCGCGCATATCGGCTTTTCGTCGTCGGAGATTATGAGCGCACCCTTCGGGAACTCGGTTTCGCTTCCGTTAAGAGTCATAAACTTCATAGGCTTCTCAATATTGGAAACGGTTATCGCGCCGCTGAGTTTATCGGTATCGAATACATGGCTCGGCTGACCGATAAGGAGCAGAACGTAGTTGCTTATATCGACTACGGGGTTTATGTGCGGAACTCCGAGCTTGGTAAGAACGTCAAGAATATAGTCCGGTGTTTTAACCGTATTGTCTATACCGGTTATCTCAACGCCGCAGTATCTGTGAACGTCGGGGGAATTAATCTTTATTTCATGAGAAAGCTTATTGTTTTTATCGAAGGAAAGAGCGACGTTTTCGTCAAAAACCTTCGGTGCGGGTAATTTCTTTGAGATATAAACCTCGCGAAGAACACCTGCTACGGAAAGCATATCGGGACGGTTCGCCTTAACCTCTATTTCGATAAGAGTGTCGTCGTCCACCTTTTCAAGAGATGCTATTTCAAAGCCCTGCTCGCTGAGCCACTTAAGAAGCTCGTCATAAGAAATTTCGGTATCGCTTACCGTCTTTAACCAATTAAAAGGAAATTTAAACATTTCACGCTACCTCCACATTAAAGCTGTTCCCAAAGGGAAAGCTCGTTTTCGAACAGCTTGCGCATTTCCGCAATCTTAAAGTAAAGCATGGGAAGTCTGTTAAGTCCCCATCCGAACGCAAATCCGACCGTGTCTCTGGAATAACCGACAGCCTCGAATACGTTAGGATGTACCATTCCCGCGCCCGCAACTCTCATCCAACCGGTTCCCTTACAGGTACGGCAGCCCTTACCGCCACACATAATGCAGCTCATATCAACCGCGGCTGACGGCTCGGTGTAAGGATAGTAGCAAGGGGAGAATCTTACCTTAAGCGTCTCACCGAAAATACGCTTTACACTCTCGGTCATAGCCCACTTAAGATTTGCAAGGTTAATACCCTCTCCGACAACAAGTCCTTCTATCTGGTAGAAGCAGGGGGTATGCTGAGGATCTATCTCGTCAACACGGTAAACGACACCGGGAGAGATTATCATGAACGGGGGTTTGTTTTCAAGCATATATCTTACCTGAACGCAGGATGTGTGCGAACGGAGAAGAACGTTCGGATATTCAAGATAGAAGGTATCCTGCATATCGCGCGCAGGGTGATAATACGGCATATTGAGCATCTCATAGTTATGCTTGTCGTTCTCGATTTCGGGACCGTAGGCAATAGAAAAGCCCATTTCCTTATACACGTCCTCCATCATTTTACCGACTCTGATAAGCGGATGTATTTTTCCTCTTACAAACTCACGGCTGGCAATGCTGAGGTCGATCTCCGCAGTTACCGACGAGGCGCTTGCGAGCTTTTCCTTGAGCGCCTTCAGCTTTGTCTCAAAATCGTTTTTGAGACCGTTTATAAGCTGACCTGCCTCTTTCTTTTCGTCCGGAGTCATGTTTTTCATCTCTGCGAACAGCTCCTTAACGGATTTCTTGAAGGAGGATTCTATAATCTGTAAGCCCTCTGCCGCGGTAACGGTAGCAAGCTTTCCGTCAAGCTCCTCACTTATCTTAGAAATGTGATCTTTCATTATGAAATTCCTTTCCTGCCTTTCGGCTTAATATTTTTACCGTAATCAGTGCAAAAAAATAACCCCTGCCAAAGAAAGGGACGGCGTAACCGCGGTACCACCCTATTTCAAAGACAGAGAGCCTTGCACTTTTTTGCCTTAACGCGGCAAAGACGTCCGTTTTAGCTCGCGCAAAGCGATTTTCAACGGAAACTCCGGCGCCGAAATTCGTCCTATGCAGCCTCGGAAAGGTCTCAGCCCCTGCCTCTCCGTCTCTGAAACAGCTGTTTTTCATCGGACTACTCACACGCCATCAACGTTAAATCCATTTTTAGTTGGATATTAATTATACCATATTCCATGCGTTTTGTCAATACTTTTCCGTAAAATCCTCAGCCGAAATTCTCTATTTTTATTATTATACGTGCGCGTTATATAAAATTGTATACAATGCACAATACACAACGCGGATTTTTAAACATTTTACCCCTTTACTTTTTGCGGCTTTTGTGGTAAAATATTGTACAATGATATAAATATATAAGGGGGACTTATGAAAAAATATCTTTCACTCGCTTTAGTTGCTTTAGCGATAATCACCGCTTGCATCTGTCTCGTCTCTTGCAAGAACGATGAAACTCCTTTGGAGGTCGTTTTAGAGGAACTTGACAAAATCACATTCAAGGACAAAGCCGTGGTTTACAACGGAAAGCCGAAGAACATCACGGTTACCACGCGCCTTCAGTACAACAGACTTCCTTCGGGAATAAAGGTACGTTACGAAGGCAACGGTAACATTGACGTCGGAGAATATGAGGTAAAAGCCATATTCAGTAAGGACGGCGTTGAGATTCCGGAAGCCACCAAAACCGCAAAGCTTACGATAAAGAAGGCTGTTTACGACTTAACGGAAAGCCTCGCAACCTTTAAGGATACCACCGTATATTACAACGGACAGGTACAGACCTTGAAGGTAAACGAGAGAGATCTCCCCAAGGGAGTATCCGTTACGTACGATCTCCACGATAAGGAGCCCAAGGTCGCAGGTGAGTACCAGATAACCGCAAAGTTCACTCATACCGATACCGCGAACTACGAGCCCATTCCGGATCAGACGGTAACGCTTACCATTGAAAAGAAGGTGTTTGACACCTCAGGCATGTCTTTCAACCGCACCTTTACCGTGTTCGACGGTTCGAAGAAGAGCGTTAAGATTTCCGGAGAGCTTCCCGAGGGTCTTAATGTACGTTACGAGCCTAAGAACGGAGTTATCAGTGTAGGAACGCACGAGATGCGCGCGATATTTTTCACCAAGGATCCGAACTGCACGAAAGAAAATTGTGCCGAAAACCCGTTTTGCTGCGAGGATCCAAACTACGCTGCACCCGAGCCGATGATTACCACCCTTACGATACTTAACGAGGACTATTCTTCGAGCGACGCCCTTACTTTCGCCGAGATCAAGGACGGAAGCGGAAATGTTGTAAGCTACAAAATAACAAAATACACGGGTGATGCAAAATACCTCATTCTCCCCGAAACCTATAACGGAAAGCCCGTTACGGAAATCGCAGCACAGGTGTTTGCCCAAAAGCATTTTGAGTACGTACACATGCCCGATTCTATTACCACGCTCGAACTCGGAGTATTTTTTGGCTGTACCGAGCTTAAAGAGCTTTACTTAAGCTCAAATCTCAGTAAAATCGGTACCAGTGTATTTACAGGCTGCTCTAAGCTTGAGGCAGTAAACCTTCCCGACACCTTAACCGAAATACCTCAGGGTACTTTCACTAACTGCACCTCCCTTGCAAGCGTAACGTTTGGCTCTAATGTTACCTCTATAGGCGCGCAGGCATTTGCGGGATGCGTAAAGCTTGATAAAATCTTTCTTCCTAAGTCGGTAACCACCGTAACTGTCAAGTCGG
>JAZRDX010000035.1:0-2975 GCA_045660565.1 Eubacteriales bacterium
GCTTGTTAAAAAGTTCGAGCCCCTGCTGCTTGTTTCGATAGCGTTCGGAATGCTTCTTGCAAACCTTCCCGGTGCGCTTTCGACAAACGTTTTCCATATGGATTTCTTTATATCTCCCGAAATGACCTCGGAGCTTGCAGCCCTGTTTAAGGCTGTGGCTGAGGATCCGAGTAAGCTTTCGCTTTTCGAAGCGGCAATTTCAGGTACGGAAGTCAGCGCAGAGCTTTCCGCTTGGCTTTCCACTCTCGGAATAACCGATGTAAGTAAGGTTGTTCTCGGCGGCGAAGGCACTATGAGCGCAGAGCTTGCAATGTGGTTTGCCGAGGCGGGAATAGATGCAAGCCATCTCTCGCTCGTTGATTCTGTTAAGATGACGTTCTTACACGGAGGTCTCGTCGATTACCTCTATCTCGGTGTTAAGACCGGTGTATATCCGTCGCTTATATTCCTTGGAATAGGTGCTATGACCGACTTCACCTCGCTTATCGCTAACCCGAAAACTCTTCTTCTCGGAGCGGCGGCACAGCTTGGTGTATTCGTTGCGTTCCTCGGCTCTATCCTGCTTGGCTTTGACCTTCTTGAGGCAGCTGCCATCGGAATAATCGGAGGCGCAGACGGTCCTACCGCAATTCTTGTTACCAAAACTCTTGCCCCGCATCTTCTCGGCGCGATTGCGATAGCGGCATACTCTTATATGGCGCTTATCCCGATCATACAGCCGCCGTTTATGAAATTACTTACCACGAAGAAGGAAAGAGTTATAGAAATGCAGACGCTCCGTCCCGTTTCTAAAATCGAGAAGGTTCTTTTCCCGATAATCGTTACCTTTGTCGTATGTCTTATAGTTCGGGACGCGGCTCCGCTCGGCGGCTTCCTTATGCTCGGTAACCTCTTTACCGTATGCGGAGTAACCGACCGTCTCTCTAAGACCGCACAGAACGAGCTTATTAACATAGTAACCATAATGCTCGGTGTTTCCGTCGGAGCTACCGCAAACGCAATGAACTTCCTTGCTCTTGATACCATAAAGATTATAGTTCTCGGTCTTACCGCGTTCTGTATTTCCACCGTTGGAGGACTTCTCGGCGGAAAGGTTATGTGCTTTGTTACCAAGGGTAAGGTTAATCCGCTTATCGGAAGCGCGGGTGTTTCCGCAGTTCCTATGGCGGCGCGTGTTTCTCAGATTGAGGGACAGAAGGTCAACCCGAAAAACTTCCTTCTCATGCACGCTATGGGACCGAACGTTGCGGGTGTTATCGGCTCTGCCGTTGCGGCGGGCGTGCTTCTCAGCTGCTTCGGTTAAGAAGCTACATAATTTAAATATACGAAAGGTTGGACTAATATAATGGCAAACGTAAAAATATGTGAAACCGTTCTCCGAGACTCACACCAGTCGCTTATCGCAACCCGTATGACTACGGAGGAGATGCTCCCGATACTTGAAACCATGGATAAGATAGGTTACTACTCCCTTGAGGCGTGGGGCGGCGCGACTTTCGACTCCTGTCTCCGTTTCCTTAACGAGGATCCGTGGGAGAGACTCCGCAAGATAAGAGGCGCGGTTAAGAATACAAAGCTTCAGATGCTTCTCCGCGGACAGAACCTTCTCGGTTACAGACACTATGCTGACGACGTTGTTGAGCATTTCGTTCAGAAATCTATCGCTAACGGTATTGATATAATCAGAATGTTCGACGCGCTTAACGATCCCCGTAACCTTGAGACCGCTATAAAGGCGACTAAGAAGGAGGGAGGACACTGTCAGATCGCTTTCTCTTACACCACGTCTCCTCTCCACAACAACGAGTATTTCGCTGAATATGCAAATAGACTTAAGGACATGGGTGCTGACTCCATCTGTATCAAGGATATGTCGGGACTTTTAAAGCCTTACGACGCATACGAGCTTGTAAGAGCTATAAAGAACAAGATCGGTGAAACTCCCCTTGAGCTTCATACCCACTACACGTCCGGACTTGCTTCGATGACCGTTCTTAAGGCGGTTGAGGCGGGCGTTGATATAATTGATACCGCTATTTCTCCTATGGCTATGGGAACCTCTCAGCCGGCAACCGAGCCTATCGTTGCGGCTCTTGAAGGAACCGAATACGATACGGGACTTAATCTTACCGAGCTTGACGAGGTTTCAAAGTACTTTGATAAGCTCAGAGAGAAGTATATCGCTTCCGGACTTCTTGATCCCAAGGTTCTTAAGGTTAACGTTAATGCTCTTATGTATCAGGTACCGGGCGGAATGCTTTCTAACCTTATTTCCCAGCTTAAGCAGGCGGGAAAGAGCGACAAGCTTCTTGAGTGCCTTGAAGAGGTACCGAGAGTACGTGCGGACGCAGGTTATCCTCCGCTTGTAACTCCTTCCTCTCAGATAGTAGGAACGCAGGCTGTATTTAATATAATCGGCGGCGAGCGCTACAAGATGGTAACTAAGGAGTTTAAGGGACTTGTAAAGGGTGAATACGGTAAGACACCGGCTCCCATTGCTCCCGAATTTGTAGAGAAGATACTTGGTAAGGACGCAGAGCTTATCGACTACCGTCCCGCAGACGCGCTTGAGCCTGAAATGGATACCCTCCGCAGCAAGTGCATGAACTGGGCTGTTGACGGTCAGATAAGCGACGAGGATGTTCTTTCCTACGCGCTGTTCGAGCAGGTTGCCGCTAAATTCTTTGATAACAGAGAAAAAGAGCGTCTCGGTATCGACGGTAAAAACGCTGATGCTGAGCTTGGCGTTCACGCTATATAAGGAAATGTATTAAACAAAAAAGTCCGAAACGGTTGTTTCGGACTTTTTTGTTGGTTGGCTTATGAGGTTTTAAAAGTTTTTGATAAAACTTTTTTCAAAAAGTTTTCGCAAGGTGGCTGCGTAAGCCACAGATACGCCCTTTCTTTTTTGCAAAGCTTTTTTCTTGGGGCTGCATAGTCAAAGAAAAAAGCGAGGTGTGATAAACATAAAATTA
>JAZRDX010000036.1:0-10125 GCA_045660565.1 Eubacteriales bacterium
TTGATAAAAAACAACATCATCTGCCGCGCGTGGCAGAGGAAAGGCACCGTTATGTCTGAAAGACTTACAAAACAAAAGCAGGCGTTCCGCCGTTTCTTTGAAGCTAACCGAGACAAGGAGCTTACCGTTGCGGAAATAGCCGAAATGCTTAAGGAAAGCGGAAGCGACATGGGCATTGCCACCGTTTACCGCGCTGTAAACAGACTTGAATCCGAGGGTATTCTCGTTAAGTGCGTAACAGGTACTAATGCCAAAACGCGTTACCGCTACGCAAGCTCGGATAGCGCTATACGTTCCGTCCACCGTGTTTTCTGCACTGTATGCGGAAAAATAGCAGACCTTCCCTACAAATTTACCGATAAGCTTGAAAAGAGCGTATCGGATATGACCGGCTACGCTCTTACCGAGCACCAGATAATGTTTTACGGCCTCTGTAACGATTGCAAGGGCTGAAATTAAGTGATAATAAATTAAATTTACATATATTTTAAAGGAGAAAACAAAAATGAAAATCCCGTTTCAGATTGATTTAAAAGGAAAAACCGTAGTAATCACAGGAGCAGGCGGAGTTCTCTGCTCTTCCTTTGCCGAGGCTCTTGCCGAGACAGGTGCTAAAATAGCTCTTCTCGACCTTCGCTTTGAGGCAGCCGACGTTGTTGCGGAAAAAATCCGTCAGAGCGGTAAGATCGCTAAAGCCTATGGCTGTAACGTTCTTGACCGCGAGTCTCTTACCGAGGCTAAGAAGGCAATAGACGCCGATCTCGGTCCCTGCGACATTCTCATCAACGGCGCGGGCGGAAACAACCCGAAGGGTACCACCACCAAGGAATACCTTTTCCCCGAAGACCTCGACGAGGAAACCACCAAGGACATAACCACCTTCTTTGACCTTGATCCCAAGGGCATTGAGTTCGTATTCAACCTCAACTTCCTTGGAACTCTTCTTCCCACACAGGTTTTCGCACGCGATATGGCAAAGCGCGAAAATCCCCTTATACTTAACGTTTCTTCAATGAACGCATTCCGTCCTCTTACCAAGATACCCGCGTACTCCGGCGCAAAGGCTGCGGTTTCCAACCTTACCGCATGGCTTGCCGTACATTTCGCCAAGGTAGGTATAAGATGCAACGCAATAGCTCCCGGCTTCTTTGTAACCAACCAGAACAGAAACTTACTTATGAACGCCGACGGCTCTCTCACCCCCAGAAGCGAAAAGATACTCGCGGCTACTCCTATGGGACGCTTCGGAGAGGCTGACGAGCTTCTCGGAACACTTCTCTGGCTCTGCGATGCTAAGGCATCGGGATTTGTTAACGGTATAGTTGTTCCCGTTGACGGCGGCTTCTCCGCATACTCCGGAGTTTAATTTAACCTTTTACGTCGGAGAATCAGGCTTCAAAAAATTCGAAACTGCTTCTCCGATGTCTTTTCCCCCTCTCAGCCTTGCAGCTTTCCCGAGGCGAGAGACTGAAAATTTTACGTAAGAACGGAGAATATATGATATGAAAAAATCCGCGGCTATAAAAGAGCTTTACAAAGAGCATCTTATTTATAAAAACAGACTTGACACCGACGAGCTTTTCAACGTAGCTGAGGGCGCTGTCTCGCTTAAAGGAAATTTGAATAACGCTATCCGATTTATCGAGGATAAGCAGCTTTTAGCACCGGCACTCTGGGAAAAATTCGTAACGCAGTTCCGCGACACCACTCCTAAAGCCGACGATGATGACATAGGCTGGAGAGGTGAATACTGGGGAAAGATGATGCGCGGCGCATGTTTTACCTACGCCTACACCAAAAACGAAAAGCTTTATAAGATTCTTGCCGAAACGGTAAGGGACATGATGACAACTCACGGAGAAGGCGGCAGAATTTCCAGCTACTCCGTTGAAAAGGAATTTATGGGCTGGGACCTCTGGTCAAGAAAGTACGTTCTTCTCGGAATGCAGTATTTCCTTGAAATCTGTAAGGACAAGGAGCTTACCGCTGAAATAATCGAGTCTATGTGCCGTCAGGCTGACTATATGATTAATCTTATCGGTTCTCCCGAGGAGGGCAAACGTCTTATAACCCAGTGCGCAAGCCACTGGAAGGGACTCAGCGCATCCTCTATTTTAGAGCCGTTTGTAAGACTTTACAACATAACGGGTTATCCGAGATACCGCAAATTCGCGTCCTACATAGTCGAATGCGGCGGTATATACACCGATCCCGCTGTAAGTCTTTTTGAGCTTGCCTACGAGGATAAGCTTGATCCGTATCAGTATCCCGTAACAAAGGCTTATGAAATGATGAGCTGCTTTGAGGGACTTCTTGAATACTACCGTGTAACAAAGATCGAAAAATGGAAAACCGCGGTAATTAATTTCGCAAATCGCGTTCGCACATCGGACATTACCGTTATAGGCTGCTCCGGCTGCACGCACGAGCTTTTTGACCACAGTGCGGTACGTCAGACCAACACTATATATAACGGTGCGCTTCAGGAAACCTGTGTAACGGTAACCTGGATGAAATTCTGCTTCCAGCTTCTTTCCATTACGGGAAATCCCGTTTTCGCCGATGAGATAGAAAAATCCGCGTACAACGCATTAATGGGTTCGATTAACTTTGAGCTTGACATGCGTAACGGCGGACTTCCCTTCGACAGCTACAGCCCTCTCCTTTTCAACACCCGTTTAAGAGGTGTCGGAGGCAAGAAGGTAATGGCGGACGGCTCCTACTACGGCTGCTGTGCATGTATAGGCTCTGCGGGAACCGGAGTAATAGGCAGAAGCGCGGTCATGCTTAAGGAAAACGGAGTAGTTATAAACCTATTTGAAAAGGCGAAAATCTCCACCAAAACCCCCGGAGGCAAAGACCTTATAATCGCTATGGAAACCGAGTATCCGGCAGACGGAACCGTTAACGTTCAGCTTGAAAACAGCCCCGAAGAGGAATTTACTGTTTCCGTCCGTATCCCCGAATGGTCGAAAAACACTATCGTTTCCTTTAACGGTGCTTCGGTAAGCGTTACCCCCGGAACCTATGCAACCTTTAAGAAGGTATGGACTAAGGGCGACTATATAACCCTTAAGTTTGATATGCGCTGCAAGCTCATGTATGCTATGGACGATCCCGAAGATAAAAATTCCGCATATCACGTTGCGCTCCGCAGAGGTCCTCTTGCCCTTGCGAGAGACTCCCGCATCGGTGATATTGAGAACGTTGTCAAATTCGCTCCTGACGCAGAAGGATACGTTCCCTGCGTACCGTCCGACGTTTCGTTTGATCATTTCTACGCGTTTAAGGTAACCGAGGAAAACGGAAACACCTTTGACATGGTTGACTACGCTTCCGCGGGCAGAACGTGGGATGAAAGCTCTCTCGTTACCGTTTGGATGCCTACCGTTAACTACTGGTCGGTTGACCTGACAAAGCCGATAACCATAGATTCCCCGAACTACTGGAACAGCACACCGAAAACCTTCTATCTTAACTTTAACGAAAACAGTCTGCTTGTAGTAAACGATAATAAAGGAACTATCTTTACTCTTGAAGCGGCTGACGGAGAAAATCTTTACAGAATAAAGACAGATGAGAGCAAATATCTTGCGCTTACCGAGGACAAAAAGAACGTTACTCTTTCCGATAGCGGTGAAATCTGGCGTATAACCCATTACGCGCAGAATAAATACAGAATATTTACCTCGGACGGTCTTGCGCTTAACGGTTCAAACGACCCTGTACGCTTTGCGGTTTTGGAGACAGCAGAGCCCTGCTTTATGCCCTACCAGCAGTTTGCGTTTAAAAACGTTTAAAGCTGAAAATTTAAAATAAACAAAACAGATGCCTTAGGGCAAAAAATGCACAAGTTCGCAAAAACGGACTTGTGCATTTTCCTTTTGCAGCTGTTTTATTTTTTCAAAACGTAATATTTTTCTCCCATTTCTCATATTTATTTTTTACGGGACACTTCCCTAAAAATTAAAATCAAAAGGAGAAAAAACAATGTTCGTTTATTCAGTAAAGGCTTCAAGCATTAAGCTTATTGCTCTCGTTCTTCTATCCCTTACCGTCGTATGCACCCTCTTAATACTTATTCCGAGCTATGACTCCACGACCGTTTTCGCCGATGACGGCAGCGTGGTTTACACCGGTGCGAAAACAAACGAGGGAAGAATTGAATTTCTGAAAAATTTCGGTTGGGAGGTAGAGGAAACCCCCACCGAGGAAACCGAGGTTACAATTCCGTCCGAATTTGACTCCGTTTTTATCGGCTACAACGAACTCCAGAAGCTTCAGGGGCTTGATCTTTCGCGCTATAAGAGAAAAACCGTAACACGCTATACATACGTAATAACCAACTACCCCGAATACGAGGGTAAGGTATTTGCAAACGTCTTTATTTACAGAGGGAGAGTAATCGGCGGAGACATCTGCACCGAGGCAAAGGACGGCTTTATTCACGGCTTTTCAAAAAACACTCACCTTTAAAAGTTGCCTGCCCGTTTGCTTTCGACGGCGGACTTCTTTACCGTACTTCTGTTTTTTAAGCCCCCTCCCCCTTTAACTCCACTCTCTGCTTCGGATAAGCAGTTTTCAACCTCTTTTGAAAGGACTGAGTTTTCTCCTTGCGTACCACAAAGGATTTTATTAAAGACGGTGTAATGCTTACCGTTACAATGCTTATTCTGCGCACCGCGGGTGTCTTTTTCTCCGCGCGTCTCGCTATTTTGGCGGGAGCCTCGGTAATGGGACTTTATACACAGATAATGTCTGTATACGGCTTTGCCGTTACCGCCTCCGCCGCGGGTGTCAATCTCGGCGCGGTAAGAATAACCTCCGAAAACTACGGCGGGGGGCGTTTTTCCGATATACGCTGCGGTGTGCACGAAAGCATTTCCTACTGTCTTAAGGCAGGTATAGCTGTAAGTCTTATTTTTTACTTCGGCGCTCCGTTTTTCGGCGGCAGGATACTTGCCGACGCACGCACCGTCTCCTCTCTGCGCGCATTGGCACTTGCGCTTCCGTTCATATCGGTTTCAAACGCCTTTCACGGCTATTTTCACGGCGTAAAGCGTATATACAAAAGCGCCGCCGTGAGTCTTATCGAGCAGTTTGTACGAATCGGCGCAACACTCTATGCGCTTACCGCAGTTGATGTAAAAAATACCGAAGCCGTCTGCCTTACGCTTGTTATTTGTAACGCCGCCTCGGAGGCTCTGTCCTGTTTTACCCTTTTCCTGCTCTACATTCTTGACGCAAGACGCTTTCCGCGCTCGTACAGAGAATCAAAAAACCAGAGAAAGCATTTTATCGGTATAACGCTACCCGTTGCCGTAAGCTCGCTTATCCGCTCGGGGCTTACAACGTCCGAGCATATTCTTATACCGATAGGACTTCGCGCCTTCGGTGCTGACAGCGAAACGGCTTTGGCTAAATACGGTATAGTTTCGGGAATGGCGCTTCCTATTCTTCTCTACCCTATGGCTCTGCTTTCCGCTTTTGCTTCGGTAACCATTTCCGAGCTTTCGGCAAGGGTTTCCGCGGGCGAAAGCAGGAAAAATATAAACGCAACCGTTTCAAAGGGCGTCTCTCTTGCTCTTATTTACGGAATAGGCTGCACCGCTATTATCCGTTATTTTTCCGATGCTCTCGGACATACGGTCTACAACAGTACGGATGCAGGTGAATTTCTCCGAATTATGGCTCCGCTTGTAATTTTTATGTATCTCGATCATATCTCCGACGGCATGCTGAAAGGGCTTGACAAGCAGAACTACGTAATGAAGGTCAACATCTTCGATGCGGCGCTGAGCGTTCTTTTCGCTATAATTCTTATACCGCGCTTCGGCATCTACGGCTTCGTCGCATCAATTTACATCTGCGAATGTCTTAACTGTGTTTTCAGCTTCGGTATGCTTATGGTTAAAACAGGATTCGGGATAAGCTTTTTTAACAGCCTTGCAATGCCTACCTTTTCGGTTATAGTTTCAATCTGGCTGGTAACCGTTACAAACTTTATTTTCTCTGAAATCGGGCTGCATTTACTAAGCGGAAGCGTTGCCTTCGGAATTATTCTTTCGGTAATCTACTATTTCATTTTCTTAAGACTGACCGGCTCTCTTAAACCGATAAAAATGTCCGAAAAAACCGTTAACAGTAAATCCCTAAAATGCGAAGCTGTAAGACAGGTAAAATAAAACAGTGCGCGTAAAAGCTGATAAAAAGCCTTGTTCTGATTTTTTAACGTTACTGTATATATGCGGCGTAAAGCTTTAGTGTTTCGGAGTAGGGAGACGGACTGTTTAGCGCAACAACGACGTACTCGATACCGCCCTTGCTGAAAAGAACCGCTGACCACTTACCGTTTCCGATATATCCAACCTTTCCGCCGGATATTCCGTCAGCATTTGCCTGACCTTCGGTACAGTTTGACACAAAAAAATCGTTTGCGACGGTAAGATATACGCTGCTTACCGTTTCGCTGTTTCTTATTGCAAGCGGCTCGTTTGAGCAGAAAATGTTTTTAAGTCTTACATCACTCATAAACGCCTTTAACAGTATCGCGGTATCAAGCGCCGTGGTTTTTGATACCGTGTCAGCCTCTCCGCAAACACCGGAAAAAGCCGTCCCGCTCATTTTAAGCTCTGCCGCAAGCGCGTTAAGCTCGGACACAAAGCTTTCCTCGCTACCGCTGATATGTACCGCAAGAGTATACGCAAAGGAAGAACCTCTTTGGTAAATCATACACCTTAATATATCCTTTATCATCATTTTCTTTCCGACGGGTAGGATGCCTGACGATAGCTGATAATTTGCTTTTCTCTGCGCACTTGCCGGGCAAACGGCGTAGTCAGTTTCGCTTACCCTACCGCTGTCTATCGCTCTTGAAACGAGCAGCGCCGTTGCAAAAACACTGAGTTCTCCGCAAGTTATTACCTTTTCTTTTTCCTTTTGCGCAATTATTTTCGTGTTTGTAATATCACAAAACACTGCGCTTTCAGCACTGATCTCTCCCGAAACGTCCTTTGCGCCGTCTTCGAAAAATACCTTCTCCACCGTAGGCTTTTCGGGTGTTACAACACCTTCCGTCTCCCCCGTCTCCCCTGAGCCGTCCTCGGTTTTACCGTCGGGTAATTCAACCGCGCTTATAACGTCGTAGCCTTTAAATCCTCCAAAGGTTAACAGAAGTGCTATTACCGCCGATACGATTTTAGAACCTACTTTCGGTGATACCGTATCAAAAAATCCGTCTAAATTCATTTTTTATTCTCCTTTTATTATCCGAACCCCTTTAGGCTTACCGTTTCCTACGTTTTTACGGAGTTCCCGTATTAATTTCTTGAAATAAAATCTTTTTTTCTGTTATAAACGTTATTTTTGTCGATTTCTCCGTATAACACAAACGCCCCGACTGTCCGTCGGAGCGTTTATTCAGTTTTCGGAAATCACAAAAATCATTTTTCTTCGTCAAGCTTTATATCGGAAAGCGGATTTTCCATCATTGCATTTTTCATACTCTCGTCGCTAACGTGAGTGTATATCTGTGTGGTATTAAGCTGCTCGTGTCCGAGAATATCCTTTAAAACCCTTACGTCAACCTTTCCCGTTCTGTACATAAGGGTTGCCGCGGTGTGGCGAAGCTTATGCGTTGAATAGTGTTTGTTTTCAAGCCCCGCCTCGCTCAGATATTTTTTAACCAGCCACTGAACCGTTTTTTTACTTATCCTGTTATGCTGACGGGAGCTTATAAACAGCGCATTTTTGTCCTTTATTTCGTTATCCGCGTTTCTTATAGGCAGATATTCAAGTATAGCTTCCTTACATGCGTTATTTAAATAGATCATTCTTTCCTTAGAACCCTTACCAAGTACTCTTACCGAGGTAAATTCTCTGTCGAAATCGGTAATACTCAGTCCGCAAAGCTCGGAAAGACGCATTCCGCAGTTAAGAAACAGGGTAAGTATTGCAAAGTCCCTTTCCTTAGTTTTTGACGTAGGATCGTTTTTTACCGCCTTTAAAAGCTCAACCGATTCGTCAAGGGAAAGAAATTTCGGCAGCGGCGCTCTTGCCGACGGCGCGTCAATATCCTTTGCGGGATTATCCTCAAGAACCTTTACAACAACGGTAAGATACTTAAAAAATGACTTTATTGCGGTAAGCTTTCTGGCTCTTGCGCCCGCCTTGTTGCCTCTTTTATCTGCGGCATAGGTTAAAAAACCGTATATATGAAGCGGCTTTATTTTCTTCAAAAACAGTGCGTCGATCTCGGAAATATCTACCTTAACGTAGTCCTGCGGCTCGGTTGAAAGCCCGTCAAGTCTTGCTTTTACGTAGCAGAGAAAGAGCACCAAATCGTTCTGATACTGCTCCACGGTTCTTTCGGAGCGGTTTCTTATTATTCTTATGTATTCCGAATAGCTTATAAGTAGCTCCGGTGGACTGCACTGCAAATTCTTATGCATCGGTCTTTTCCTTCCTTTCCGCAATAATTTCTCATACGAGGTAACATCATTATAGCACAAAGAAAGTACTAATACAAGGATTTTTTGTCGATTTTAAAAAAGATTTTTAATTTATTTTTTGTTTTTAGGCTCAAAAAACGAAAAACGATGTAAATAAATTGTTAAAAAAACTGTATCCCTATTTCCATTTACCACGTTATATTGTATAATGTAAGGTAATGCTATCGGCACCGATAAAACACCGCGTACCGATATGCTGCTTAAATACATAAAACATTTAAAACGAAAGGACTTAAAGATATGACTCTTGTTGTTCTTGCCGCGGGAATGGCTTCCCGTTACGGCGGATTAAAGCAGATTGACCCCATCACCGAAACCGGTGAATTTATTATAGATTTTTCAATATACGACGCATACAAGGCGGGCTTTGACCGCGTAATTTTTGTAATTAAAAAGGAACACCTCGAAATATTCAAGGAGACGGTAGGTGTCCGTGCCGAGCGTTACCTTAAGGTTGAGTACGCGTTCCAGGAAATGACCGACGTACCTGAAAAATATCTTTCTTTAGTTCCCGAAAGACTTAAGCCGTTCGGTACCTCTCATGCGCTTCTCTCCGCGAGAAGCATTATAAAAGATAATTTCGCGGTAATCAACGCCGACGACTTCTACGGACGAGACGCATTTGTTCAGCTCGCAAAGCACCTTTCCGCGGCTAAGGCTGCTGATAAATTTGACGTCTGTATGGTTGGCTACGTTCTAAAAAACACGCTTACAGAAAACGGCTCCGTTTCAAGAGGTGTTTGCGAAACCGATGCAAGCGGAAATCTTGTTGACATCAACGAAAGAACAAAAATATTCAAAACCGACAGCGGTGCTGAATACGAGGAAAACGGAGTAAGAACCCATCTTTCCCCCGACTCCGTCGTTTCGATGAACTGCTGGGGCTTTACTCCCGCGGTATTCGATTACATTTCGGCAGGATTTGAAAAGTTTCTCGCTTCTTCTCCCGATCCCAAAGCCGAATACTATCTGCCCCTTTCCGTTAAGGAAATGATAGCAGACGGAAAGGCTGACGTTAAGGTTTACAAGACCGACGCTAAATGGTACGGCGTAACCTACAAGGACGACAAGCCCGCGGTTATGGAAGGTATCAAAAAGCTGATAGACGCAGGCATATATCCCACTCCTTTATGGAAATAAAACAGCAATAACTGTCTATTATCTGTCAAAATCGGTGCATATACCTTGTTTTTTGAATTTCAAATCAAAAAACGTTAGTATCAAGCCTACACGCTGACGGAATAAAACGGAGATAAACAAAATGAATACTAAAAAAATAGCCGAAAGCTTCGGCATTGATTTCGATAATATCACATATAGCGAGTGTACCACGGGACATATAAATTCCACCTTTTTTGTAAAGGCAAACGCTTCTTCCGACGAAGAATATGTTTTTCAGAAGGTAAACACCTCGATTTTTAAAAATCCCAACGAGCTTATGTCAAACATATTCAAGGTTACCGAGCACATAAGCAAAAAACACGTCGAAGAAAACGAGACGTTCGAGAAAACCCTTGTTTTCCTTAAAACGGTAAACGGAGAATACGGATATACCGACGAAAATAACAACTATTGGCGTGTTTACCGCTACGTAAACAATACCCATTCTTTAAAC
>JAZRDX010000037.1:0-9912 GCA_045660565.1 Eubacteriales bacterium
ATCGCGTGGTTTTCGTTTACACAAAAAGGCTAAGCAGCAATTAATCGCTGCTTAGCCTTTTTATTTCGGTGATTGGAAAATTTCAATATACTGATGTTTAACTACCGCAGGACTTGCGTAACCAACTTATTTATCCCCGTAAGCTATGTCCCATATATCCGTAGAACCGACGTATATAACTCCGTCAGCCTGTTCTACAACGTCAACCTCAAGAAGGAAAGCTTTTTCCATTTTTTTAAAGATTCTTTCGGTTTCCTCCTTGTTGTCGCAGTATATAAACAATCCGAAATTTTCGGTATCAAAATCGTCTATATCCGATTCTCCGTCTACCGCAAATGAAACACAGTAAACGTCCTTGTTAAAAAAGTCTCCGAACTCCGCGGACATAACTTTTATTGATTTTTCACCAACGGTTAACGAAACGTTATATCCGTTTTCCTCTAAAAGAAGCGCCGTGTCCCACGGCTCGCTTTTTTCTCCGCCACACGACGAAAAGGTAAAGATAAGTAATACAGCCAAAGTAAATATGCATATAAATTTCTTCATAATACACCTCCAAAATTAAAAATAGCCGCGCCGCCCACCGAAAAGCAGCCCCCTCTGTCCGCAATGTTACAAATTGTAACATAATTATAGTAACATATTGTTACAATAAAGTCAAGAGTTTTTTGAAAAAAGAGGATTACTATGAAAGAAAACCTTGGACTTTTGGGATTAAAAATTATAAGAAAACAGCGTAAACTGAATCAGCTTAAGGTCGCTTTGGATTTAAATATAAGCCGTGAAGCTCTTTCGCATTACGAAAACGGAAAAAGAAGCCCCGACATACAAATGCTTAGAGCTTTATCAAAGTATTTTGGTGTTTCGATAGATTTTTTAATAAACGGCAAGGAATTCAAATCACCGCGAGACTAACCGCAAACTTAAGAAAATATTTTATAATAAAAAGGCTAAACAGCAAAAATGCTGCTTAGCCTTTTTATTTCGGTGATTAGCGAAAAACAAAGTTAATAATAATTACTTCCTTTGCTTACGCAGCAGGAACGATATGCGTATGCTTTGTAACCCACTGCTTCATTTTAATGCTGAGCCAGAAGCCGTATATTCCGAAAGTGATAAATGTAAGAAGAAGCCATTTGATATAGTTACCGAAAAGCTGACCGCCGTTTCCGTCAAAGGTTACCTTGTGTCCGTCTAATACGGTATGCTCGGCGTACCACTTTTCTTTAAAGCAAATAGCCCACGGTGCACCAAATCCGAGCGTAAAGCAAATGATTAGAGACTGTACGATACCAACTCCGATAAGTCCGAGAAGTCCGCCTGTGAATTTAGATTCCATCTTAAATTCCTCCAAAAATACGTAAAATTTCCGTAAATGGTTATGCCGCCCACCGAAAAACAGCTTTCTTCCACCTACTATATGATAAATTATAACACATTGTTACAATTAAGTCAAGAGTTTCTCAAAAACAGGGGGGTGCTTTATGAAAAAAGCTTTGGACTTATTTATCAAAGTATTTTGGCGTTTCGATAGATTTTTTAATAAACGGCAAGGAATTCAAATCACCGCGAGACTAACCGCAAATTTAGGAAAATATTTTATAAAAAACACCGCCGACTACCCATCGGCGGTAAAAATTTTTGACAGCCACTCCGATACCTCGGACAAAAACCTGCTTACACCGCTCGGTATAAGAGAGGATGCCTTTTTTTCAATTCCGGAATACGTATCCATAATAACTGTGCCGTCAACCGGTATCTCGTTACCCGCTACGCTTATGCTTCCGTCGGTCATGTCGCAGTCAATAATTTTCTCAGCGCTTTCAGGGCGGAAAACAAGCAGCACAAGATATACGATCACAAAAATCTTAAGTGTTTTTTTGATAACTTTAAACAACATAACCCACCTGAAAAATACACACTAATTTCCTAAAAACACGTAGGGTGCGATGCCCCCGAAAAAATTAAATTTCACACCAAAACCGGTAGGGGAGGAGCTTAACCCTCCCGTAATTAAATGCGGGTAACTGCAAAAAGGTAATATCGTTCCCTGAAAAAAATTATATAAACTCACAAAATTCGGTAAAAACTCTTTACAGCTCGTAAAACCCGAGAAAAGTCTTATTTATTGCTCCGGCAATAATCTCCGCCTGCGTAGCCACGGCAACGTCGGCGTTTTTCGGGGTTACAAAAAAGCTTTTTTCGTTTTCAAGAATATCGAGAAGCGCCCTCGGCACATCATCCATTCCCGCCTTTTCAAGCGCGTCAAAAACCAGCGTTGATGACTGAACAACGGTCGGAACACCTATCGAAATAACCGGAACACCGAGCGTTTTACGGCTTATCTCCTTTCGGTGATTACCTACCCCCGAGCCCGGAGAAATACCAGTATCGGTAAGCTGCACGGTAGTAGCAAGACGGTGAACGCTGCGCGCCGCAAGCGCGTCGATACAAATAACGAGAGTCGGCTTCACTGCCTCGACAGCAGCTTTTATTATCTCAAAAGTTTCAATACCCGTCTCCCCCATAACTCCCGGAGTAACCACCGAAAGCTCCTTTCCGCCGAGAGAGGAGAAAAGAGCGCTGTTCTCGCTTTTAAGATGGCGTGTAACTATAATTCTGTCAGCGGAAAGCGGACCCACGGCATCGGACGTTATCCTTCTGTTGCCGAGACAAACGGTTAAAACAGATGTGTTGTTTTCCGCGACAAGCTCACCCACAAACGACGAAACGAGCTTCGAAACAGTATCCTTGGCATTCTCGCAGGCTTCCCTGTCCCGAAGCCAGAGCGGTCCGAGCGTAAGCGTTACGTACCGCCCTTTATGAAGCTCATCGCTCTCACGTTCCGACACTATTTCATGAACGGAAAAACCGCTCATCTCGTATTCTTTAACCGTAACTCCGCTTTTTCCGTGAAAATCACATTCAGCCGCAAGGTCGGTACGCACGTATCCCAAACTGTTCAAATTCCTTTTCTCCTTGATAAGTACGTTTATTTCTGCAAATATTATTTTCCTTTTCCGATTGCTTTATTAATGAAAACAAGAATTGGTCGCTATTACCATAATCACGTTTTGTTATTGCCGCAATATTGTTTTCATCACCTTCACGAAGCGAAAAAATATATTTTTATGATGCGTTTTGCGCTTATTTTCGCTCCCGACAGGCGTTCCACGGCTTTCACATATATTAATTTTAATTAAATTATTGTAAAAACAACCAAAAAGCACACCCACCAATTGTGCATTTGACAGAAAAATTTACTTTTTAAAAATTCCGCTCCAAAAACCATTGATTAAATTTAATTTTAGTGGTATAATAATTTGTAAGCTGAATAATTACGCATTTTTTTAGGAGGAATACCCTATGAAAAAAACAACAAGAATTATTTGTCTTGTTCTCTGCCTTCTTACGCTTTCCGGATGCTTTGCCGGATGCGCAAGCAAGGATACCACGGTAGGTCCGCAGATAAATATGTACCTCTCGTCCGAGGTATATAACCTTGACCCTGCGTACGCTCACGTGGATGCCAGCGCGAGCAAGGTACTCGGTCTGTTATTCGAAGGACTTTATAAGCTTGAGGATAACGGCAAGGTAACCGCCGCCGCATGTGATAACTGGATTTACACTGAGGACGAAGGCGTTTTAAAGGATACCGATGAGGATAACATTTACAAAATGGTTATCACTCTTAAGGATTCCGCATGGAGCGACGGACGTGCGCTTCACGCAGACCAGTTCGTATACGCCTGGAAGCGTCTGCTCGATCCTATGTTCGACGGTGAAGGCGCAGAGCTTCTCTTCGACATCAAGGGCGCATGGGAGAGAAAGAACGACGGCGGAAGCCCCGATGACGTTGGACTTATCGCTGACAAAAAGGTTCTCACCATTTTCTTCAAGCACCCGATAGATCCCCACGAATTTGAGCGCAAGCTCGCAAGTCTTGCACTTCTTCCCGTCCGTCAGGACTGCGTAGAGTACTACCACAGCTGGTCTACCGCAAACACCACGATGTTCACAAACGGTCCGTTCTCGCTCCAGACATTCTACCCCGGCGCGTGCCTTGAGCTTGTACGTAACATCTATTACAGATACAACACCGAGGACAGAAAGAAGGAGCCCACCCCCTCGAAGCACGTAACGCCCTACAAGATCATGGTTGATTACACGCTCAACGCCGAGGAAATGATGAAGAAATTCGACGAGGGCGAGCTGTTCTACATAGGCGAGCTTCCCGCATCTAAGGAAATCAGAGAAGCTTATAAAGCAAAGGCAAAGATATGGGATACTTTAAATACCCACACCTACCTCTTTAACACGACAATAGCTCCGTTTAACAACGCCGCGGTACGTAAGGCTCTCAGCGACGTTATAAGCCGTAACGAAATAGTAAGCGAAATAGTATTCGCAAAGCCCGCGACAGGTATAATCCCGAACGGCATTAAAGATGCTAACGGCAAGGATATGTTCGCGGCAAACAACCAGGCGCTGATATCCGGTGATTCCATCGGAGTAGAAGCCGCGAAAGCCGCTATACAGGCTTCCGGCGTTGATTTCTCAGCACTGAACGGCAAGGTGTTCGAGATCACGGTAAGAGTAAATTCCGACGCTGACTATGACGAAGAAACATACGAATTAAAGGATATTTCCAAGAGCGACGACAAAATATACGACACCGTAGATTACGTTGTTGCAAAAATGGTCGTTGAAAAGTGGAACGAGGTAACCTCCGAGTTCGGATTCACCTTCAAGGTTAAACCCGTAAACACCATAAGATATAACGAAGTAACCTCGTCGCTCGTTCAGTTCAGAGACGTTTTTGTAGAAGCCCTCTACGGAACCACGCAGGGCGGTAAATGGAGCGGCCTCGGACTTAACTACAAGCTCGACAGCAAGGACGACGGTCAGACCGCAAGCATCAAAAAGGACAGAGGCGGCTTTGATATCATAGCTATTGACAGCCAGAATCTTGACAAAACAGCATATTCCGCTCTTTCGGTATTCGCCGCAAGCTATTCCGGAGCAAAGGCTGACGACAGCTTCAACACCCGCGGCCACGTAACCGGATACAATAACGAGGTTTACAACAACCTTATCGCCGAAGCATCTGCCGCAAGAGACGAAATGATGAACAGCGCTACCGCGAAGGACGCCAAGTTAGCCGCTAAGAACACTATGTATGAAAAGCTTCACGAGGCAGAGCAGCAGCTCCTTACCGATATGCCGATAATTCCGATATTCGTACATCAGAATGCGATCTTAAAGAACAAGAAGCTTAAGAACGTTGATTTCTCCGAATGGGGTTATCCGATATTCAATAAGACCAGACTCCCCGGATGGGAAAAATATCTCCCCAAGACTGACGTCGAAGAGGAAGAAGAATAAGCCATATAATTAAAAAGTAGCTTTCGGGGACAGCTTTGGCTGTCCCCGTTTCTTTAAAAAACAAAACACCGAAAGAACTCAAAAATTCCAAGGAGAATATCAATGCAAGCTCCGCTTAAAGAAAAAAACGACATTAAAATCTTTATTTTGTATCTTATGCGCAATATAGGATACCCGCTCGACTTTTCAAATATAACGGATATAGTGCTTCAGGACGAGATAGTTAAATATTTCGATTTTGCAGAATGCTTTTCCGAGCTTCTGGAAACGGGAAATATAGCCGAGGAAAAGTCGGAAAACGGAGAAACGCTTTACAGCGTAACCGAGCAGGGAAAACACGTTGCCGACAGCCTTCAAAGCGATATTTTCATGATGATAAGAGAAAGAAGTCTGAAAAGCGCGCTTCGTCTGCTTTCCTTTAAAAAAAGAGGCTCGTTTATCAAATGTAAAAGCACGCCTCTTGACGACGGAAGCTTTTCTCTTTGCTGTCAGATAGTAGAAAGCAAGGAAGAGGTTTTGAACATCACTCTTAAGGTAGATAATAAAAAACAGCTTGACAGAATGATGCACAACTTCGAAGAGCGTCCCGAAGCCGTTTACAAAGGTCTTATGACGCTTTTAACAGGCGAAATTAATTACCTTATCAACTAACCCTTTTCTCTTTTTTTCACCTCAAAAACGCGCGTCTCGGCACCTTTTGAAAAATTCGGCAATATATAATAATAATGAAAAAAATATTTTTAATTTTTTTGAAATAAAGTATTGACATTATTAAAAAAATAGTATATAATGTTTTCAAAGTGAACAAGGTATTCCGAGACGTTCTCGGTTTTTGTGAGAAAACTTTTTCGTAAAGTTATGTATCAGAACGGGGTTAAAAATATGTCCGATAAAGAACTTGACGCCGTAAAAAACGGTGATAAAACCGCCTTTAACGGACTTGCTGAAAAATTCCTTCCTCTGATAAAAAAAGAGACCTCGGACGCCGTTTCACGCAGTGCCGAATTAAGAGACAGTTTCGACGAAATAAAACAAGAAGCGCTTATGGCGCTTTACGACGCCGCTCTTACATACGACGGAGACAGAGGCGTTACGTTCGGGCTTTACGCCAAAATATGTATCCGCAACAGGATAATATCCTACGTAAGAAAAGCGGTTTCACAGCTCAAAAGAGCGGAAAAAAACCGACTTATCGCGGAAAAGAGCGTAAAGAAAACCGACGCCCCTGAGGAGCTTCTCCTTGCACTTGAACAAAACTCGGAGCTTAAAAGATTTCTCAGCGACAATCTTTCAAGCCTTGAAAAAAAGGTTTTCAGTCTTTATCTTGAAAAAAAGAGCTACGCCGAGATAGCAAAAGCTCTCGGAAAAGAAGAAAAAACGGTAGATAACGCGATTTTCCGCGTAAAAACCAAAATCAAAAAGAATTTTTATTAAAACACTATACCCGGATAGCTTAAGTTAAAGCGAACCGCTGCCCGTCCAAGCACGGTGAGATGGCAGTTAAAGTCTGCCGACGGGGAAAATTATATTATTTTTAGCGAGGTAACCACTATGTACGAGGACAAGACTTTAGTATGCAAGGATTGCGGTGAGGAGTTTGTTTTCACAGCAGGCGAACAGGAGTTTTTTGCAGAGAAGGGATTCCAGAACGAGCCCCAGAGATGCAAGGCTTGCCGTGACAAGAGAAAGAACGCCGGAAAGCCCCAGAGAGAGTTTTTCACAGTTGAGTGCGCTCAGTGTGGAAAAGAGGCAAAGGTTCCTTTCCAGCCCTCCAACGACAGACCTGTATACTGCAGCGAATGCTTTGCAGCATCTAAAAATCAGTAAGGCTTCGAGTCTTAAGATTTGTACATCCATATAACCGAATAATATCTTCCGCACGCACGGATTCGGTTTATTTTTTCTCGGCGCAGTCTATTTTCATAACGTTTATCGACAGCACCTTAACGAAACGCTTAGGGTTATTTGGGTAAGTCTGTACAAGCAAGGCGGTGAGTCATCTGGCTCACCGCCTTTTCGTTTTCTATATTTTTGTAAAATTTTATTTAAAGTACTATACAAATAAAAAAATATATGTTATACTATATAAAATAGCTATGAAAAACAGCGCACCGGCGGTCGCCGAACGTTTTTTCGGAAAGGCGGAATCTGCATTTGCTTAAACAAGTTTTTTTCGCACTGATTTTTATTGTTTTTTCACTGGCTGTAATCATTTCAGTCATTCTTTTGGCTAAAATTTTCATCCTGATTACGAAAAGACTTATATTCGCGCTGAAATTCAAGCTTTTTTGCAAAAAACACGGAGTGCGGTATACCTTAGAATCGGTATTGCGTTCACTTTTTAAAGCAAGTGAAAAACCGTATATAACCGTGGAGATAAACGGAAAAGAAGCAGAGGTCTTTATTTTTTCAAGCATTTTCCGCCACTCCCGCTACCACTTTCTTGATAACGGAAAGGTAGAGATCTATCACGTGGGACGCGGTGTAATTCCCTTTCTTGGACGCGCACATCTGCGCACCTTTGCGGCGCACCCCGAAGGAATAACCAGACTAAGCGAAACGAAGCTAATGACGGTAAAGGGATTTCTGCCTGAAAAATCCGAAAAGGAGCGTATTATACTCGTCCACCCGGCGCCGCTGTACGTAACCCGCGTGCTCGGAAACGGTCCGCGCACAGTATACGACGGAGAGATGCTGATTGGAGACATGATGCTTTGTTCCGGCAGCGGACTGAGAAAATACCTGCTCCGTTCCGATACAAAAGATAAAACGCGTAATAACGCTTAACCACGATGCTTCGGGAAACTTGATTTACATAAAATCCCGCTTTAAAAAGAAAGGACTATGCCAATGAGAGACGAGATGCGTGAGCCTGACGAAAACGTAGTCGCAGGAAGAAATGCTGTTTTAGAGCTTTTAAAATCCGGACGCGATATAGACAAAATCTTTATCAAGGACGGAGAATGGGAAGGATCTATAAAGAAAATAGCCGCAGAGGCAAAGGCAAAGGGTATTCCTACCGTTTCAGCGGGAAAATCAAAGCTTGACGAGCTTTCGGGTAATGTAAACCATCAGGGTGTTGTAGCTCTCGCGGCAAGCGTAAGCTACGTTGACGTAAAGGACATTCTTAACGCGGCAAAGGAAAAGGACGAGAAGCCTTTTATCGTTATAGCCGACGGAATAAACGATCCCCATAACCTCGGAGCGCTCATAAGAGTCGCCGAGGGTGCGGGCTGTCACGGAATGATAATCCCGAAAAGAAGAAGCGCAACGCTCACCGCGGTCGTCGCGAAGGCATCGGCGGGAGCGGTAGCTCATCTTCCCATCGCAAAGGTAAGTAATATATCAAATGCCATAGAGGAACTTAAGAAAGCGGGAGTTTGGATATACGCCGCCGAAGCGGGCGGTACCGACTACGACGAAACCGAGATAATCACCCCTGCGGCATTCATTCTCGGCTCGGAGGGAGACGGAGTATCAAGACTCGCAAAAGAAAACAGCGATTTTATACTTTCGATACCTATGAAAGGAAAGGTTAACTCGCTTAACGTTTCCTCTGCGGGAGCGGTCATTCTGTTCCACGCAAGAAGGTTTTTCAAATAATCACATATAATCAGAAAAACGCCAAAAACAATGAAAGGACGAACGGTTTTATGAACGACAAAGAACAGGGCACCGAAAAACCGCTGAGCGAAGCTGAAAAAAGCGGGCTTGCAAAGAAAAAAGCAATAAATAAAGCCGCTTCGTATTTTTCCGACGACGACTCTCTCTTTGAGTTCGAAGGCTTTGAGATCGAGACTCTTAACAAGGACATAGACGAGCTTAATAAAAAAGAACAGACGTCCGTGGACAAGTCGGAAGAAGCGTTATCGGTCATAACCGCAGACGAAAAAACGGTTGAAAGCGCGACCTTAGACGATAGCGCGAAAAAAGAAGAAAACGAAAACATCGTTTCGGACGGCGAAGCTGTAGCCGAAAAAACCTACGAAACAGCTTCTTTAAACACACCGCTTTCGGACGAAGCCGTAACACAGAAAGACAAAGACGAAGTCGCTTTCGCGGAAGAAAACGTCTCGGACGGTAGTTCGAAAACGGAGAATAACACCGAAGTATCTTTCAGTGAAGCTGTCAAAGAACTCGGTGAATATCAATCAAAAGATAGCGAAACGGAAAAACCCGACACGGAAAAAATAACCGACGCTGACGTAACCTCCGACAACGCGGAAATATCCGACGCTGACGTAATCTCTGACAATGCGGAAATATCCGACGAAAGCACCGAGACGGAACACACCGCGGAGCAGGAAGAAGACGAATACGGCGAGCTTACAAATAAAAAAACCGACAACTTGTTTGACAGACTAAAAAACAACGTTGTATTATCTTCCGAAAGCAAATCCGCAAAAAGCGAAAATATAGCGGCCGCCAATACGTCGGAATACAGTGATGACATTTTAACCGGGGACCGCGAGCGTCGCCCGCTGAACGCAGAGGGGCAAATAAGATTTGACGGTACCTACGACGAGG
>JAZRDX010000038.1:0-9286 GCA_045660565.1 Eubacteriales bacterium
AACGTCGCTAAGGTCGAACATAGCAAAAACAAAAAAGACGCATTCGGTAACGGGTGCGTCTTTTGATTTATAAAATATCTCTGCGAAACCAACAAATATTTGATTTTCGTTACGGGTTTACATCACGGCTATATGCGTGTAGGGGGGCGGTCATATAACGCAAAAAGGACGGAATTTTCCGTCCTTTTTGATTTCTTTTACAGCTGTTAAACAGTCTTTTTAGCTGCGCTTTGTAAGCTTATTGAACAGCTCGGTAAATATCTTATCTCTGTTAAGCCATCTGACCATAAGCATCGGATGACGTCCTGCGTCAAAGGCGTATCTGTTCATAGGAGTTACGAACGGAGTGGGGAGCGTTACTATGTCCGCGCAATCCTTGACAAGGAGCATAGCCATAGCGGAAACGTCCCATATAATTCTTCCGCGGCATCTTACGTCGTAGTTGGCAATTTCCTTAACAACGTTATCGCTGAGATACTGGGAAAGAGGGGTTTTACCGTCGAGGTAGAACTTAAGCTCGGGAGCTGTCGTGGTAAGCGCGGTGCATACTCCGTTGCAGGGAATCTGAAGGAACGGCACCTTGCTGTCAAACACAACCTGTGTGGCGGGAACGTCCTGACGCATATTAAACTCGTCGGTTATCTTCCAATCCCATGCGTGTCCGCCGAGCCAGATAACCACCATGTTATTAACGATTTCCGGCTTCATTCTGATAGCGGAGGCAACGTTGGTTATAGCTCCTATCGCAACGACGTAGACCACCTCGTCGCTCTCGGAAACCGTCTTAACAATGTTTTCCGCGGCGTCGCTGATAACAGGCTCCTGGTCGGGTGTCATAAAGCGCGTAGAGCCCTTAAATACCGGCACGTCTGCCGCTTTATAGGGGATATCATAGTTCGACTCGTCAATAAGCTTTACCAGCTTAAATATCTCGTCGTAGCTCTTTACCATTCCGTCCTCTGCGCTTACGCTCATCTTATTAAGGAACGGCGCGGCGTTTATGGAGTGGAGGTTTATTTTCTTTCCGTTTTCAAGGATTGCCCATGCTATTGCAAACTGGTCGTCGACCTCGTTATACGCATCGGTGTCAAGTATTACTTTTTTAACTCTATCGCTTCTGAGATCGTTAAGTACATCGCAAAGATTCATTTTTTCTTCTCCTTTTATCGGTAAAACTTTATTTTGTCCCATTATATGAATTGCCCCACAAGGCTCTTCCTTTATTTTGACTTCAAAGAGGTTAAATTCGGGAATGACATTGCGGGGCAACGGTTTTATTAATTAAAATTATTCTTCAATCTTGCGAAGGGGACGGCTGTAACGCTTTTCTTCGTTTACGGTTTCGGCGGGTTTTACAGTGCTTTCTCTCGGATATGCGTCCTTCTTGGAGAAATCGTATCTTCCCTTTTCGTCTATGCGAAGGAATTTAACCTTTATAACGTCGCCTTCCTTAACTACGTCCTCAACCTTTTCAACTCTGTAATTTTCGAGCTTGGAAATGTGAACGAGACCTTCCTTGCCGGGTGCTATCTCAACGAATGCGCCGATAGGAAGTATTCTGGTTACCTTACCCTCGTATATCTCGCCTACCTCGGGCTCAAAGCAGATGCCGTCGATTATCTTCTTAGCGGCAAGAGCGCTGTCGCGGTTTACGGCGGCAATATATACGCTTCCGTCGTCCTCGATGTCAATCTTAGCTCCGGTGTCGGCAACTATCTTCTGAATTACCTTTCCGCCGCTTCCGATTACCTCACGGATCTTGTCGGGGTTGATCTTCATGGTTATCATCTTGGGAGCGTACTCGGAAACGTCATCACGCGGTCCGGGTATTGCCTTAAGGATATACTCGTCGATGATAAAGTCTCTTCCCTTGTCGGTTACAGCAAACGCTTCCTTGATTATTTCGGGGGTAAGTCCGTCAATCTTAAGGTCCATCTGGATAGAGGTGATACCCTTATGAGTTCCCGCTACCTTGAAGTCCATATCGCCGTAGAAGTCCTCAAGTCCCTGAATGTCTATCATAGTAGACCAGGAGCCGTCCTCCTCGGTGATAAGTCCGCAGGAAATACCTGCAACGGGAGCGGTGATCGGAACACCTGCGTCCATAAGAGCAAGGGTGGAGCCGCAAACGGAAGCCTGAGAGGTAGAGCCGTTAGAGGAAATAACCTCGGATACGCAACGAATGGTGTAGGGGAATTCCTCGGTAGAGGGAAGAACGGGGAGGAGCGAACGCTCTGCAAGCGCGCCGTGTCCTATCTCACGTCTGCCGGGGGTACGCGCAGCCTTAGCCTCACCTGTGGAGAAGCCGGGCATATTGTAGTGGTGGATATAACGCTTTTCGGTCTGCTCGTCGATGTCGTCAAGCAGCTGTACCTCGCTGAGCGTTCCGAGGGTACATACGGTAAGAACCTGAGTCTGTCCTCTGGTGAACATACCGGAGCCGTGAACTCTCGGAAGGAGAGCAACCTCGGCGTTAAGAGGTCTTATCTCGTCCATTCTTCTGCCGTCAACACGCTTCTTGTCAACGAGTAACCAGCGGCGTACAATCTTCTTCTGGAGCTTGTAGATAAGCTCTTCCATTATATCTCCGATTTCGGGATATTCCTCGCTGAACTTTTCAACGATAGCGTCCTTGATGGGCTCAACTCTTGCGTCTCTTACCGTCTTGTCGTCGGTATCAAGAGCGAACATAAGGTCCTTTTCGCAGAACGCGAAAACCTTATCAAACATATCGTGGTCAAGCTCGCAGGAGGGGTAATCGAACTTCGGCTTGCCGATTTCCTTTACGATGTCCTTAATGAAGAGACAAAGGTTCTTTATCTCCTCGTGAGCAACCATTATCGCGTTATACATATCGTCGTCGGGAACTTCCTTAGCGCCCGCCTCGATCATAACTACCTTCTCGTAAGAGCCTGCTACGGTAAGCTCAAGTATGCTCTTCTGTCTCTCCTCGAAATTCGGGTTGAGAACAACGTTTCCGTCAACGAGTCCTACGTGGAGACCTGCGATCGGGCCGTTCCACGGAATATCGGAGATGGAAAGCGCGATAGACGCGCCTATCATAGCAACAACCTCGGGCTCGCAGTCGGGATCAACCGAAAGCATAAGAAGGTTAAGAGCTACGTCGTTGCGGAGGTCCTTCGGGAAAAGGGGACGGATAGGTCTGTCTATAACTCTGGACGAAAGAATGGACTTCTCGGTAGGTCTGCCCTCTCTCTTGTTGAAGCTGCCCGGGATCTTGCCTGCGGCGTAAAGACGCGCGTCAAAGTCAACCGAAAGCGGTAAAAAGTCTATACCGTCGCGGGGCTTTGCGCTTGCCGTCGCGGTTGCGAGTACGCTGGTTTCACCGTAGCGTACGAGACAGGCTCCGTTTGCAAGTCCTGCCATTTTGCCCGTCTCTATAACGAGCGGTCTGCCTGCGAGTGTATACTCAAAGGTTCTGAATTTCTCAAACATTTTATTTTTCCTCCGTTTTGTTTTTATATCTAAACGAAAGAGCGACCGACTAAAAGGGAACGACGGGTAACGTCCGAGTTTTGCAAGGCTTTGTGAGAATCTTGCTGTCCTAACGGATAACTTCCGCAAATAAACGAAGCCGTTTTTCAGTAAAACGTTTTCGCACTGCGGGCGCTACCCGTCGTTCCCTGCCGTATCATGCGGCAGATTCCCTTAAAGTGTTTGCCCTGTCAATCGCTTTTCCGATTAAATCTTCATTTTTATATTTATTTTCGCGCACGCGCGTTATTAAAAATTTAAGGGCTGTCCTTTCGAACAGCCCTTAAAGGTTTCCGAGGTGTCCCTCGGAGAGAAATGCGAATTTTCCCCGCTGTTTCTATTTGCTTATCAGCGAAATTACTTTCTTATGCCAAGCTTTTCGATAATAGCGCGGTAACGCTCAATGTCCTTCTTCTGAAGATATACAAGGAGCTTACGACGGTGTCCAACCATCTTAAGCAGTCCGCGACGGCTGTGGTGGTCCTTGTCGTTCTTCTTCAGATGCTCATTGAGGTTCTGGATTCTCGAGGTAAGGATTGCGATCTGAACTTCGGGAGAACCGGTGTCCTTCTCGTTAATCTTGTTAGCCTCGATGATTTGCTGCTTTTCATCCTTCATTAACATAGCTTTTTCACCTTTCTTTTTTATTTCACCCGAAACTTAGTATAAGGAAAACGGTGATTGCCGCGTTTATTCTGCGGAGTACTCCAAATACCAAGATGACGGTGCGATTTATTTGCTTCATTATATCATAAAATATTTAAAAAGGCAATAGCTTTTTGAATATTCACATTTTTTTTACATTTTGCTATCGGGCGGTTGCCCGCTCTACGGATATTTTTCCTTTGCTTTTGTGCAAAACCTTGGCTTAGCGACGCTCGGTGTGTATACTCAAACATTGCCGTCGCCATTCCCTACCGGGCGGTTGCCCGGGGGTTACCCGGAAGTTCTGTAGGATTCCAAAACCTCGTTAATGTAACCGTTTATAGCTGATTCGGCTGCACCTATAGAGCCCGCAATAAGTCCTTCTATATTCTTCTGCTGCTCGACTGCGGTATAGATTTTAGTGGTGATGCTTCCGGATTTTCCCTGATATTCAACGAGAAAGCTCTTGTGCGCCGATTCGTATATTATGTCTATCATACGGACCGAGTCGGGATCACGTGTGTATCTCGTCTGAAGCGCGTCCTTGTAGAAGGCGTCTATGGTGTAGCGGTAGGATTCCGCGTAAAGTGCTTCAATGACAGCGGAAACGCGGTCAAGCGGCTTATGGTCCTTGGTTTTTACAACTATCGGAATGGAAACGCTGGTCGCCGAGCTGTCTATATGCGATATGTAATCATCGCCCGCATAAAGAGTGGGATAAGGGATTATACCGAAGTTTGACATTCCGCGAAGATAGGAGGTACACGCTCCGCCAAGTCTGTAAGCAAGGAAAACGTAGTTGTTCTGAGAGAACTCCTTTACTATCTCGTTGTCAAAATAGGAAGAGCCGGACGGTGCGCGTCTGTCCCAGGCGCCTTCGTTGTTCCATACAAGCTCGGTAAGCTGCTCGCAAAGCTCCTGAAGGGCGGCGTTGTTTTCCATAGTTATATTTATTCTTACGTCAAGTCTCTCGTAGAACTGCTCTACCGCTACCGTGGAATAGGCGAGCTGGTTGATCGTCTCCGCACCCGACCATGCAAATCCGAATATATCCTTCTGGTCTCTCTGGCCGGAGTAGTTCGGGTCTTTATCGGTGTCCTTGTAGCACTCTTTGGTCAGAGCGTAGAACTTTTCTATCGTCCAGGTTTTATCGTCAACCATCTTGTAAAAGTCCGCGGCGTTCATATTAAGCTGGGATTTTATCAGATTTGTGTTGATAAACATCGCGCTGAGCTTTTTGAAGTTGCTTATGTTCAGGTCTCCGATAAGGAAGTTTATAGTCGAACCGTCAAACGCAACCTCCTCCATAACGTCCTCCCAGTACCACGGCTGAGTGAAGTCTATGTAACGTGTGTCGGCAAGATCGCAAAGATAGGGGTTCTTGCCGTGAACGACTATCGTGTTGTTTGTCGTTAGGAAAAAGTCAAAATACTGATTGGTGTTAAGTATTTTAGTGATCTCCTGCGCCGTTTCGCTAAGCTTTCCGGTGGAGGACGGTGTCCAGGAAAGCTTGCAGTTAAGACGCTGTTCTATCTTGCGGTTACGCTCGTATACGACGACGTCAACCGGATCAGCTCCGTCTCCGTCATAGCCTGCCGCCTCGTCGTTTCCGACACGTACGTATGCGTTGAATTCATATCCGTCGTAGTCGAGGTCCTCCGGAAGGTTATCCGGCATCGCAGCTCTTCCTTCGGTGCCAAGCTCCCACCAGATCTTTCTGTTATCCTCTTCCTCCTTCATACATGCGGTAAATACTGCCGTCGTAAGCATTATAACCGCCAGAAGGAGAGTTAGTTTTTTCGCTTTTTTCATTTAAAACATGCCTTTCTTTGGAAAAATACAAGATTAAAGTAATGCTTTCCCGAGGGATTACCTAGGGAAAGCATTTTAACTTAGATAAGTTATACCGTGGTTATTAAACCCATGAGTAATGTTTTTCGGCCGATAAAACGCCTTTATCAGATGCCCGTGCGGGAATCAAGCATTTCGGTTATGTAACCGTTGATTGCCGACTGCGCCTGAGGTACGGTAGCGGCAAACTTACTTTCGATATTCTGCTGGTCTCTGATGGAATAATATATCTGACTCAGTATGTTATTGGCGGTGGCGTTGTACTCAATAAGGAAGTTTTTGTTTCTTGACTCATATATAATATCTATCATACGGACCGAGTCGGGATCGCGGGTGTATCTGGTCTGAAGTGCCTGCTTGTAAAACGCGTCTATGGTATAGCGGTAGGATTCCGCGCAGAGCGCTTCAAGAACCGCGCCCGAGCGGTCAAGCTCTTTTCCGGACTTGGTTTTTACAACAAGCGGTATGCAAAGACAGGTAGCCGAGGTCTCTCCGTAAGAAATGTAGTCATCACCCTCGTAAAGCGTCGGATAAGGGATTATGCCGAAGTTAGACATTCCGCGAAGATAGGTGGAACACGCTCCGCCGAGACGGTATACGAGAAACACATAGTTGTTCTCCGAAAATTCCTTGATTATCTTGCCGTCGAAGTCCGATGCCGATTCGTTATTTATACGTCTGTCCCACGCGCCCTCGTTGTTATGAATGAGGTTTGTGAGCTGCTCACAAAGCTCCTGGATTTTCGAGTTATTCAGCAGGTTCAGAGTTATGTGGAAATCTCCTCTCTCGTAAAAATCGTTAACTATCGAGGTGGAGAATATCATCTGCTGAACGGTTTCGGTGCCCGACCACGCAAAGCCGAAAATGTCCTTCTGGTCTCTTTCTCCGGAATGAAGCGGATCCTTGTCGGTGTCCTTGTAGCAGGTTTTTGTGAGAGCGTAGAATTTTTCAATAGTCCACGTCTTGTCGTCAACCATCTTATAGAAGTCAGCGGCGGTCATGTTGAGCTGAGACTTTATCAGCGTTGTGTTGATAAACATCGCGCTGAGCTTTTTGAAGTTACTTATGTTGATGTCTCCAACCATGTAGTTGTAGGTAACGCCGTCGTAAGCAATCTCATCCATATATTCCGTCCACCACCACGGCTGAGTGAAGTCGAGGTAACGGGAGTCGGTAAGGTCGCAAAGATACGCGTTCTTTTTAAGATGTACTATGGTGTTATTTGTGGTAAGTATGAAATCGTAGTACTGGTTGGTGTTAAGTATCTTGTTTATTTCTTCTCTGGTGGAGGCGTTTCCTCCGTCAGACGCAAACCAGGTAAGCTTGCAGTTAAGACGTTGCTCAACCTTGCGGTTACGCTCGTAAACGACGACCTCTACCGGGTCCGCTCCGTCTCCATCAAAGCCCTCTGTCTCGTCTCTGAAGCCGCCTCGCTGGTACGCCTGAAATTCGTATCCGTCGTAGTTTAAGTCCTCGGGGAGGTTGTCCGGCATCGAGGCTCTTCCCTCGGCACCAAGCTCCCACCAGATTTTTCTGTCATCGTCGGTGTTGTCATTGGTGCAGGCGGTAAAACACGCGGTGATAAGCATTATGAGAGCTAAAAGGAGGGTAATTCTTTTCAGTATTTTCATAAATAGCCGTTCCTTTCTTTTTATAATAAAATAAGTCCCTACTTGTATTATATCATAAACGCCGGATATTTTCAACAACGAAATTATGCGTTCGGTGTAGAAATTATTTTTCCCATCTTGTATAAAACGCACAATTTTTTGTTAAAAATGACCTTTGCCGTGGCTTTTTAACGAAATAAAAGGCGAATTTTAAAACTGAGAGGGCGGTAAATGTAAATTTGATACGTGGTGAAAAGAAAATAGTGAAAACCACTTGAAACTTTTGGAGAAGTGTGCTATAATATTGTAAATGGCAGCTTAAATGCCGAGTCCTGCGCGCATTTTTCAAGAAAACGCGTGGGTGGTTGAAAGGATGAAGGTATCCTTTTAAAAGAAAATAACGTTTAAAAATTTTAATGCCGCAACAAACGGCGGCGGAATGGAGATTTTTATGAAAAAAGCGCTTATAACAGGTATCACCGGACAGGACGGCTCCTATCTTGCAGAGCTGCTTCTTGAGAAAGGCTACGAGGTTTACGGTATCTGGAGACGTAAAAGCGTTGTTGATTACGGAAACGTAAGCCACATTAAGGATAAAATTCATTTCATTTACGCTGATATGACGGACGTAATTTCCCTTATGTCCGCTATGAGAATTTCAGATGCCGACGAGGTTTATAACCTTGCCGCTCAGTCCTTCGTTGCAACAAGCTGGGAGCAGCCGCTCGCAACCGCTGAAATAGACGCTCTCGGCGTTACCAATATGCTTGAGGCAATCCGCGCGGTAAAGCCTACGGCAAGATTTTATCAGGCTTCCACCTCCGAGATGTTCGGTCTCGTTCAGGAAATTCCTCAGAAAGAGACGACTCCCTTCTATCCGAGAAGCCCCTACGGAGTTGCAAAGCTCTACGGACACTGGATCACAAAGAACTACAGAGAGAGCTTTGGTCTTTACGCCTGCTCCGGTATCCTCTTCAACCACGAGAGCGAACGCCGCGGAGTTGAGTTCGTAACCAGAAAGATTACGACAGCGGCGGCAAGAATCGCACACGGACTTCAGGAGTGCGTTGAGCTCGGAAACATGGACAGTAAGCGCGACTGGGGACACTCCAAGGACTACGTTTACGCTATGTGGCTTATGCTTCAGCAGGAAAAGCCGGACGATTACGTTATAGCAACCAACGAAACGAGAACGGTAAGAGAGTTTGTTGACGTAGCGTTCAAGGCGGCAGGCATTGACCTTGAGTGGAAGGGAAGCGGTGTTGACGAAATCGCTATAAACAAGGCAAACGGCAAGACTGTTGTTAAGGTTAATCCGAAGTTCTTCCGTCCCGCGGAGGTTGACATTCTTCTCGGTGATCCCACCAAGGCAGAAACAAAGCTCGGCTGGAAGCGTAACATAGATTTTAAAGAGCTTGTTACCCGTATGGTAGACAACGATATGAAGATAGCCGAAAAGGAAATCAAGATAGCGGCGCTTTAATTAAACGTAAAATAAGTAAAAACGGGTTGTTTTGTTAGTATGACTTCTAATAAAGCAACCCGAATTTATTACCAACCGCCGGGCAGGCACCGGGTAGCACCCGGCATGTAAGTGAAGTTTTTGATAAAACTTTTTTCAAAAAGTTTTCGCAGTGTGGGTGCGTAACCCACGGACGCCCTCTTTCTTTTTTGCTAAGACTTTT
>JAZRDX010000039.1:0-2842 GCA_045660565.1 Eubacteriales bacterium
CGAAAACGGAAAATACATAGTAACAGTGAACGGTGAGAAAACCGCTTTTAAAAGCTGGGGGGCCGCTTTTAAGTATATCGGTACTTGTAGTCCTAAAGAAAAGGAATGTTGAAAAATGTCTAATTTAAACTTAAACAAAGCAATAATCGGCGGTAGGCTTACGGGAATTCCCGAGCTTAAGCGGACGCCGCAGGGCGTGTTTGTTACGACCTTTACCATAGCTGTTAACCGCAGAGGCAATCAGAACAAAGCGGATTTTATAAACTGCATCGCCTGGAGACAGACCGCGGAATTTATCTGCCGGTACTTCGGCAAGGGCAGCGGTATATGTGTCGTAGGACCGATACAGACACGCTCATGGGAGGATAGTAAAGGAAATAAACGCTATGCAACTGAGGTTATCGCCGACGAAGCGTATTTCGTTGACGGTAAGGGAGAGGGCGCCGAGGCAGCGGAAACGGCGCAAAAGCCGTCTTTTTCCGGCTTGCAAGAGGATTTTTTCGAGCTGTCTCCCGAGGACGACGTGCCGTTCTGATATTATGATATCATTATATCTTTTGTCTCGGAGAGGGACAAGCATAAGTTAAAACAGTAAAATTGAATGGAGGTTAAAATGGCAAGACCGCATAAAAACGGTGTTGACTATTTTCCTCTTGATTGTCAGATGGACGATGAAATAAAGTACATTGAGGCTGAGTTCGGGCTGGACGGCTTTGCAGTAGTGATAAAGCTGTGGCAAAAGATATATGGCGATAAAGGGTATTACTGTCCCTTTACCCGTACCGTGAAATTAATGTTCTCCCAAAGCATTGGAAAGGGTGTTAACTTTGTGGACGAGGTTGTAACTCGGTGTACTGAGTACGGTATTTTTGACCGCGATATATTAAAGAAGCATAGGGTTTTAACGTCGGTAGGTATCCAGGAAAGATACGCGAAAATGACGGAGCGCCGAAATTCTTTAAAAATTTGCGGTCGGTACCTTCTTATTTCCGCGCCCGAAAATTGGGTTATTGATAACAATAACTCGGTTAATGTTGACAAAAATGAGGAAAATGTCAGCAATAATACGGAAAGTAAAGTAAATACTGGAAATAAAAATAAAATAACTACTACTACTACTACAACAGACAGCGCGCACGCGTGCGCTGAAAATGCTCCAGCTGAGACCACGGTTGCAAGGTATTTCAGTGAAAGCGATCCGTATATCGACGGAAAAGGAATGAATTACACTTTTAACGAAGCGCAGAAGTTTTGCGCATATAACGCGAAAAGGAATTGGGACTGCCTGCCCGATTGGCAAAAGGCGGCGGACCTTTGGATAGCGCGTGTTAAGGATAAGGAGGGAAAATAAATGACGTTAGAGGAATGCAGAAAAGCGGCGGTAAAGGCGCTTCCGGTCGTGCATTTAAGTATGGCCTGTGCATATAAGTCTCGTGTACCTTATGCGAGAATAAGTCAGGTTGGATTTGATATAAACGAAAAAGGCATTGAAAAGCCTTTCGTTCAGTTATATGATGTAAGAGCTAACAGCGTAACTTACGCTCGGCCGGAGGACGTTGTTTTAGAAGCGGAATATAGAGAAACGGAGAGGGCGCGGAATAATGTTTAAAGACAGCTTATTTAACGAGCTTATAATAGATAATTTTGCGGGAGGTGGCGGCGCTTCGGTCGGTATTGAGCTTGCGACGGGCAGACCTGTTGATATAGCGATAAACCACGATGCGGACGCTATTGCCATGCACTCAGTAAATCACCCTTATACCGCGCACTACCAGGAGGACGTGTTTGCCATAAATCCCGAGGAAGTAACGGGCGGGCGTCCTGTCGGTATAGCTTGGTTTTCTCCCGATTGCAAGCACTTTTCAAGGGCTAAGGGGAATAAACCCGTTGAACATAAAATCAGAGGACTTTCCTGGGTTATTATCAAATGGGCGATGTCAAGTGTGGCTCCGAGGTGTATCTTTATGGAAAACGTTGAGGAAATACAGACGTGGGGACCGCTTATAACCGAGCGTAAGCCTATTACATACGATAAATACCTTTATGACGAAAACGATAAACCTATACTTGACGAGGATGGCTCTCATAAGTTTATCGAGGTAACAGAAGAACGCTTGGTTTCCTATCCCGATCCTGCTCACGAAGGCGAAACGTTTAAGGCTTTTATAGGTATGCTGTCGGACGGAGTATCAGCTGATTGCCCTGCTCTTGCAGAAGCTTGCGAGTTTCTAAAGATAAAGCGAGGCAGCAGCGAGGAGAAGCGGCTTATAAACGGTCTCGGATATAAGGTTGAGTTTAAGGTACTTAGGGCGTGTGATTTTGGCGCTCCTACAATTCGTAAGCGCTTTTATCTTGTAGCAAGGAACGACGGTAAGCCTATTGTATTTCCGAAGCCGACTCACGGAAAGGGAAAAGGTCTTAAGCCTTATAGGACCGCAGCAGAGTGTATTGATTTTACAATTCCTTGTCCGTCTATTTTTGAACGCAAGAAGCCCCTTGTAAAGAACACCCTGCGCCGCGTAGCGAGAGGGCTTGATAAATTCGTTATTAAGAATCCGAAGCCCTATATCCTTGAAATGAATTTCGATAATCCTCTCCAGGACGTAGAGAGACCTATGAGCACTCAGACGAGCGCTAACCATCATTATCTGATAACACCGAATTTAGTCCAGGCGAACTATGAAAATCCGCCGCAGGACGTAAGTAAGCCTTTATCAACGCAAACGGCGGTAAATAAACATTTCGTTGTAACTCCTACGCTTGTAGAGTGCTCGCACAAGAGCGGTCCCGGAGTACACAACGTAAAAGAACCTCTTAATACAGTTACCGGAAAGGCTTGCTT
>JAZRDX010000040.1:0-16527 GCA_045660565.1 Eubacteriales bacterium
GCTTCGCTGACAGCTCCCTCCCAGAGGGAGCCTTTCACACAAAAAGATTTACACTTATCTTTTTATCTGCTTTCTACTCATCGGCTATAGCCTCTTTTGAACCACGCGACTATCGCGTGGTTTTCGTTTACACAATAAAAAAAGCTGAACCTCTTTCGGTTCAGCTTTTTGATTTTTAAAGAATACTCTGAAGAAACTGCTGAAGTCTCGGATTCTTCGGCGCGGTAAATATCTCGTCGGGAGTTCCGTCCTCCGCAACGGTTCCGCTTTCCATAAATATTATCCTGTCTGCAACTTCTCTTGCAAAGCCCATTTCGTGGGTAACGATAACCATCGTCATTCCCTCGTCTGCGACCTCTTTTATAAGGTCAAGTACCTCACCGACCATTTCGGGATCAAGCGCGGACGTAGGCTCGTCGAAAAGCATTACCGCCGGATTCATTGCCAGCGCGCGCACAATCGCTATACGCTGCTTTTGTCCTCCGGAAAGCGTAGACGGATAAGCATTCGCCTTGTCCTCAAGTCCTATGCGCTTTAACAGACCGTTCGCTCTGTCCTCAGCTTCCTTTTTAATTGACTCCTTGGTTTCGGTTATTTCGACAATATCATCTTTTTTCCCGAAAAGCTTACAGAAGAAATTATGGCGTTTTTTACGGTTTAATTTTTTTGTACGCAGGGTAACGGGAGCGAGCATAATATTTTCAATAACCGTTTTGTTATTAAAAAGATTAAACTGCTGGAATACCATTCCGATACGCTCGCGGTGAACGTTTATGTCGATGTGCATATCGGCAATATTAACACCGTCAAAATATATTTCTCCCGCCGTCGGATCCTCCATACAGTTAAGACAGCGGAGGAATGTTGATTTTCCGCAACCCGAAGGACCGATTATAACAACCTTTTCGCCGTTTTTAATATCAAGATCGACGTTTTTCAAAACGGTAAGCTCACCGAATTTTTTAACAAGACCTCTTACGGAAATTATCGTATCTAAGGAATTTAAGTTACCGTTCATTACGCTTAAATCTCCTTTCCATCGCCGTAATACCCGCAGTAATACCAAGTACCATAATAAGGTATACGGCAGCGAGCATCAGATACGGAATTATATACTCGTAGTTGGCAACTCCGATAGCCTTGAACGCTTTCGTAAGGTCAACAACAGCAATAAAGCTTACGACAGATGTCTCTTTTACAAGAACAATAAATTCGTTTCCGAGCGTCGGTAAAATGTTTTTTACAGACTGGGGTATAACTATTTTCCACATAGCCGTTGCGTAAGGAAGTCCTACCGCGCGGCCCGCTTCAAGCTGTCCAACGTCAACCGACTGTATTCCGGAACGCATTATTTCCGAAACGTAAGCGCCGCTGTTTAAACCGAAAATAAGTATGGCTACGACTACTCCGTCAACTACTATTCCAAGTGCCGGAAGAAGAACGAAATTACCGATAAGAAGCTGAACGACCATAGGCGTTCCTCTGAAAATACCAATGTAAACGTTGCAGATCTTTTCAAGGATGCGCGGGATAAGTTTATATTTTGGCATAACCTTTACGATAGCTATAAGCGTACCTATTACAATGCCTATTATTAAACCCAGAACCGCAATTTCAACTGTATGAAACAATCCTACAAGAACTTCTTTGTAGGCGCCGTAGGTAATAAATTGCTTATAAAAATTATTCCAAGCCTTCATTATTTCGCCTTGAGAATTGCCTCAACGTCTGCTTTGGTCTTGCACGCGTCAAACTCGGTGTTTTCCTTAAGAACAACGAGAACCTGATATGCTCCGCTGTAATAAACCTCGGAGAAGTTTACCGATTCCTTACGGGTTGCGGTTACGGAAAGACCTGCCATAGCAATATCGATGTTATTTTTTCCAACGGACGTTACGACTGCATCGAACTCCATATCCTCGATTACAAGCTCAAGGTTAAGTCTGTCAGCGATAAGCTTTGCAACTTCCATATCGATACCGACAAACTTGTCGCCCTTCTTGTACTCATAAGGAGCAAAAGCAGCGTTCGTTGCTACAACGAGCTGACCTGCGGGGTTGTCGTTGTTCTTAGCAGCGCTGGTGATACCTATAATATTCTCGTCGCCGCCGGTTACGTTTCCTTCATCGTCATAGGTAAGAGAATCGTATTTTGCGAAAATAGCGTCAAGAGTTCCGTTGCTCTTGATCTCATTTATAATCGAGTTTACGGAAGCGAGAAGCTCGGGCTGGTTTTTGTCAACTCCGAAAGCATACTCCTCGGTGCTGAGTGCGATGTCGATTATTTTGATTTCGGGGTTCTGGCTTGCGAGCTTCTTTGCGGGCTCGTTATCAATGATAACATAGTCGATCTGCTTGTCGATCATTGCCTTAACCGCAAGACCTCCAACGTCGTAGGGCATAGACTTAATGTTTTTGTATCCGTCAAAAAACATATCGGCATCACCCTTTAAGTAAAGCTCACCGGTCGTTCCGGACTGAACACCGATTTTAACTTTGCTGCCGCAGGAAGTCATTCCAACAAGACAGCCGGCAATCATGATTGTGCAAAGCACGAGGGAAAGAATTTTTTTCATTTCTGTTTCCACCTTTCAAGTTTTTTTGTATTTATTATATAATACACCATTTTTCCTTTTCTGTCAAGTGATTTCCGCAAAAAGGCATTAAAATTAATAATGTAGGATTAACCGAGAGCTCTGTGCGGTCAGAGTTCATAATAATTTTACAAATATTTCCGGGACAAAAACGAAAATACTATTGACAAACGCATTCTCTTTATGATAAAATAGAAAAGCCGCTTGGAACCGGTCGTAAACAATTCGCGTGAATTTCGGACACCCGAAACGCCGTGAATTTACCGTCATCAGCGAGTTTTATGCCACTATGGCTAAGAAAGAGAGGTACTTTTCGTGTTTGCAGTAATCGAAACAGGCGGAAAGCAGTACAAAGTTCAAGAGGGCGATATTCTTTTCATTGAAAAGATAGACGCAGAGGCAGAATCCACCGTTAAATTTGACAAGGTTCTTGCTATCTCCGACGACGCAGGCTTTAAGGTCGGCGCACCCTTAATCGACGGAGCTTCCGTTGACGCCAAGGTAATCAAGCAGGGCAAGGGTAAGAAGATTTACGTACTTAAGTACAAGCCCAAGAAGAACGAGAAGAAGAAGATCGGTCACCGTCAGCTTTACACTAAAGTTGAAATAACCAAGATCGAGGCGTAATTTTTATTATGACCAAAATCGTGTTCTTCAAGAAAAACGGTGTGTACCACGGTTTCCGTGAAACTGGACACTCCGAATTTGCGGATGCAGGTCAGGATATTGTCTGTGCCGCTATTTCAGCAATGACCATGCTGATAATTAACACTATTGAAGTTTCTTACGCGTCTGACGTCGAGTATACGATAGACGAGGACACCACCGACATAACGGTTAACGTTCCCGCCGCGCTTGACGAAACGCCGGAAAACGAAATGAAGCGCTACGCTGTTTCGGGACTTCTTCAGGGTTATTTTTTACAGCTTATGGACATGCTGGAGGACTACTACGATTTTCTTTCGGTAGAAGAAAAAGAACAGTAAAAGTTCAAAAGATTTTTACGCAAGTTTAGGAGTTGCGGGTAAATCCGTACGCTCCGAGAAAGGATGGATAGATATGTTAAAGTTAAGCTTACAGTTTTTTGCACATAAAAAAGGTGTTGGTTCCACGAAGAACGGCCGTGATAGCGAATCCAAGCGTCTCGGTGTTAAGAAGTTCGGTGGCGAGAACGTTATCGCAGGTAACATCCTCGTAAGACAGAGAGGAACCAAAATTCATCCCGGTACCAACGTTGGAATCGGTTCCGACGACACTCTCTTTGCTCTTGCAGAGGGAAAGGTTATGTTTGATACCATCAAAGGCGGAAGAAAGCGCATAAACGTTATTTCTGCCGAGTAATTATCGGGATAACAAAAAACATTGGGATAATGCACAAAAAGGCATTATCCCTTTTTGTTGATTATTTTTCAAATTTTTTCGTTTTTTTCTTTTTGTATTGACAAATTTTTTAAATAAGATATAATAAACTTAGGTAACACATTAATATACATTACACCGGTTATCAAAATCAAAGCAAAAGGAGAAATACTATGCTTTACAAGAAGAATACCGAAAAAGAGCTTAAGGACGAGCTCTTTAAAAACCCGACGAGCGAATACAGAGGGACGCCGTTCTGGTCATGGAACTGCAAGATGACTCCCGAAATACTTGAAAAGCAGATTGAGTATTTAAAAGAGATGGGATTTGGCGGCTTCCATATGCATTCCAGAGACGGAATGGATAACGAGTACCTCGGAGAGGAATTTATGGGACTCGTTAAAGCATGCGTAAACAAAGCTAAGCGCGAGGATATGCTTGCATGGCTTTATGACGAGGACAGATGGCCCTCGGGAGCCGCAGGCGGTTACGTAACCAAGGAGCCGAAATACAGAGAGCGCGTTCTCATCTTTGCTCCTGCCGAGCTTACTAAGGTAGGAGAGGGTAAACCCACCGATCTTAAGCCCGGAGTTACCCCTATCGCCAACTTTTCAAACGAGCTTCCGATGGCTGAGGCGATTGAGCAGGGAGCGGCGTATTTTATCGGCGCTTACGACGTAAAGCTTGACAGAAACGGATTTCTCGCCTCTTATAAATTAATAGACAGAGCCGAAAAGGCAGACGGCGACAAATGGCTTGCCTTCTGTCGCGCGGACGGGCCGAACGACTGGTACAACGGACAGTGCTACGCCGACACGCTTTCAAAGGATGCGGCAAAAAAATTCGTTGAAATAACCCACGAAACCTATAAAAAGCACGTCGGAGACGAATTTGACAAAGTAGTTCCCGCAATATTCACCGACGAGCCTGAATTTGCGCGTAAACAGGTGCTTCAATTTCCGACAGACAAAAAGGCTTGCGCTCTTCCTTGGACTCCCGAGCTTCCTAAGGCATATAAAAAAGAATACAAGGCAGAGATTACCCCATATCTTCCCGAGCTTTTCTGGGATCTTCCCGACGAAAAAACATCCGTTTCGCGTTACCGTTACCACGATATAGTTTGTGAGCTTTTCACCGAGGGCTTTAACGCAACCTGCGGTAAATGGTGTGAGGAAAACAACCTTCCTCTTACAGGACATCTTATGCAGGAGCCTACCCTGCTTTCTCAGACGGGGGACGTCGGTGAGGCTATGAGACCGTACAAGTATTACGGATACCCCGGAATAGATATGCTTTGTAACTTCGTTGAGCTTACCACGGCAAAGCAGGCACAGTCCGCGGTTCACCAGTACGGCAGAGAGGCAATGCTCTCCGAGCTTTACGGTGTTACCAACTGGGACTACGACTTCAGAGGACACAAGTTCCAGGGCGACTGGCAGGCGGCTCTCGGCGTTACCATAAGAGTTCCCCACCTTTCCTGGGTTTCGATGAAAGGAGACGCAAAACGCGACTATCCCGCGTCCATTAACTATCAGTCTCCGTGGTATAAAGAATATCCTTACGTTGAAGATCACTTTGCGAGAGTTAACACCGCGCTCACCCGCGGAACGCCGCACGTAAACATCGGTGTAATCCACCCCATCGAAAGCTACTGGCTGCATTGGGGTCCTGCGGCAACCACGCACGAAAAGAGAACTCAGCTTGACGAGAATTTCCAGAATTTCACAAAATGGATGCTCCTTGGACAGCTTGACTTCGACTACATAAGCGAATCGCTCTTCCCCTCTCAGTGCAGAAATGCATCCTGCCCGATAACCGTCGGAAAGATGAAATACGACACGCTTATCGTTCCCGGTCTTGAAACGATAAGAAGCTCGACTCTTAAGAGACTTACCGACTTTAAGAACAGAGGCGGTAACCTCATTTTCCTCGGCGAGTGTCCGAAGCTTGTAGACGCAGTGCCGAGCGACGAGGTCAAAAAGCTTTACAGAAGATCGACGGTAATTCCGTTTGAAAGATATTCGCTTCTCAGCGCTCTCGAAAAAGACCGTGAGCTTGAGATACGCGGTTCAAACGGCGCTTTGACCGGTAACTATGTACACCAGATGCGCGATGACGGAGACTACCGTTGGCTGTTTATCGCTAACGCGGTTTACCAGAAGGTTTCCGACGTCTGCGCACCGAAAAAGCTTTTCATAAAGATAAAGGGCAAGTTTGCGCCGAAGCTCTACGACACTCTTTCCGGAGATATAAAGGATATAGGTTATTCCATAAAGTACGGTTGGACGTATATTGAGTACACTGCGTTCGTTCACGACTCTATCCTTCTCCGCCTTGAAAAAACAGAACAAAAAGAGCTTATCGTCTCCACTCCCACAAAAAATGTTATAGCTCGCACCGATTATTTCAGAGAAAAGGTTGCATTCCGCCGCGACGAGCCAAACGTTCTTCTTCTTGATATTGCGGAATTTAAGGTCGACAACGAAAAGGAGTTTTCCCCCGCTGATGAGGTCCTCCGTCTCGACGCTATCGTTCGCGAAAGAGCAAATATACCGCCGAAGGACCGCAAGCAGCCTTGGGTAATCAAGCCCGAGCCCACCACCCATACCGTAACGCTTCGCTTTACGTTTAACAGCGAAATTGACGTTAAGGGCGCAAAGCTTGCGCTTGAATCCCCTCTTGACTGTACCATTAAGCTTGACGGAAAGAAGATTCCAAATGAACCCGACGGATATTTCACCGACGAGTCGATCGAAACCGTTCCGCTTAAAAATAGAATTACAAAGGGCGCTCATGAGCTGATTATCACGATGCCTCTCGGTCCGCGCACCTACACCGAATGGTGCTACATCATCGGAGAATTCAACGTCCGTCTCGAGGGAACGGAAAAGACCATCATAGAGCCGACCGACGAGATAGGCTTCGGTACGGTAACGACTCAGGGTATGCCGTTCTACGGCGGAAACGTCAAGTACTACTGCGACTTTGACGTACCCGAGGACGGTGCCACCGTTCGTCTGCACGCAAATTTCTACCGCGGAGCGCTTATCTCGGTAAAGATAGACGGAAAGGATGCGGGAAAGATAGTTTACGCGCCGTATAATCTTACGGTCGAGGGTCTTGCAAAGGGTAGCCATACGGCGGAATTTACTCTGTACGGAAACCGTTACAACTGCTTTGCGCCGCTCCACAACGCCGATCGCGAACAGCGCTGGATAGGCCCCGGCGCTTGGAAAACAAAGGGAGACGCCTTCTGCTACGAGCCGCAGATAAAGGAAATGGGAATACTTACTTCTCCCGTTATTGAGGTTTTGAAATAAGAAACGGTCGACTTTTGAAAAATTCGCAAAAACATCTGTAATAAAAATCCCCCCGTATAATGAACAGGTCTGATTTTAACGACTTGTTCACACGGGGGGATTTCAGTTTTGGCATAGCCCTGAATGAGACAATAAAATTTTCTGTAAAAACTTATGCTCTCTTGAAAAATTCATAAATTTACGATATAATAAATTGGTATATTTTGAACGAAGGGTAATTATTATGGGAATTTGGGAGCTTTTTGTTTTAGCGATAGGTCTTAGTATGGACGCTTTCGCCGTTTCTGTCTGTAAGGGACTTGCTTCAAAAAAAGCAAGTATTTCCAATATGGGAAAATGCGGACTCTGGTTCGGCGGCTTTCAGGCACTTATGCCGCTTATAGGATTTTTCCTCGGCAGTCTATTTGCTAAATACATAACCGCGTTTGACCACTGGGTAGCTTTCGTTTTGCTCGCTCTTATCGGCGCAAATATGTTAAAGGAAGCTTTTTCAAAGGAAGAAGAATGTGAGTGTGGGGAAAACGCAGACTTTTCTTTCAAAACAATGCTTACAATGGCTATCGCAACCTCGGTAGACGCACTTGCGATAGGAATCTCTCTTTCGCTTGCGGGAAACGTAGATATATGGATAGCTATAACCTTCATAGGCGTTATAACCTGTATTCTTTCCGCTCTCGGAGTTAAAATCGGAAGTATTTTCGGAGATAAATTTGAGAAAAAGGCTCAGATCTTCGGCGGAACGGTACTCATTATCCTCGGTTTCAAGATTCTTTTCGAGCATCTCGGAGTACTTTAAAAATACACGAAAAAACGGCAGATTTAAATTCTGCCGTTTTTTTATGTTACGTTTTCCGAACCGTTTGTTACAGTTTTATATACTGTCGCGAAAAGGATTTATTTCCAAAAAGCGTTAATTAAAGAGCATAGCTTTTTTAATAACAACACCGTCAAAAATAATCTTTCCGTCCCTGACGGTAAAGCTTACGTCCTTTCCGTCTACGGTTACCTTGGTTATTTTCTCCGCGTTCGGTACCGAAACGGAATTAAGTGTAAGCGGATTTCCGAGAATTTCAAGTGTAAAGCGCTCACCGTCGGTTTCAAACGTACCGTAGCTTTCCGCCACACTGAACAGGTATTTGCCCTTACCGCTTAGCGGTGCAAAGCCTATATGCTTTTCGGTCATATCAAAGGTAAAGCCTGCGTATATCGGCATAAGCGCAAAGGACGCCATGGAGCGCGCGTAGTTGCTTCCGCACTCTATCTCGTTCCACGGGTTACGCTTTTCACCGTCGTATCTGTCGCGTATAGCCTTGACCATGCTTTCGCCCTCGGTTACGTACCCCTCAGCGATCATAAGCCCGGCAAGGGAGTATTCAAATCCCGTCATGGTTTCGTCAACGTACGGAACCGGTATTGCGGGGAGCCTTGCTCCTTCGGGGTAGGTGCAGATAACTGTACCGCTCTCGTCGTTTATCGCAAAGTTTCGCCACATATTGGCAACATTACGCATACTGTCCTTGTAATTATACTTATAAAGGCTTTCAAGCGCGGTTTTCTTTTTATCCTTGTCAAACACTCCCTCGGAGCCTATAAGCACCGCGTGCCAGTCGGCAAGAAGCTGATCAATTATACAACCTTCCGCAACCTGATATTTTATCTCCCCCGCCTCGTCGTTCCAATATGCGTCGGCGGCACCGAAGCTGTCAAGCATAGCCTTATTATTAAGGTCTACCTTTTGGAAGAAATATTTTCCGTTAAAGAGGTTTTCGTTCGTCCAAGCCTTACCGCTTTCGTAAAGCTTTTCATACTTTTCGGCGCGCGCCGTTTCACCGAGCGCTCTCGCCATCTTTGCTCCGCAATCAAGTGCAAGCAGGTAGAAGCCTTCAAGCCACGAGCTCGGACCGAAAAGCTCCATATCAAGTGTATGGTGCTGACGTCCTTCAAGAACTCCGTCGCAGTCTGCGTCCCATCTGTCGGGGTTTTCGGGAGACCACGCGTATTCAAGCATTTTAAAGATACTCTCGGAGTTATTTTTTAACCATTCGTTATCGCCCGAAAGCTTCCATTCACGGTAGCATTTTATAACCTCACCCATCTGACCGTCAACGCACGGGCGCGGCGTGTTCATTTCGCGCCTCGGCGGAAGCTCTATACGGAAGCCGCTCGCGCCGCTGTCCATTACAGCGTACTTAAACGTGTTTTCACGGATAGAGCGTTCAAGACGCGGGAAGAGATACGGCATAGCGTACGCGTAGTTCCACACGTGCTGACAGGTTCCCATACACGAGCCCCATATTTCATGGCTACCCTCCCAGCCCCAGAAGGAGCCGTCCTCAAGGCGCAGTGCCGTCGGGGTTTTAAGAACCGAAAGGTTTGCCGATATTGCATCCTTTACCGATTCGGAAAGGGTGCAGGACTGAAGCGCATTTGAAAAAGCCGTTGTTTTTTCGTAAAGAGACGAGAAGTTTTCAAGCGCGTATTTTGCGGTCGCGAGCGAGTCCTTAAACTGCGTCGCGTAGTAGTTACGCCAGGTGTAGAAGCCCTCCTCCTTACGTTTTGCGTTCCAGTAATTTTCATACACGGGAACGTTCCACGAAACTATAAAGCGGAGCTTTTTCTTTTCGCCCGGGGAAAGCTTAACGTATGAAACCACAGTTCCGTGGTCTCCGTTTCCTGCCTCTGTGTAGCTTCTTTTCGGCATACGGTCAAGGTCGGAAAGATTTCTCCAGTACGTCGTACAGCCGTCGTTCCACCCTCCTCTGTACCAATATTCCTGAACATCTGTATCTTCTCCGTCGCAAAGGACACAAAGGTCGGTGTAACCAACCTCGGTACCGTTTTTCGCGGCATGCTTCAGGAAAATACCGTTAAATCCGTTTTCCGAAACCTCTTGGTTTTGCGACGGGTTTGCGGGGTTGCGAAGCGTACAGGCAAGTGCGAAACTTACCGTCTCGCTCTGCGTATTCTCTATTTCCCATTCGAAAAACGCAGCGGGAAGGCTGGAGTTATACTCGTCGTGAGGAATAAGCGGGTTAAATGCCGTAAGGCGTACTACCGCGGGAAAATCGTCATCCGAAAAGGTAAGCATTGCGGTAGGAAAATCACCCTCAAAGCTTACGTTTTTGAAATGAGGGAAGCCTACAAGGGTTTCGCCTCTCGGTCCAAATCCGTAGCCGTAGAACCATCTGCTCGCGCAGTGCTCACCCATAAGGTTTTCGTTTGTATCTCCGTGCAAAACCTTTACGGTGCTTTTATCTCCGCAGGTTGCCTTAATAGCAAAATGAGAATACCCGTTTTTGGAGTTTTTATTCGGACGGTTAAAAATCTCCCAGTCCGAAAGCTCACCGTTTCCGGCAAGACCTATACTTCCCGTACCGATTCCTCCGAGAGGAAAGGAAATGTTTTTTGTTTTCTGCTTTTCGTAGATCATAGTAATTCTCCGTTTCGGCGTTTTTAATTCCGTCCACGTCTTTTCTACGTTTATTTTACATCAAAAAGGTTTCCGTGTCAAGTTACACGGAGAAATTTATAAAAAACCCCCTCGTTTTTTTATAACGAAGAGATTTTCTATGCCACAGTAAAGGTACTTAAAGATTTCAAAAAAACAAAAACTTGATTTTAAAATTCCAAATACAGCCAAAATCAATACCTTTTCTTTTATGCCTGCAAATTATAAGTCATAGGTAGTCTTTATCCAGACAAACGACCTTTCTTCGGTGAATTTCACGGTTACGCTGTCTCCGTTAAACGCGTACTCGGCAGGGGCGCTTTCATAAACCGTTTCTGTCTTTGCGTTTTCAATTACACACGGCAGATTATAGGTATACGTATCCCCATTTGTGCTTTCACGGAAGAGCAGGATATGTCCTCCCTTTTTGTCCTCTCTTTCGCAGTAGTAACCGGAAAAGCTCATGCCGCTCGGTGCGTTTCCTATCGGGATAACTCTCGACGCAAATATTTCGGGAGCGTACAGCTTATAAATCTCGGTTATCTTTGAAAGAAGCGACGCATCTGCTTCGCTAAGCCCCGTCATTTCCATCCACACAAGCGGGTTTGCCGGTATAACGGTAGCGAATACGTAGTCCATATTATAAGTATCGGGAGCAAACGGCATATTTTTGTATTTATCCGCGTTACGTCTTACGTTCAAAAGCTCCATTTGCAGGCGACGCGTCGGTAGTACAGACGCGAGATTCCAAAGGTTTTTGAAGGTGTTATGCGGAAAATAGCTTGTGAAATCGGTGTAACGGTTTTCTACGAACAGCGTTCCGTACTGCTGCTGATAAAGATACCCGAAGCGGTCCTCCGCAGTAACGTCAAGATTAAAGCGTATCTCTCCCTCGGAGCGTTTCGTAAGCTCGCTAAGAAGATAAATGAAACGCATTTCGCAGAGCTTGTTACGTATTTTAATTCCGTCAAGCTTGAAATAACGCACCCCGTGCTCCCTGTAAAGCCGGTAAACCGTTTCTATATCCTTATCTACGTTTGCAAAATCGCACGACGAATCGGGACTGAACCAAAGACCTATTTCCGCACCTATCTCTCTCGCCTTATCGGTTATCGGTTTAAGTCCGTGCGGAAACTTTTCTGTATTAACCGCCCAGAAGTTACTGTTTTCCTTGTAATACCCCTCCCAGACTCCGCCTTTCTTCAGCGCGGAGTTAGCGGTAATACCGCTCTGCCATCCGTCGTCTATCTGGATTATGTCAACGTGTAGCTCCTTTGCTCTTTCAAGCTCGCGGAGCATAAAGCTTTCGCAAACGGCACCGTCCTGACTGCGGTCGCCCCAGGTGTTCGACATAATGAAAAGCGAGCCTCTGCCGTCTCCCGACGAAAAAGCGGTGCTGTAACGCCAAAGCTCTCCGTAAATATCCTCGGTTTTCGCGACACCGACAGCCGATGCGTAATACGGCACCTTTCCGCTCGGAAGCGCCGAAAAATCAACACCCATACCAAGCAGAGCGGCGTAGGACGCGCCCTGTAAAACGAGGTCGCAGCCACGGCGGTTAAGCGCCGAGCTTGCGGTGGGGGAATGTTTTACGAGCATAAGCGAGCAACCGCTCGGATAGTCGTTTATACTGAAAATATTGCCGTCTCTTTCACATCTGCCGTTTTTATATACCGGCACCGTCTGACGCTCGACGAGACAATCGTTTCTGTCAGTTTTATCATACAGCTTAACTGCTTCCACCTCAAGGTGAACACAGCCGAGAGGAATACAGTCAAGCGTGTCCGCACTGCAAATGACGTCCCCCTCCGCGCTTTTTGCGTACTCCGTCTCAATACCGGAGCAGCTGACCTCCTGCGCTGCTCCCTCGTTAAGCTCTACCTTGCCTTCTTTTTCCGCAAAGCACTGGCTGTAAACAAACGGAATGTCGGGAAACACGGTGTACTCGTACCAAGCGCTACCCTCCCTGCCTTTAAGCGCAAGTGTAGCCTTAAGATGGGGCTTCATTCCGAAAGGAGACATGCACTCTGTTACCTCAAAGACTACCTCGGGCGTTTCGTCCTCTCCGAGCGTGGGGCATCTCTGCCAAAGGGGCTTTCCGCTCCTCCAGACCTTTCCGCTTATCTTATCGGTAACCCTTTCTGTACGGATAAAGCTGCCCTTAAGCTGCATTATTTTTTCTATTCTGCCGTTTCCTACACGGACGTACCCTTTTTCTTTATCGTAAAACGCAAAACAGTCTTTTATCATCTTGTTTTTCCTTTCACTTTGTAAAAGCTTTTCGCTTTGCTTATCGGTAAATATTACATAAAAATTATACAATATTAAAAAACGTTTGTCAAGTATCGAGAAGTAAAATAAACCCGTAATCTATGCAAGAAACACTTTACTTGAATTATTCATAAAATTTTGATACAATGTAGTAAAGTAACCTTGGTAAGGAGGATAAATCTTGAAAAAGAAACGCATTATAATTCCCATAATCGTACCCGTTTTAATTTTGGTATTTATACTCGGCACGTGGTATTTTACCCCAAAGAAGTTTCTTAACGGCGTTGCCTCCACCGACGTTAGCAGCATAGAGATTTTTAACGGAAGCACCGGAAACCGATTTACCGTTACCGATCGAAATCAAATTATGAATATCGTCGAAAACATACACGGCGTTGATATGAAAAAAGAGAAAATCTCCTCCGGGTACGACGGCTTCGTATACAGTCTTACGTTCAAGGACGCAGGCGGTAAAACCATTGAAAGCTTTATGATCAACAGCAAATATATAATACGCGACGATCCGTTTTTCTACCGTTCAAGCCGCACCCTTTGCTTTGAATATCTCAAAGAGCTTGAAGAAGAGCTCTTTCGACCAAACGAGCCAACTGCATAATCTGTATTTCACTCCGAGAATATCCACAAAAATAAGATGTATGAAACAATTTTCACCCTTGTCTAAAAGGCAAGGGTGTTTTCGTTTTTCAAAAAATCTCTTGTTTTAAATTTTTCTTCTCTCCCCCTTGACAAAATTTCTTTTTTATGATAAAATAACACTCGATATATAACAAATGTTATTTATAGAGGGAAATTATGCCGCCGAAAATAAAAATAACCAAAAAGGATATAATAAAAACCGCACTGGAGCTCATACGTAAAAACGGTGCCGATGCGTTAAACGCAAGAAACGTCGCCGCCGCACTTGACTGCTCAACCCAGCCGGTATTCTCTAATTTTGCCACCATGGAGGAGCTTCGCAAGGCAGTAACCGAAGGTGCGTACAATGAATACCTCCGCTATTTAAAGCGAGAAGCGGAGAGCGGTGAATACCCCGAATATAAGTCCTACGGTATGGCTTATATACGCTTTGCAAAGGAAGAAAAGGAGCTGTTTAAGCTTTTATTTATGAGCGACCGAACAGGTGCTGACACATCTCCGTCAGAGGATTTCAAAGAAGCCGTACAAATGATTATGAAAACAAACGGCATAACGTATGAAAAGGCGATGCTGATACACCTCGAAATCTGGACCTGCGTTCACGGCATAGGCGTAATGCTTGCCACGTCGTTTTTATCGCTCGAATGGGAGCTGATAAGCGATATACTGACAGACGTCTATCAGGGAATAAGATTTAGACATTTATCGGAGGGAAAATAAAAATGGAAGCAATTAAAACCGAGGGACTAACGAAACGTTACGGAAACATTCTTGCCGTAGACAGACTTACGCTTACGGTAAATACGGGAGAGATTTTCTCGCTTCTCGGCATAAACGGCGCGGGAAAAACTACCACCATAAAAATGCTTTCATGTCTCACCGAGCCAACCGAGGGAGACGCGTTTCTGCTCGGAAAAAGCATTAAAACGGAAAGCACAGAAGTAAAACGCCTGATAGCCGTTTCTCCGCAGGAGACCGCCGTTGCGGCAGGACTTACCGTAAAGGAAAACCTTGAGCTTATTTGTGGAATTTACTCATTCGGTAAAGAAAAAACAGCCGAAAAAATAAACGAGCTTACGGGGCTTTTAAATCTTGACAGCGTCCTTTCCCGAAAAGCGGGAAAGCTGTCGGGCGGCTGGCAAAGACGCCTCAGTATCGCTATGGCTCTTATCTCCGAGCCGAAAATTCTTTTTCTCGACGAGCCGACGCTCGGTCTTGACGTTATAGCAAGGAGTGAGCTTTGGGATATTATACGCTGTCTTAAGGGCAAAACAACCGTTATTCTTACAACCCACTATATGGAGGAGGCGGAGGCGCTTTCCGACCGAATAGCAATAATGAAGGACGGGGTGCTCCTTATCTGTGATACTCCCGATAACATTAAACAAAGCACAGATGAAAGCAGCATTGAAAAGGCGTTTATAAGGATAATAAAGGAGGCGGGAAAATGAGACTTCTAACCTTTGCAAAAAGAAATTTTAAGGAAATCGTGCGCGATCCGTTAAACCTCTCGTTTCTTTTCGGATTTCCCATTGTTCTTCTCCTTTTACTCAGCGCTATTCAGGCCAATATTCCGGTAAGCATGTTTGAAATAGAACACCTCTCCCCCGGCATCGCGGTATTCGGTCTTGCATTTATGACCTTGTTTTCGGCTACCGTTATAGCTAAGGACAGACAGCATAGCTTTATCCACCGTCTTTACACAACTCCTATGACACCCGCGGATTTTATTCTCGGGTACACCCTTCCTCTGCTTCCGATTGCGTTAGCGGAAGGTGTTGTCTGCTATATATTTGCTATAATACTTGGACTTAAGATAAGCGTAAATATACTTTTCTCCCTTGTTTTTATCATTCCCGTCGCGCTTTTATATATAGGACTTGGACTGCTCTGCGGAAGCGTATTTAACGATAAGCAGGTAGGGGGTATCTGCGGAGCGCTTCTCACTAATCTCTCGGCGTGGCTCTCCGGAATATGGTTTGACCTTGATCTTGTAGGCGGCGCGTTTAAGAAAGTCGCATACCTGCTCCCCTTCGTTCATTCGGTAGAGCTTCAGAGAGCTGCTATATCAGGCAACCTTGCAAACATTTTCCCGCATTTAACGTGGGTACTCGGTTATGCTGTCATAATACTTGTCGCCGCTACGCTTCTGTTTTTAAAACAAATGAAAAAGGGGTAAAATATGAATACGGAAATTTTCTTTAAGAGCTTAATCGACTCAGATACCGCTCCGGTGGTTATATGCGATCTTTCCTCGACGGTAGTATATATGAATCCGTCTGCAATCACACGGTATCACGTAAATTTAACGGGAAAAAGCATAAAGCTGTGCCACCCCGCTTACGCAAACGAAAAAATTGACAAGGTACTTGAATGGTTTTCAAAAAGTAAGGATAATAACGTTGTTTATACCTTCCGTAACGACGAGGAAAACAAGGACGTTTACATGGTAGCTCTGAGGGACGGAGACGGAAAGCTTATCGGCTACTACGAAAAGCATGAATACCGTAGCAGAGAAACGTGTGAGCTTTACGGCGCTTTGAAATAAAACAAAAAATCCTTTGCAAAAGACTGTTTTTTCATAAGGAAGGTTAACCGTGCGGCGGGAGCCCCCCGCCGCAAATAACAGTAACATAAAAGAAAAACCACCCCTAAAATGAAATGGTAAAATAAAGGTAGACACATAGAAAACCACTATGTATCTACCTTTTTGTTATGGTATAATAAAAGAAAAAGGAGGAATGCAAATGAAAAAGGGACAAAAGAAACGCATATGGACAAAAGAAGATAAGCTAAAAATAATCAAGAGGTATACAGAAGAACACCTTTCTGCGAGAGAGCTTGGAAGAATATACAATGCGGATCATAGCATGATCTGT
>JAZRDX010000041.1:0-3200 GCA_045660565.1 Eubacteriales bacterium
AAGAGCAGAACAAACGATTTAAAGAGCAGAACAAACGTTTTAAAGAGCAGAATAAATAATTTAAAGAGCAGAATAAATAATTTAAAGAGCAGAATAAATAATTTAAAGAGCAGAACAAACGATTTAAAGAAAGGAAAGAAAAAATGGGATACGAGTCCTCTGAAATAGGCTTTCCCGGACTTGGGATAGAAAGCTTTAAAATAGACCGTACCGCCTTTACTCTGTTCGGTAGAGAGGTGGCGTGGTACGGAATAATAATCGCGCTCGGTATGGTTCTTGCCGTTCTTTACGTTATGTACAGAACCAAGGAATACGAGGGAATAACGGTTGATGACGTTATTGATTTTACCTTGTTCATTATAATTTCCGGAGTTATAGGCGCAAGGCTTTACTACGTAATAACCTCGGATTACAGTTACTCGTTCAAAGAGATTTTCGCTATATGGGAGGGCGGTCTTGCCATATACGGCGGAATTATCGGCGGCGGCACGGCGGCGGTTCTTGTGTGCCTCTACAAAAAAATACGCCCCCTGTGCTTTCTCGATATGCTTGCGCCCGCGGTTATGCTCGGTCAGCTTATAGGCAGATGGGGTAACTTCTGCAACGGCGAGGCGTTCGGTTACGAAACCACGCTTCCGTGGGGAATGGAGCTTACCCATATCACCGCAAGCGGAGCTGAAAGATATATAGGAATCGTCCACCCGACCTTCCTTTACGAATCGCTCTGGAACCTTGTCGGGTTTATATTACTTAACGTGCTTTACCGCAAAAGAAAATTTGACGGTCAGATTGTTATGATGTACTTTGCGTGGTACGGCTTTGGACGTATGTTTATCGAGGGGCTTCGTACCGATAGCCTTTACGTCGGACCGTTCAGAATATCGCAGGTGATAGGCTTTCTTACCTTCCTTGCCGCGGTAACGCTTATCATTGTCTTTTGGAAAAAGGGAAAGCGCTACGACAGCGCCCGGGTAGCCCCCACAGGCAAATAGCCGTGATGTAATGTTAGTAAATACAAAGCGGTTTCGCGGAGCATTCGGTGGAATGCGGGAGGAACAAGCCCCTGCCCTACGAAATAACGGTGTAAATACGAAATGATGATATAAAAACAAGAAAACAAGGATAGCGTAAATAAAAAAAGCATAACATAAGGAGATAAAAAATGTCAGCAAAAATTATAGACGGAAAATTAATATCCGCAAAGGTAAGAGCGGAGATAAAAGAAGAGGTTAACGGTATGACCGTAAAGCCCGGACTTGCGGTTATAATCGTAGGCGAGGATTCTGCATCTAAGGTTTACGTAAGAAACAAGGCTAAGGGCTGCGAGGAGGTAGGTTTTTATTCCGAGGTACACGAGCTTCCCGAAAACACAACCGAGACCGAGCTTCTTTCGCTTATCGAAAAGCTTAATAACGAACCGAAGATAGACGGAATACTTGTTCAGCTTCCGCTTCCGAAGCATCTTGACGAAAAGACGGTTATTAATGCTATAAACCCCGAAAAGGACGTTGACGCGTTCCACCCCGTAAATACCGGAAAAATTATGATAGGCGACTACGATTTCCTTCCCTGTACCCCTGCGGGTGTTATGAGACTCCTTGAGGAAAGCGATATAGAGGTAGGAGGTAAAAACTGCGTTGTCGTCGGCAGAAGCAATATTGTCGGCAAGCCGCAGGCTATGCTTCTTCTTCAGAAAAACGGAACGGTTACAATCTGCCATTCCAGAACCAAGAACCTTATGGAAGAATGTAAACGCGCGGATATACTCGTAGTTGCTATCGGAAAAGCTAAATTTATTAATGCCGATTACATAAAGCCCGGTGCGGCTGTAATAGACGTCGGAATGGACAGAGACGAAAACGGTAAGCTCTGCGGAGACGTAGACTTTGAAAGCGCAAAAGAGGTTGCGGGAGCAATAACCCCCGTTCCGGGCGGTGTCGGTCCTATGACGATAGCAATGCTCCTTACAAACACGCTTAAGGCGGCTAAAACCCACGGAAAAAGCTAAACGCATTATGGAAGAAAAGGTTACGTTTGCCGAGGAGATAAAAAAACAGCTTCTCGCCCTTCAGGTAAAGCCCGAGTGCTGTAAAAGCTCCTTTATATGCGGAGTGGAGACGTTTGAAAGAAGACGGAAAAACGCCTTTTACGACGAGATAGCGGAATACGTTGAGCATCTTAAATCGAAGAAACGCAGAAGCTTTTTTGACGAAAATGCGGTAAAGGGGTACCTGAAAACGGAAAAAGACGGAGCGGTCTTTCCCGAGGAAAGCGGTATGGTATGCGAAAACTGTCTTTCTCACCTTATCCGCGGAGTGTTTCTCGTTGCGGGACGCGCGAGTAAAACGGAAAAAAGCCTAAACCTTGAAATGGTAATGACGGGTAACTCTGCGGCAAAGGCGGTTTCGGAGCTTTTAAAGAACGTTGGACTTGAACCGAAAATCACCGAGCGCAGAGGAGAGGTTCTTCTATATTACAAAAAAGCGGATACGGTAGAGGATTTTCTCTCGTTTATAGGCGCGCAAAATGCGTCCTTCGAGATAATGAACGACGTTATTTTAAAAGCTATAAGGTGTTCTGCAAACCGTCAGAAGAACTGCGATACCACAAATCTCCGTAAGGCGGTAGAGGCGGCATCGTTACAGCTTTCCGCGATTAATTCAATACTTGAAAACGAGGGCTCGCTTGACGGACTTTCGCTGTCGCTTAGGGAGACGGCAAAAATAAGACTTGAAAACCCTATTGAATCCCTTGAGGAGATAACCGATCTTCACGTTGATAAAATTTCAAGGTCGGGGGTTAGCCATAGGCTGAGTAAGATTGTAAGCTATGCGGTATCAAAGGGATATATAGGTAAATAGACAAAAAAGAATCAGATTTTAAATCAACGCAAGACAATTTTAAATCAACGCAAGACAAGAGGTAAAATATTCAATGGAATTATGTGCAAGATGCCATAGCAATCCCGCTATGGTGTATATAATGAGACAGGACCAGAACGGAAAGCAGTCGGAGGGGCTGTGTCTCAGCTGTGCAAAGGAGCTTGGAATAAAGCTTCCCGAGGGCCTTGAAAACGCAGGTGAGATAATGCAGAACTTTAATGAGAGCATGCAAAGTCTTATCGCGGGTGTTGACGACGATTCGCAGGGTAAGGCTCCTATGCTGAACTTCGATGAAATTAACTCTCTTTTATTCGGCGG
>JAZRDX010000042.1:0-1787 GCA_045660565.1 Eubacteriales bacterium
TCCGTGAATTCCGGACCGAATACCAGAACGCTTACGTCAGCAAGCTCCAAACAGTATTTTATCTCGTCTGCCGCGTATCTGTAATTCATGGGTACGGCGATGGCTCCGCACTTGAGTATTCCGAAATAAACGGGAAGCCACTCGAGCGAGTTCATGAGAAGAATGGCGACCTTGTCACCCTTCTTTACGCCTCTGGTCAGAAGCAGGTTGGCAAATCTGTTCGCCTTTACGTCGAACTCCTTCCAGGTCATCTCTCTGCGGTATTTTTCACTCGCAGCCGACTCTATAAGATTAAATTCCTTCCAGGTTACGTGGTCCTCGGGACGCTTAGTCGGGTTGATTTCCACAAGGCTTACGTCCGTCGGGTGAAGTCTTGCGTTCCTTTCAAGAAGCTCTGTAATTATCATTTTTGACCATTCCTTTCCTTTGTCAAAAGCTTTTTTCTTTATTAACGGCGGTACACGGAGACTATGCCTTTTTTATAAAACGGCTCCGCGGCACACGTGAACGACGTTTATAAAAACAAAAAGCCCTTCCGTAAAACGACGTCCGTTTTACAGAGGGCGAAAATTTCGCTGTACCACCTCGTGTTTATCAAAGCCTTACGACCTTGACCTCATAAGCGCATTATACGCTCTGACCTTTTAACGGCGGTCTCCCGTTCCGTTCTACTAAAACCGCGGTGCTTTAAAACGCCGTTCCTTTGCATAGGACTATGTAAGCTTCTCGCTTAACGCGTTATTCCGCTCCCGCTTTCTGTTCGGCGGACTGCTCCCGAAATGTATTCGATAAAGCCTTTGCATACCGTCTCACAGCGTCCGACGGCTCTCTGGAATGTGCAGACTTCTCTACTTGTTTTCGATCATCGCATTTAAATCTTTACGTTACTTAATTATACACGCACGTCAGGAACTTTTCAAGAGCATTTACTTTATTTAAATTATTAAAAACAATAATTTTACTCTTTATACATATTTCGGGCGCCGTTAAACGGACCGCAACCGCGCTTTTTACAGTTAAATCCCAAAAGGCTCTCCGGAATCGGAGAGCCCCGCAGTTTCTTATTCGCTTTTTATTCCCGACATAACGTCGCGCTCAAACTCATGAGCGGAAGGCTCTCCCGCACCGCCCGCGTTTGCCAAATTCATCATGTAAATACAGGTAACACCTCTTTCGATGTCAACCCAAAAATGCACTCCGTACGCCCCGCTCCAGCCAAAGGTACCGTTTGGTAAAAAGTCGTTTTCACGGCGAACGAACATCGAAAGCCCCCACGAAGTCTCCGTTTTTCCGGACGGGGTATTTACCGTTTGGTTAATTTTCATAAGGTCAACCGTGGATTTTTCCAGTATTCTTACGCCGTCAAGCTCTCCGCCGCGGAGCAGCATTCTTGCGAATTTAGAGTAATCGGAGATGGTTGAAAAAAGTCCCGCACCACCGCCGGCAAGCGGCGCACCGAAGCTACCGAAGCCTACCTGCGGAGAAATGTTATTTTTAACGATCCCGTTTTCGGTACGGGTGCAAAAATCAACGGTACGTGTAATCTGATCTCCCTCGGGACAGTAGGTGGTATCAACCATTCCGAGCGGATCGAATATGTTTTTCTTTAAATACTCAAAATATTCCTGACCTGACACTATCTCGATAACTCTCGCAAGGACGTCAAATGCCCAAGTCGCGCTATATGCCTGCTTTGTTCCCGGCTGAAATTCAAGAACGCTGTCCGCATATTTAACCGCCGTTTCGGCAAGTGTCGGCTGTTTTTTTATATATCTTGACTGTATTAT
>JAZRDX010000043.1:0-16678 GCA_045660565.1 Eubacteriales bacterium
TCTATATCAAGTATCGCATTAATATCGTCGGGGGTTGCGGCTCTTAACGTGTAACCGTTCATAGCGAAAACATATCCTTTATACATTCTGTAATTTCGGAGAGACATTTTTCGTATTCGTCTATTCCGAGCATATACGGATCGGAAATATCCTTTTTCATTACGGCAAGCTTATCCGCGTAAGAGGGAAAAGCGTAAAGCAGAGCCATAAGATGCCGTGAGCTTATCGCGACCGCTTTGTCGCATTCCGTTAAAAGCTCCTCGGTTACAGGTCTTGATACGTGGTTTTTGTAGTCGTTACCGTCGGTGCTTGAAATACCCGCGTTTTCAAGAGCCTGCGCGGCGTCCTCGGAGATGCCGTCTCCGTGAAACGCGGAGATTCCGGCAGAGAAAGCTTTATATTTACCCTTGCCGAGTGCGTTAAGCACAGCCGCCGCCATAGGACTGCGACAGGTGTTACCGGAACAGATAAAAAGTACACGCGTATGGGCTTCTCCGTCTCCGGTTTTAATCGGCTTTTCTAAAAATTTACTGAAATCGTGTTTTTCGGTAACTGAGTTTTCCATGTTTTATCCTTATAAACAAATTTTAGTCTTGTGTTAAAGTTATAGGAGCGGTTCGTCCTAAGACACTCGGTTTTATAAGAGCTTAATTAAAAGAATCTATCAGCAGGTCTCCTATCGGAACGCATCTTTCGTAGGAGCTGTCATATAAGTAACGTGTGCCGTCCGTCGTTTTAACATAGTGGACGTAGTAGTAAAGATGCGGATAGTCAGGGCTTGTGAAATAGATATATTTTATGCTGTTTACGTCAACGCTGTCAATGGGGTAGTCGCAGTAGAGCGTTTCGTCTTTAAGAAGATTTAAAAGACCGCTCACGGCCTCGTTATCTATCATACCCACCGGAACGACGAGCGTTCCGACGTCGCAGACTATCGCAGAGTTTGCGTTCATCTGGAAAAGAGAGGGCAGGGGGTGTTCCTTATTATAGTATATCTCGTAAAGTCCGTCGTACGCCGTTGTTATCATTTTATCGGCAGAAACGTCCTTTACCTTATAAAATTTCGTATCCTTATATTTTGCGTAAACGTCCTTATTGGGGTTGTTTTCCCGTTTGACAATGGTTACCGGCTGATAGCAGAGCGGCGCCAGGTGATAGGTGATACCGCTTCGATTGTCATAAAAGCCTCCGCCCGAAACGAGCTTAAACTTTCTGACACCGAAAATCGCGTCAATAACCAAGGTAAGTATCAGAATAAGCGCGAGTACAGCGGCAATAACCGCTATAAGCTTCCACGGAACGTTCTTTTTAGGTCTGTCCTCGCGAAAGGGGTTTTTATGTACTGTGTTTTTGTATTTTTTAGCCATTTTGTCTTTCCGTTCTGCCGCATGTAAGGCGAGGTTTTATATTTGTGTAAAAACAAGCCCTCACCGCCTTCGGCGGAGCTCCCTTTACACAAAGGAGCCGTTTAGTTTCTCCTATTTAATTTGAGCTTGAAAAATATTAACGCAATATAGGGTGTGTCTTGTGATTTAATATCCGCGGCGACCGGTAAGGCTGTCGTCGTCCTCTATCCAGTCGGAGACGTTAACTACCTTGAAGTCCTCGGGAGTGTTTCTTATAACGACCTTGTCTATTCCCGCGTTAATTATCATTCTTTTACACATAGCGCAGCTGTTGGTACCCGCGACAAGCTCGCCCGTTTTCGAGTCAAGACAAGCCATATAAAGGGTTGAGCCGAGCATCTGGTCGCGGCTCGCGGCAATTATAGCGTTAGCCTCGGAATGAACCGAGCGGCAAAGCTCGTAGCGTTCTCCGCGCGGTATGTTAAGCTCGTCTCTTATGCAGGAACAGATGTCGCTGCAGTTTTTTCTTCCTCTCGGCGCGCCGTTATAACCGGTGGAAACGATGGTATCGTTTTTTACGATTATTGCTCCGAAGGATTTACGCAGACAGGTGCTTCTCGTCGCAACCGTCTGTGCTATGTCGAGGTAATAGTTTTCTTTAGATACTCTTTCCATTTTATTTTATCTCCGTTTCGCTGACGTAATTCTTCATTATTAATTTTGCACTTTGCATTTAATCCGCAAGGATATTAAAATAGTATATCGGCATCGCGCTCCAGCCGTGGCACATGCTTCCGGCACCGTAGAAATCTGCCGCTCCGAGGTCGGTTTCCCAGAAAGCGGTCGCGCCTGCGTTAAGCTGGGGAAGGTATCGGTTTTCAATACTTTTTATTACGTAGTCCTTGTAGTTTTCTTTGTCTACCTTAAGCAGCGCGTCATATTTGAAGCAAGCCATGCTGAGGGTTATCTTTGTAAGAGAATTTTCGCTCGCAAGTACGGCAGAGATTTTCTCGGCTTTTTCTCCGTCAGCCGCTCCCGAAAGAATAGCAAGAGCGTTTACAAGCTCGCTTTTTGTGGTTTTCGTCGTGTCGTCGTAGTAAAGACCGTCGGTTTTATCGAAAAAGACCTCGTTTATTTTCTTGTTAAGCTCCTCGATAATGGGGGTGTAATCCGCTTTTTCTCCGACAAGCTCACATATTTTTTGCATATTTGAAAGCGCTATGGAAAGAAGCATGTTAAGTGTCGCGTCGGTAAGCGTGCTTCCTATCTGTCTCGGCGAGTCCGCAAGGTTATCCGCCCATTCGTAGAAGTTCCAGTGGCATTTATCCGGGAAACGCGGAACGAGTCCGTTCTTCATATTGTCAAGGAATACCTGAAGCACTGACTTAAGCTTAGGTAAAACCTCTTTTGCAAGGGTGAGGTCCTTTGAATACACGCTGTATTCGTAAATTTCGGTAAAGTAGTGAAGCGAGAACGAGGGAATGGTCAAATCAAGCTGTGTCGGGGTACATATCGAGAGCAGTCCGTCCTCTCTGTCGTCCTTACTCATAAGGTAGAGGGTTGCTCTCGGAAACTGAAATTCGTTAAACGCATAGTAACCGCAGACAATCTGGTTTCTTCCGTCCATTGCGTAGAGCGCCTGCTCGCGCCACGGGCAGTCCTCATAGTGGTCGTGCATACAAAGCTCAAGCGTTCTTACCGATACGTCGTAAATTCTTTGGTGAAGTTCGCTTTCAAAACGTTTTTCCACCTTGCTTAGCGGATAAACGGTGGGAAGCACCGAAAGGTATTCTACCGTCAGGGGTGCGCTGAACGTTATTTCGAGGTAACGAAGCCCAAGCCGTCTGAAATAGTTTACGTACTCGTTAACACCCTCTTTAAGTGTAAAATCAAAGCTGAAATCGCGATCTCCGATTATTCTCCGTACACGTCCGTCGTCTAAATGCTCGCCGTAAGCGATATTGACCGTCTGCACTTTCTCGGAGAGGATTTTAAAGGTCAGATATCCGACCTCCTCGCGTCCGAGGTCGAATATGAGAAGGTTTTCTTCGCTCGTTACAAGGGTGGACGGAATGCGCGTTTCGACAGTAAGCTTTTCGATAGGTCTTTTATATAAAGGAAGCTTTTGCTCTACCCTACGGCTCGGGGAAAATTTCGGAAGCAAGGCTTCCTTTGTGAAGTCATACGCGTATCCGAATCCGAGCTGACTCGTTATGTTTTTTCTGCGACCGTTTTCGTAAGTATTAAGCTTTCTGCAAGGCATACCCTCCGCCGTATAACAGACAAGCTCTCCGCTATCGTCGAATATTTCGTAGCGAACAGCGGCGTTTCCGGGGTAGTATGACATATTCATGTCTCCGTAATACCATACGGTAACGGAAATACTGTTGACGCCTTTTTTGCAGTAATCGCTTATTTCAAATTCGTCGTAGACCTTGTAATAAGGAAAATCGGGATACTGACCGCTGTTTACAAACGCACCGTTTATGCAGAGCATGTAGTTTGAGTCGGCGGAAATGCGTATAAACAGGGGCTTTTCCGTGTAGTTAAATTCAGCTGAAAATTCAGCGTAGGAGTCGTTTTGTTGTGGCTCGCTAAGCCATATCCATTCAGATTTATCTGTAAATCCCATTTTTCCCTCCCATATATACCCTTAGAGAATGTTTAAATTTGTTATACGGTAGCTTAAGTAATAAGTAAATTGCTTACGTGATTGCACAAGATATTTTGTCGCCATGTGAGTGCAGGCGCTTGCCTGACGGGAGGATAATATCCTCCCCTACAAATAAATATTTATCTTTCCTCAAAGCCTTGCCTTAGCGACATTCGGTGTGTTCGCACATGTTACATGTCGCCATTTCCCCTCCGGGCGGTTGCCCGGCTTAGCGACGCTCGGTGTGTATGCTCAAACATCACCGTCGCCGTGCGCCAGCGGGTGCTACCCGCCGTCGCCATACGCCAGCTGGTGCTACCCGCCGTCGCCACAACCTACCGGGCGGTTGCCCGGCCGGCGGCATAGCCGCTGTATCCGTGGAAAAAGTCCTCGGCGGTTTTTGTACACTGAATAGCTATTCTTCCGTCGGGGAAGAAGCGTACAGCGAAATAAAGCCGTCCGAAATATTCGTCTATTGCCTGTACCATTATTCCGAGAAGATTATCCTCTCGCCACGCAGCCGATATGGCTGAATCGTATTCGTGTCCGTCCTTTATGTGGGAGCCGACCTCGTCGGAATAGCTTTCGGGGAATTTCGTGAAAAAGTTCTTGCATATACCGAACGGAAGCTTTTTGTCGCCTCGCGGATTGGTGTATTCAAATACACCCCTGTCTCCGTCAAACGTGAATTTGACCTTAGTAATACCCATCGGGTTATTTTCAAGAGTATATTCCTTTCCGCTGACAAGCGACGCCGTCTCGGAGAAAGCCTTTCCTTCAAGACAGTAAAGCTTAAGCCCTTTGCAGTATTCCTTAAGCTCCGTCTGCGCCTCTTTATCCTCGGGAAGCGGTACGTCTGACGCGGTATCAACTATCTCCTCAAAAAATCTGTCTATAATGACCGATTTAGCTTCCGTGTTACCCTGGTTGTCTCCGTTATAAATAAGAATCATATCCTTGTGCGGAACGCAGATCGCAAACTGACAGCCCATTCCGTTAAAGAAGAAGCTGTCCTGCCAGGTTTTCCATATCTGGTATCCGTAGCCGAAGGAACGGTAGGAAACGAGCCCGTCCGCAGAAGTGTCAATAAGAGACGCGGTTGCGTTCTGTAAATATTCCCTTGATAAAAGCTGCTCGCCGTTCCAGCTTCCGTAGTTGAGCGTAAAACGGGCAACCTTTAAAAGGTCAAGCGGAGTAGACAGAAGCGCGGAGTCGCCCCAGGAGTGTCCGCCGGGGCATTTTAAACAGTGAACAGTATCGGATACCCCGATTTTGTCAAACAGCTTTTCGCGTAGGTACTGTACAAGCGTTTTCCCGGAAACGCGCTCGACGAGAGCGCATAAAATAAAGGAACCGTTGCTGTCGTATTCAAAAAAGGAGCCGGGGATTTTGCTTTTGTCTCTTGCGGTGTCTATATTACCTGAGCTTTTGTCAAAATAAAATTTAACTCTGTCTCCCTTGTCGACAAACCAGCTTCCTCGGTTGAGCATAAAACCGGTGCTCATCATAAGCATATCGCGAATCGTCTGTTCTTTTACGTTTTTTATAACGCTTTCGGAAGCGTCGTCCTTAAAGTAATCGACTATTCTGCCGTCAAGTGAAACCTTGTTTTCGTCAATGAGAAAGCCGATGGCTATCGAGACAAAGCTTTTTGTAACGGAATACAGTCTGTGCGTAAAGCTTGCGTTAAACGGCTCCCAGTACTGCTCAAAGAAGATTTTATCTCCCCTTGCCATTATTACGTTATGGGTGGAAAGACCGTATTTCTCAAGAATGGAAACGTATTTTTTTACGTTCTTCGACGAAACACCGCAATCTTCGGGGGTAGCGTATTTAAACATACTGTTTCTCCTGATACTAAATAGAATTTGGTGTATTCGGTATCCGCCGGTTTGTTAACCGCTAATCGTAATATTTTTTCTGAGATGATCTTTGAGCTTATCCCAGAGCACGGTGCGGCGGATAACGTCCTTTCCGTAGCCTTCTTCAAATTCGTCAACCTTGTCGGAGTATCCGTTTTCACCTGCAAGTCTTTCAAGCTCTTTTTGGTATTCCGCTTTTGAAACGCGGATCTTTTCGTCCTTTACTATTCTGTAAAGTATCATTTCCTCTTTTACAACGCCCTGCGCATAGTTAAGCATAGCGTCGTTGTACTCGTTTTCGTCCTTAAGGCCGAGAGCCGAAAGAAGCTGGGGGAAGGTGAGGTTATCGGCTAGCATTTTGTCCTGATAATAGCTGTCAAATTCGTTTGAATAGTACTTTATGAACTTTTTCGGGTATTTCTTTATCTCGGTTTTTGATACGATGGTAGACCAGATAAGCTCTCTTTCGACCATCTCGCGAAGCGCCTTTTCATAAGCTGCGACGGTATCGAATCCGGTTTTCGACTTAACAAACGCATCGGTGTAATCCGGGGCATTGGTTTTGGTAACGCTTACAATAGTGATTTCAAAGCGCATCGTCTTGCCTTTAAGCTCCTCGATGCTGTAATCGTCCTTGTACTTAAGCTCCGCGGTTGTCTTAGTGCCTTCCTTAACGCTTTTACCTATAACTGCCTGCTGGATCTCGGGGAAGAATGATGCACCTGACTCGGTTACATGATTTCCGACGTCGGTTATTTCGTAGTCGTCAAGCTTGCTGCCCGAGTACGGGGTGGTTTCGACAACGCCGTCGGTAACGAAATAGCCTATTCCGTCAACCGTTACGTTGTATCCTTCGAGTATCTCTCCTTCGGTAACCGGTGTAAAGGTTGAATGTGAGCGCAGGAATGATTTTTTCTGATATTCAAAGGATTTGTCAACCGCTTCCTTCGTTATGCCAAGTGTACTGAAATCGGGGAGTACGACACGGCTCTTGAAGAACGGACTGTCATATTTTGTGTCGACGAAATACCAGTTAAGGAATATTCCGAGCCCTATCGAAAGGACAAGTGTCGCCAAAAGCAGAGAAGAAATGAGGATTATAAGTTTTTTGTGCTTTTGAAAATCGAAGGGCTGTTTCTTTTTCTTGAACTCGGTGTATGTTTTCTTTTGCGGGGGGTTCATAAGCTTTGCCATTTTGTTATTACCTCTTTTTTGGATTACATTTTTACATTTTGCATTTAATTACGCTGTTTTTGTTACGTAGGTCAAAATGCGTCTGCGTACCTGAATGTCCATTATGCTGGTGATTATCTGGTCCTTGCCGTGCTGCGCTATAAGAGAATCAATGGTGTAGCCTACACCGTAAGAGAGCAGAAGCTGTCTCTGCGCGGCGTCGTAGAGTCCGCCCGAAGTCTCCAGCCCCTCGGCTCTTATAAGCGAATGGAGTAGCAGGTCGTTTTTAAGGTTGTCGTCGGCATACGCGGTGGCAAGAGCGTAAAACTCATCCATTGTGATGCCGTCGTAGAGTCCCATAGAGGGGTGGTTTTTACCGTCGGTGGTTACGTATTCCTCAAGCGTTTTGTTGTTGCTCTTTGCGTAGGTCTTGAAAATGTCGACGAACCAGTTATAATATTCGTTATATTCCTTTTCGGGCTTTGCCTTAAGTACCGATTTTTCCAGCATTTCGTTCCAGAAATTCGCGTATATGATCTCCTGCTCGAATGCCTCGCACATGATTTCGGGGTTTACGTATGACGTGTAGCGATAGCAAAGGTCGTCTGTAAGCTCCGGCGGCTCCTGAAGCGTAATGAGCTTAAATTTAAGGGTTGCCGTCTTTCCGGCGTAGTCGGGATTGCTCTTGTAGTCAGCGGAGAAGGTAAAAGTAAGCTCTTTTTCCTCGTTAAGCTTTATTCCCACGGCGGCGTTTTCGAGCTCTGCGATAGTGGTATGTGTTCCTATGGTAAATTCAAGAGTGTTCGGCTTTTTTTGTGTATCATCGCCGCCTTCCGGATCCTCGGGAAGGGGGAAAACCGTCTCATCTCCGATAACAACGCTTGAAAATTCCAGCGTTACTCTGTCCCACTCTTTTGACGCGCGTTCCGTCTTGACGTCAACGTAAAGGTCCTGATCGTCGAAAAGGGCGGCTAAAATCAGGTTTATTTCACTATCGATATACGCCTGGCTTATCGTGAAGCTTTTGTAATCGGGGAGGGTAAGATAGTCTCCGAGATTTTCGTACGGGTATGGGTTCCAGTCGTTTCCACCGTCCTTTTCGTCGTCCTTGTCTTTTTTACAGGAAACGAGAGGGAACAGCATCGTGAAAATAAGTAAAAGCGCAAGTACTCTTGTGATTTTTTTCATAGATTTACCTCTTTATTTGTCTTTACGTGTTAAAATGAAACGTATTTTATGTTTTCATTGGAAAGAAGCGCCATGGCTTCGTCTATAGAGGCGGTTTTGTCGCCCTTTACCGAAAGAGAAAGCGTCATTTTTCCGTCTCCGCTAAGCTCCGTTTTTCCGCTTACTATGGAAAATCCGTGCTCGGAAAGAGAGGCTTTGATTTTTTCTACCGTCTCTATGCTGTGAGTGAGCGTTATTACAAGCTCGGTGGTTTTATCGTTGGAAAGAACCTTGTCAAATCCGATAAGAAATGTGTGAAAAAGCACCTGGATAAAAATTATAATTACGGTTGAAAGTATACCCGTAAAATACAGTCCGGCACCGAGCGCCATAGACACGGCGGCGGTTGCCCAAACTCCCGCGGCGGTGGTAAGACCTTTTATGTTTGCGCCCTTGACGAAAATCATTCCCGCGCCGAGGAAGGAAATTCCGGTTATGATGTTGGAGGCGATTCTCGTTGCGTCGGCGGAAATTCCGGTGTCAACGAGATCAAAAAATCCGTATTTTGAAACGATAGTCATAAGAGACGCTCCGAGAGCGACTATTACGTGAGTGCGGAAGCCCGCGTCCTTCTGGCGGAGCGTTCGTTCTATTCCTATCGCGCCTCCGCATAGGGCGGCAACAAGAATTCTGAGCAGATAAGGCGCTTCTGTGCATATATCCTGCCAAACTGCGTTAAGCCATTCCATAGATTGATTCCTTTCAAAATTCGGTAGATAATTTAAACTAAGCTTTTAGATAACCGATGTGAAAATAACCGCTTTTAAAATTTACAGCGATTTTCAGCCCTTGTATATTCCAAATCTGACGATAGCGTAAGCTAAAACGAGCAGAGCTAAGATCACCGCTATTATCTCGCATACGAGAGAGGCGCCCATTAAAATCGCGATTCCGCCGAGAAGAAGCGCTCCGACGTAAAGAAGAATAACCGCGTTTCTGTGTCCGTAACGCGCGCTCAGTCTGTGGTGAACGTGCTTTTTATCTCCTATAAATATGTTGCTTTTGCCTATTATACGGCGGATGACCGCAAAGACGGCGTCAAAGAGCGGTATTCCGAAAATTACGATAGCCGTAAGAGAGGGAACCGACATTCTCGATTCAAAAACCGTCTGGCAGGAAAGAGCCGCCAGGGTGAATCCGCAGAGCATAGCTCCGCTGTCGCCTATAAAGATTTTTGCTCTATGGGCATTGTGCGGTAAAAACCCGACGCACGACGCAACAAAGATAAGTGAGCAGATGATAAGCTCCGTGTTGCCGTCAAAGTAAGCGAGCAGCCCTATCGCTCCCGCTCCGATTATAGAGAGGCCGCAGCAAAGACCGTCAAGACCGTCGATTAAGTTAAAGACATTCGTTATTGCGATAACCCATATAACGGTAAGCGGATACGCCGCCCAGCCGAGACTAAACTCAAAGCCGAAAAAGGAAAGCTCCTCGACGGTTATTCCGAACAGACATAATACGGCGCCGGCGAGAGCCTGAACGACGAGCTTTGTCTTAGGACTTATCGAAATCTTATCGTCGGCAAGACCTACCGCTATTATGATAAATCCGCATACGGCATAGGGGAGAAGAAGCTCCCAGAGTCCCGTTATGCACATAGCGATAAGAAACGCTATGTATACGGCAACTCCACCCGCTCGCGGAACCGCTGTCTCGTGCATTCTTCTGTCGTCCTTTGGAATGTCCATAAAGCCGAGTATCGGGGAGAGCTTTCTAACTCCGAATGTGAGAAGGAAAGCTGACACTGCCGCTACCAAAGCGGCTATAATTACTCTTATTTCCAAAATTTTTACGCTCCTTTGCAAGTTAATAAAATGCAAAACTGTCGGATTTTTCGTTAGATGAGGCTCTTTTCTTAATGAGAAGGACCGCGTCTTTCTCAAAAGCTCTTACAGGCGCTCAGCTAACGTTATATTCCCACAAAGCCAAGCTTTTTGTGTACCTTTGCTATCGTTTTCGCGGCGATTCTTGAAGCTGTTTCCGCGCCGCTGCGCATAACGCTTTCAAGATAAGCCTTGTCTTTCATAAGTGCATCGAATTTTTCTCTTAAGGGAGCAAGAGAGTCGGCAACGGTTTCGCCTACCGCGAGTTTGAAGTCTCCGTAGCCCTTGCCGTCAAACTCTTTTTCGATATCCTCGAACGTTTTTCCGGTAAAGCAGGAATATATACTCATAAGATTGTTTATTCCGTCCTTACCCTCTGCGTAACGCACAACGGTATCCGAGTCGGTTACCGCTCTTTTGAACTTTCTGATTATATCGTCCTTTGAATCAAGAATAGCGACCGAGGCATTGGGGTTTGCGTCGGATTTGCTCATCTTCTTTGTCGGATCGGCAAGCGACATAATGCGCATACCCGTTTTCGGGATATATCCTTCGGGAACGGGGAAGGTATCGCTGAACGTTCCGTTAAATCTCGTCGCTATATCGCGCGCAAGCTCAAGATGCTGCTTCTGGTCGGAGCCTACGGGAACGAGGTCGGCTTTGTAGAGAAGAATGTCTGCCGCCATAAGCACGGGATAGGTGAAAAGACCTGCGTTTATATTGTCGGCGTTTGAGCGGCTCTTGTCCTTGAACTGTGTCATGCGGTTAAGCTCGCCAAACATGGTAAAGCAGCCGAGGTCCCACGCGAGAACTGCGTGCTGCGGAACGTGGCTCTGTACGAAAAGGGTGTTCTTTTCGGGATCAAGACCTGCCGCTATGTAAACCGCAAGGGTTTCGTAGGTTCTGCGGCGAAGGTCCGCCGGTACCTGGCGTACCGTTATAGCGTGCATATCTACGACGCAGTATATGCAGTTGTATTCGTCCTGAAGGGTGGTCCAGTTTTTTATAGCTCCGAGATAGTTTCCTATCGTCAGGTTTCCGCTCGGCTGAACTCCCGAAAATATTGTTTTCTTTGGAATGATAATGTTGTTGTCCACTTTTTTAAGTACCTTTCTGATAAATGCAAAATAAAAAGACAAGGGGGATATTGTTTTTCATGTTTTTGAACAACTTTAGCGACGCTTGGTGTGTTTTCTCACCCAATATTTTGCAAAACCGCCTTGTTTTGGTTTTTCTAAGGTGTTTACATCACGGCTATTTGCCGGCGGGTGCTACCCGACCATTTCGTAAAGAAGCTTTCCGAGAATCTGTATTCCTCTTACTATCTGCTCCTCGGACGGAGTTGAGTAGTTAAGTCTGAACGCGTTGGACGGTGCCTCGGTATCGCAGTTGAACGCCGTACCGGGAACGACCGCTACCTTTTTCTCCAGAGCCTTCTTGACGAAGTCGTTAAGCTCTATTCCCTCGGGAAGCGTACACCAGAGGAAAAGACCTCCGTCGGGACGGGTGTACTTTACGCTTTTCGGAAAGCACTTATCCATCTCGTCAAGCATAACTGCGCACTTTCTCTTGTAAAGGGCGCGGATCTTGTCAAGGTGCGGAAGATACTCGTCGCTCGTAACGAAGTCCTCGCATATCATCTGGCAGAGAATGTTTGTGTGAACGTCCTCGACCTGCTTTGCAACGACCACCTTTGACATAACCTCCTTCGGAGCAACGAGGAAGCCGATTCTCATTCCCGAGGAAAGAACCTTGGAGTAGGAGCCGCTGTATATAACCAGTCCGTCCTCGTCCATGCTCTTTATCGTGGGAACGTCATCTCCCGAGAAACGAAGCTCGCCGTACGGATTGTCCTCAAGGATAAGAACACCGTATTTTTTGGCAAGTGCGTAGATTTTTTCTCTTTTTTCCTTTGACGTGGTTATTCCCATCGGGTTCTGGAAGGTGGGAATAACGTAAATAAGCTTTGCGTTCGGGTTAGCCTTTAGCGCTTCTTCGAGCGCGTCGGTGTCCATGCCGTCGTTATCCATTTCGACGCCTACGATCTTCGCGCCGTTTGAACGGAAAGCGTTAAGTGCGCCGATAAAGCTCGGATTCTCCGCTATGATAACGTCGCCCTCGTTGCACATAACCTTGCAGGCAAGCTCTATTCCCTGCTGACCGCCCGACGTGATTATCGTCTCGTCAAAATCCTTTCCGATACCGAACGCGGTTGAAAGGCGCTCTTTGACTGCGGCGCGGAGCGGCGGATATCCCTCAGTTATGTTGTACTGAAGCGCGGTTATAGCGCTTTTGCTGAGAATTTTTGCACAGCTTTTTTCTATAAACTCCGACGGGAACGACTCTGCCGCGGGGTTTCCTGCCGCAAAGGCGATAATTTCGGGGTTGGTAAGACTTTTGAAGATTTCTCTTATAGCCGAGGGCTTTAAGCTTTTAAGCTTGTCAGAAATACGGTACTGCATTTTGTGATTCTCCTTAAATGATAAAAAAATAAACACGCGCAAAATAATGTTACACTATATAATAACAAATATTTAATATATTGTCAAGTGTTAACGTTAAAATTTTAATTTAACAAATTTAAAAGAAAGCGGTAAAAAAGGGTAAGCCGTTAAAGACCTACCCTGTTTAGCTGATTTTATGAAATTACTTTGTTAAAATAGGACCGAAAAGACCGCTGCGAGGAATGATGAGGAATTTTGAGAAATAGTCTTTTACCGTATTTGCAAGGGTGTTTGAAACCTCGATTACAAGGGTGTTTTCTCCGTCCTTTACCGCATCCTTAATATCAAATACGTAGGGATAAGAGTATTTGATACCGAGGTTTTTGCCGTTAAGCCACACCTCGGCGGAAGAACCTACCTCGCTGAGAATAAGCTTTTGTCCCTTGATTTCGTCAAGCTGCGCCGTGTATCTTATAACTCCGGAGAAGTCGGGTATTCCGCAAGCACCGGTTATGTTCGGAAGATTATCCGAGGGAACGTTCTCCGCGAAAACAGTATAATTTTCTATATCGTTATAGGGGGCGGTTTCTATCTTAAAATTGCATTTCAGCTCACCCGTAGGCGCGGAAATTCCGTATTTCGGAAGATCTCCGCAGTCTCCGTCAAGCACCAATACAAAGGACTGATATTTTTCGAGCTTTAAGCGGACAGACTTGTTTTCATCAAGCGAAATCGCATACCCCTCCCCACTTGCAAAGTCGTAAAGGGTACCCTTTGTCGCTCTTGCCGAGGAGAATGTAGCGGTGAATTCTATCTCGTCGGTAATGGATTCGTTTACGAACATATAAATATCGCTTTCGCCGTCAGCGTAATGGCAGTGTCTTATGTAAAGGTCGGAGGGCTTTCCCGCTTCCTTTTTGATAAGAACGTCGTCGGGAGTAGCCGCTTTGGCAAGTGAAACGAGGTTTTCCGCGTCTGCGTTCTCGCCCATTCTGAGGACGGTTACACCGTGTGCGCGGAGCGTTTCAATGGCCTTGTCCATACCGGGCGCAAGCAGCTCTGCCTCGGGAATGACGAAGCAGGTGTATTCTCTGCCGTTTATCGAGAAAGCTCCAAGTCTTTCGATTTTAAAGAGGGGCATTACGGAGTTACCCGTACCGGTAAAGCAGTCGCAGGGGACTATGTCAAAGTCGATGTGCGCGTCGTAAAGAAGCTTTGCGGGGACCTCGGTCAGCATAGCGGTATCGTACTTATTCATCCACTCTGATTCGGCGTGGTAAAGAACGGCAGTATGGCATATGTGCTTTCCGCCGGCAAGTATGTGGGAAACCTTGTTCGTGTAGCCCATAAGCTCGGTAAACGCCTTGTACTGAGGATCGGTAACCCCCTCTGCCGCGCCGAAGTGCGGAGGACAGTCTCTGTTCGGGAAATCGGGAGAAAATGCGTGAGGAACAAACCTGTTTATACCGCGTACCAGCATGTGGTCCATAAGGAATTTCATAAGTCTTACGTCCGCCGCCCAGCCGTATGCTCCGAATACCTCGCACATCGCTCTTCCTTCGTTTTGGGGATTGATGTGAGCCATAGAGGAGCCGAGCTTTGCGAGAACGTAGTTGAAGAAAGCGGGATCCGCCGCGTTGCCCATCGTGGAGCTCGTGTGGATAAGCTCGGTAAAGCCGGGCAGTATCTGCTGTAAAACAACGTCAACTCCGCTCATATCCTGACCGTCAAGAGCTCTGAAGTAATGACCGGGACCGTAGCTCGTCCGTCCGCTACAGTTCATATCCTCGATTATATGTCCTATGTACTGAACGCCGTGTGCGCGGCACCAATCTCCGACGCGGCGTGTGAAGTTGTCGCGGTAGGTGGAGGTTATTGCGTCCATATAATTATATCTCATCTCAGCGGTGATATTACCCATATCAAACCAAAGCGCGGGGAGATATTTTGCGGCGTCTCCGCCGTACTTTGCGTTAAGCTTTTCAAGGATAACGTCTCCCCACGGGTACGCAAATCCGGGCATACCTACCCGTACGTTATACCCGAAGTTAGCACCGCTGAAATCAGGGCCTACAAGGGTGTTACCAAAGCACGGCTCGTCGGAGAAGAACCCTTTGAATACCGTTCCGAATTTATCTCCGTATCTCTTGTAATGCGCCTCGTGAACGGTGTTTATGTAGAGGTCGATAGCTTCCGGATTAAAGAAGTCCATGTATTCGTTGTATATATCGCGGAGACCGAGACGTGTTTTATAAAAGAAAAATACTCTGTAACAGCCTTCGGGTATATCAAGATAAAGCATACCGTCCTTTATACAGTCATTAAGGTACACCGCGCTTTCCGGCGAAACGCCGGTGCCGGTTTCGTCTCTTTTGTACATGTATACTCCGAAAAGCTTATTTTCTTCGGAGCTTTCATCGTACTGCTCGTGTCCGACCAAATAAGGTATTATGAGCGAGGCGTCGGTCATAGGTCCGCATACGTCGACGTGGCGTTCGATGATCTGCCAACGGCGAAGTTCGGGGCGTTTTTTGATCTCACCTGCACAGTGTCCCGTCGGGAAGTGGTCGTCATCGAGCACCCATACGGTAAGACCGCGCTTTTCTGCTTCTTCCATTATAATATCCATTTCGGAAAACCACGGTTCTTTGGCAAACGTGGAATAAGGTCTTGCCTCAACGCAGAGCGATCTTACTCCGCATTTTACAAATTTGTCCATTTCCTCCACGATAGACTCCTTGTGGTCGTACTTAAGCCAGAAAAAGGGGAGGACGTAATTTTCCTCCTTGTTTGCTATTGCATCATTCAGTCTTTTGTACATAACAAAGTCCTTTCTACCGCCATTCCGAGGCGGTTAAAAATATAGTTTTGTATCTAAAAAACAAATTAAGGTCAAGTCCTTTAAAAAAGGCGGCTGATGGTTTAATTTTAACAGAATATTTATATAATGTCAAGGGTAATATATAAAAATCACTTGAAAAAAATAATAAAGTATGATACAATAAAGCATAAAAAGAGTAAAAAACGCATAATGCTTTTAAACGTGAAGGAGAAACGTATAATGTTTGATGAATTTGGCAAAGAGGACGATCAGTGGAGACCTGACGAGCCGAAATACAAAAAGGTGCTGAAAAAAGCCTTCTCCGTATTTTTCGTCTGCTTCGTTTTCGGACTTATCGCGCTTATGTCGGTGAGACTTATCGCATCGAAGCCGCCGAGGGCTATGAAAAAAATGTTATTTACTGAAATAACCGAAAACGGATATAATACTTATGGGGAGAGCTTTACCGTACAGCATATTCTCGCCTCGGAGAGCTTCAACAGAGACGGAAGATCCGAGGACAGTATGTTTTCTGTAAGCGCGATAACCTACGCGCCGCAGATAGGTCAGCTTCAGGTAACGCTCAGATATAACGACAGAGCATTAAAGTATCTTAAAACGGAATACCCTGACGCAAAAAATATTACCGACGGTGAGTATTATACATTTGCGCTTCGCGATAATAACGGCGTAAAATATACTGCGTATTCCTATACTAAGGCATCGAAAACGGGATACACCTACCGCCGCCTTGTGTTTGATAACGTTTCGCTTACCGACGTCAGCGAAATGAAGCTTGAGGTCTACTACGTGGGTCAGGAAAGCAAGGAAACTCCGCGCCATACCCTTTACGTATACAGATACGATTTTGCAAAAAATAACTACGACTACGGAAAGCCGCCGTCGAAAAAGCCGGAAATTTTTACGTATAACGGGTAGCAAATAGCCGAGATGTAAGATGCAGCGGAATATCGCGCAAATACGGTTTCACAAAGCTACCGCGGTTCTAAACAAACCTTTTGGTTGTTTAGAAAACCCGACCGTGATGTTTGGTCGGGTTAGCGGAAAACTAAGGCTTAAAATTTCCACCCAAAACGTAAAAACAAAGCCTACTTTTTTCACAAATTCGCCGAGACGAATTTTGAAAAAATGCCGCCCGTGGTGGTTTGGCGGCATTAGTACGGTATAAGGTGGGGAGTTTTCACCAAAGGTTCTTTTTTCTTTTGATTACTTTTCTTTTTTCTCACGGAGAAACCAAGAAAAGTAATATAAAAAAGAATAGTTCAAATCAGAACAAATAAAAACGGCGGCACCAAGGCACCGCCCTAC
>JAZRDX010000044.1:0-4343 GCA_045660565.1 Eubacteriales bacterium
CGCTCCCGCGGTTTCGAGTGGGATTTCATCTGTGTCTGACAGCTCTGCCTTTACACCGAGAGCTTTAAGCGCGGAAATTTCTCTTTTTACCTTTTCACTGTCGGTAAGAGAGTAGACGTAAGAGTCTCTTTTTTCGTAATCGCAGTCGATTTCACTGCAAAGCGCGGCATATTCCTTGCACGCACTTAACTGCGCATCGAGGTAAAGACGGGCTTTATCCTCACCAAAGCGCTTTATCAGTTTATGGTAAATAAGACCGTGTGCAAGCGTTATCTTTGCGGTGGTGTCTTTTGTTATACCGCCGCATATCTCGTTTGCTTCAACCAAAGTACAGTTTACTCCTGCGTTTTTTAATTTGTAGGCGCAGAGAATACCCGCGATGCCTCCTCCGATTATAAGCACGTCGGTTTTTATGCTGCGGTCAAGCGATGGAAAGCTTACGCACGGCGCGTCCTTTGTCCAGATTGACTCCATAGAATTTCCTCCGAGGTTATTTTGCAAACAGTTTCTGCAAATGCACGAAAAATATACCGTACGGATAAAGAAACAAAATAAAAATTCTCCTAAAATGTAAAATCTTTTTGAAAGGTGTTTACAAATTTTAAAAATATGATATAATAATTAAATAATGCTTTTATGCGTATGCGGCAGAAACCTTGGTAACTGTACTTCTTAACTACCGCAAACGCCTTTACAGCTTAGCGGTGCGGCAAAATCCTTCTGCTTTGTCTGCGCCACGGCTGTCCGAAATAAAACTATCCTTAAAGGAGACTAAATCTTTGATTATTCAACTTGATGAGGCAAAAAGAACTCTTTTACAAAAAGAAGAGGAAATAAAGGAGCTTGCGGCGGCACTCAGACTTGACGAGCTTAAAGCGGAAACCGAAGACCTTGAAAAGCTTACCGTTGAAGCTGATTTCTGGGGACGCGACGATTCCGGCGCAATACTTAAACGTATAAAATACTTAAAGGAACGTGTCGGCGCGTACGAGGCGCTTAAAAGTAAGCTTGAGGACACGCTCGTTCTTACCGAAATGGGAATCGAAGAGGAGGACGAATCGGTTACCGACGAGGTTCTGGCAGCAGTAGCGGAAATCGAGGAGGACGAGGAAAGACAGAGAATTGAAATTCTTCTTTCCGGTGAGTACGACGGAAATAACGCTATACTTACGCTTCATCCCGGTGCAGGCGGAACCGAGGCTCAGGACTGGGCACTCATGCTTTACCGTATGTATACGAGATGGGGAGAAAAGCACAATTTTAACGTAAAGCTTCTTGATTGGCTTGACGGAGAAGAAGCGGGAATAAAGAGCGCGACCATAAGAATAGAGGGCACCAACGCTTACGGCTATCTTAAAAGTGAAAACGGCGTTCACAGACTTGTTCGCGTTTCCCCGTTTGACGCATCTGGCAGACGTCATACCTCCTTTGCATCGGTTGAGGTAATGCCTGAGCTTGACGACGATAACAATATCGAGCTTAACCCCGCCGAGCTTGAAATAACCGCTCACCGTTCCAGCGGAGCGGGCGGTCAGCACATTAACAAGACCGACTCGGCTATCCGTATAACCCATCTTCCGACGGGTATAGTCGTCGGATGCCAGACGGAACGTAGCCAGCTCCAAAACAAGGAAACGGCGCTTAAAATGCTTAAGGCAAAGCTTCTTGAAATCAAGATAAGAGAAAATCTTGAAAAGATAGAGGACATTAAAGGCGCAAAGTATAACATTGAATGGGGAAGCCAGATTCGTTCCTACGTATTTATGCCCTATACCTTAGCGAAGGATAACCGTACGGGGTATGAGGACGGAAACATTCAGGCGGTAATGGACGGAGAAATAGACGGATTTATTAACGCATATCTTAAAATGAACGTTAAAAACTAAAAAACAGCGTCGCTTTGATTTCCTTTTACAAAGAGGGGAACGGCGGCGCTTTTTCAAAATATAAGCTACCTAAAAAATAAATTTCTGTCGCATTTGAACAAGAAATATCGTTTTTCGGAAAGAAGCCGAAGAACTGTTTTGAGTTTAAATACGTTATTTCTATATAATAAAAATCTATTATCTGATAAAAAGAGACAAAAAATGACTTTTTATGTATCTGAAAGTTATTCGGGAAAGCTTCTCCGTGAATTTATAAAAAACGAGTGCAAGGTTTCTCACAATTTGCTGACAAAACTCAAAAAAATTCCCGACGGAATACTGCTTAACGGTAAAAACGCTACCGTAAGAGCGGTTTTAAAAGAAGGAGACGCTGTTACGCTTAAAATAGAGGATAATGCCGACAGCGTTAATCCGTGCGTTCTGCCTGTCGGTGAGATGCCGGAGATTTTATATGAGGACGAGGCGGTTTTAGCGGTAAATAAGCCGAGCGGAATGCCTACGCATACCTCTTTCGGGCATAGAGATGACAGTCTGTCAAACAGAGTATGCGCGTATTTCGAAAAAGGCGGAACCCCCTTCGTTTTTCGGGCAATAAACCGACTTGACAAGGACACGAGCGGAGTGGTTCTGATCGCCAAAAACGCTTTTTATGCGGCAAATCTGTCTGAAGCTCAGAAAAACGGAGATTTTGAAAAGCTTTATCTTGCTCTGCTTGACGGAGACGTCGAAAAAAGCGGTAAAATCGAAGGGTATATAAAGAGAGAAGAAAAGAGCATAATAAAAAGGAGCTTTTCGGCTACGTTTTCCGAGGGTGCGGACTATTCGCTTACCGAATATCAAAAGCTCGCCGAAGGCGGCGGCGTTTCACTTGTGAAAATTAAGCTTCATACCGGCAGAACCCACCAGATACGCGTTCATTTCTCGTCTCTTTTCGCCCCGGTGCTCGGAGATACACTTTATGGAACTAAAAGCGAGGAAATAGACAGACAGGCGCTTCACGCGTACAGTCTCTCTTTTACCTCACCGATAAGTGGGGAAAGACAAACGGTGGTGGCGCCTCTGCCGAAGGATATAACCGACGTTATGAAGAAAAAAGGCTTAGCGTTTCGAGAAATACAGTAAGTCCACAGTGCTGCTGATTGAAAAAATTCTTTATGGAGAACGGCTGAATTAACTGCCGTAACACGGATGAAAGGAGACGTTATAAAAATGAAAAAAATAAAAGAATATATCCCTATTCCCGCGCTTGTACTCACTGTTTTGGCGTTTGTATGTGCAGTAATTCATCTGATTTCGGTAATAAGCGTACCTTTTGCCGACTTTTTTAATCTTAAAATTGCAAGTGGATTCCGCTTTTTACTTGCGAAAATTACCGGAATTTTGCCGTTTTCATTTGCGGAAATTCTTATCATACTTTCTCCCGTGTGGATATTTTTAATAATATTTTTTGCCGTAAAGCTGCTAAAAGCCGATAAAAAGAAACAAATACGCTTCCTTGCGTCGCTTTTCGCCGTTTTAACGTTTTTTTACTCGTCATTCGTCCTCACGTTTGTCACAGCATACAGAGGAACGCCTCTTGAGGATAAGCTTTCGCTTAACCGAGAGAAGCTGAGCGCGGACGACATTTACGTTACACTTACGACGGTTACCTCGGAGCTCAGTGCTTTGATAAAAGAAACCGATTACTCGGAAAGCGGTCTTTCGGTGATGCCGTACGGTTTTTCGTCTCTTAACGGTAAGCTTAACGCGGCATATAAAAGCGCGGCGGAAAAATACGTCTTTTTAAACGGATTTAGCAGTAACGTAAAAGAAATAATGCTCAGCGAGCCTATGACTTATACCCACATTTCGGGCGTTTACACCTATTTTACGGGCGAAGCTAACGTCAACGTAAATTATCCCGACTACGTTATACCCTTTACGGTAGCGCACGAAATGGCGCACCAGCGTGGGATAGCAAGAGAGGACGAAGCGAACTTCGTCGCGTTTCTCGTTTGCCTTGAAAGTGAGGACAGTTATATTAAATATAGCGCGTATTTTAATATATTTGACTATCTTTTCAGCGCGCTTTACAGAGCGAGCGCTGAGAAGGCAAAAGAGTTTGCCGCAACAGTTCCGAATGAAATAAAGAGGGAATTAGCGGCGTATTCCGAGTTTTTCGAGAAATATTCCGACAGCGTGGCGGCTGATGTCAGCGACAAGATAAATAACTCCTACCTTGTTTCACAGGGGCAGACAGCCGGTGTGCGCAGCTACGGACTTGTTACCGAGCTTACCGTAGCGTATTATAAAGCAATGTCTTAGATTATGATTTTGCCATAGAAATAAAAAAGGAACAGCACGACGCTGTTCCTTTTTTGTGTTTATTCGCCTGTATGACTGTAATTTATTTTGTAATTTATCTTTAAATCCGAACCGTCAGAATAATATTTATCCCAATCTGCTCCCTTTGTAATT
>JAZRDX010000045.1:0-22479 GCA_045660565.1 Eubacteriales bacterium
TCAACGGGTTACTAACAAAAGCCTTCCTCCGGGAGGAAGGTGGCACGCGAATGCGTGTCGAAAGGAGAACGCGGATTTATTAAATTTTTGGTTACTTCAGACCAATTAAATACATAATGTATACGCACTCTCCCTCAGTCAGCTTCGCTGTCAGGTCCCTCCCAGAGGGAGCCTTTCACACAAAAAGATTTACACTTATCTTTTTATCTGCTTTCTACTCATCGGCTATAGCCTCTTTTGAACCACGCGACTATCGCGTGGTTTTCGTTTACACAAAAAGGCGGCGAGGATTAAAACAATCCTCAGCCGCCTTTTGCGTCAGCTCCCTTTCAAAAAAGGTATTTTTTATTTAATTTCTATCCACATTGCGGGGCGAATTCCGAATGAGCTGATATTTTTCACGTTGCCTGTAACACTGGTACCCTGTTCGCTGATATTACCGCTGTCTCCGACGTACGTAGCAAAATCCTGTCTGTGTCCGGGTGTACGGAGCCACCAATGACCTCTATCCTTGTTGCTTTTTGAATAGTGCGCGCCTTGCGTTGCGGCAAACCACGTGGGCTGACAGCTTCTGCTTTTCTCTGAACTAAAGTATGTATTTGCCTCCGAAATACTGAGCAGGAATAAATAGTCCTGCGTTGCTTTACCCGGAGACGTGCTATGCTCGGGATTTGCGTCTGCCGGAACGTCGGAAAGCATAATAAACTCCTTGTCCTCGGCGGAAAACGCCGCGTTAAGGAAATCGTTATTAAGCCACCTGCGGAGAGAACACGTTTCCCACGTTACTTCCACGTAGTAGTCATGGTATTTTTTGCAGTCAAGCGAGTATTTGCTGATAAGCAGAGCCTTTCCGTCTTTTATATCAAGCACCAGCCATTCTATCGGCTCGGAATCGTATGACCACTGATCGTACTTACCAAGCTTAACGTATCCTCCAACCTCAACTATTCCAAGGTGCTCGTAAGCTTCCTGACCGTACTGCGAAATAAACAAATTTTTTCGGGCTTCTATACTTTCTTCTATCTTCGCCTTGCTGTCCTTGTATTCACCCAGCTTCTCAAACGTCGCTATTGCCTCGGTATATCTTAACTCGCTCATAAGAGATAGTGCTTTGTTGTATCTTACACTCGGAACAATAACGGTATTAAGAACGATTATGAATGCGATAAGGACACAAGCGGCTGAGCTTACAATAACGGCAATTTTCTTTTTGCGCTTCTTACGTCTTTCTCTTTCAATACGCGCTCTTTCCGCCTGTCTTTCTTTTGTAAGACGCTCCGCTTCCTGCCTTTCCTTCTCAGCCTTTATTCTCTCGGCTTCCTTGATTCGCTCTGCCTCGCGGGCTGCCTCCGCTGCACGCTCCTTCCAGATGCGCACCTCTTCCGCCTTTTCCTTTAACTGGCGTATCTTATCCTCACAGGCTTTGATTTTCTCACTCGAATCTTTATAGACACCCAAGGAAGTAAACACTTCTATCGCGTTTTTAAGTCTGGTCTGATTATAGGATTTATAATCGTCCATAGCCTTAAGATAACGCTCTTCGCGGCTCGCGGCTTCGTTTCTCTCTTTTATCTCGCTTATATATCCGTCAAGCTCCGCCTTAAGCGCTTCGTCTCCGAAACGGACAGCTTTTTTATAGTTTCCGCTGCTATCAAAGGGCTTTTCGCAGTTTTTTAAATTTTCCTGCCTTTTAACACCAAACTCTGCCATAAGCTTTCCGAGATATGCTCTCGGATTCTTCGGCTCCTGATTTAAAACCTGCTCACAAAACTCATTCGCTTTTTCAAAATCCCCGTCCTCAAGGAACATAAATGCCCGTTCAAGCAGCGCCGAAACGTTCACGCCGCTGACAACAGCGGTGGGAGCGGCACCTTGCTCTCTTATCACCGTCGTTTCCTTTATAACAGGCTCCCGTATAACGGTTGTTTCCTTTATCTCCTTAACAACCGTTTCCTGCTTCGGCTTAAAGCTCTCCATAACCTTTTTAATTCCACGGTTGAGGTCGTTTGCAAAGCCTATCTTAGACATATCCTGCGCCTGAAGGTGCGCAAACTCGTCCGGCAGGTCATAAGCGTCCATATCACGGTAGCAAGGGATAAGCAGTTTTTTTCTGTCCTCTTTAATGATTTTCAGGTATCTTGACCACTCGTTTTTAACCCAAAGCGCATTAAAGTATTCGACTTTTGTTCCTATAACAAGCATAACCTTTGCAGAGTTAAGCGCGGCAAAAATTATCGGCTCATAGTCTCGTCCGAGCTTGCCTTCGAGGGTAATAGCCGCGTAAAAGACCTTAAATCCCGCGTCCGTCAGCTCGTAATAAATATCGTTGGCAATAACGCTATCATGCGTTTTACGTCCGTTTTCGTCGGTTTCCTTATAACAGATAAAAACGTCGTAGCTTTCCTCTTTTTGAGCGAGCGCCAGAATATCCTTCTGTATTCTGTCAATTTCCTTTGCCTGCTCCTCGTAAAGAGCGCGACGCTCGCTATCCGCGTATTCAAGAGCGGATTTGAAGTCTCCGTCCGCGATTATTGAATCGTAGGATGCTCTGTGGCAGGTGGGTATCATTTTACCGCTCGCCTTATCGTCTACGTATTCAATACCGTATTTACACAGCACAAGTCCGTAGTAAGCCTCCGATTCGTTTGGCGCGGCTTCAACTATCTTTTCATAAACAGCCTCCGCTTTGTCAAACTCACATCTGCGACGAAGGGAGTTCGCTCTGTTAAAGAGATTACGGATACTGTCGTCCTCCGCCTTCGGGAGTGTCTGCTTTGTACGGCAGTATTTACACTCGGCAATTGTAACGCCTTCCGTTACGTCAAGCTCGCCGCCGCAAAATTTACAGGTAAGTAGCATTTTTTACTCCTTTTACGTTTTTCAAAAAAATTACCGATTTTAGTATAACACTTTTTACATCTTTTGTCAATATGCGCGCGTAAACGTTTCCATTAATAAAGCAAAAACGGGTGCGCCCTTAATGAGCGCACCCGCGTTTTTTACAAGCCTATTATATCTCGGGGATATTGATTTCGATTTCCTTGCCAAGGCGTGCGGAATCTGCGATTCCGGAAAGGATAGCCTGGTTGTAGATAATCTGGCTGGTGGGAACCGGTATCGGAGCGATACCCTTACATGCGTCGAGGAAGGAACGGATCTTCTTGTCGAAGAGCGTTGCGGACTTATCCTCGGGGATAATCGGTATCTCGGTGCAAACCTGGCTGCCCGCTACCTCGTGGTAGATCTTCATAGGACCGCCAACAGAGCCGTTCCAGCAGTCGGTGCTGGGGATACGGAGACCGCCCTTAGTACCGAGTATGATGGTATCACCGGGGGTGTCGATGTTCATAGCCCATGCTATTCTGAAGTCGAGGATTATACCGCCCTCAAGTCTTACGAACGCAGCTGCGAAGTCGTCAACTCCGAAGAGCTTTGCATATTCCTCTCTCTTTTCGGGACGGTAGCCGCTGTACGTGCTGGACTTACCGAAGAAATCGCTCTTATAACCGGAAACGGTGAGCGGCTTCGGGTATCCGATAGCGTTAAGTACCATATCAAGGGAGTAGCATCCAATGTCGGCAAGAGCGCCGAGACCTGCGGTTCTGTCCTCGATAAAGGTGGTTCCGAAGGGGGTAGGAATACCGCGACGGCGTCCGCCACCTGTCTGGATGTAGTAGATGTCTCCGAGCTCGCCGCTTTCAACGATCTTTTTAATCTTCTGCATGTTAGCGTCAAGACGCGGCTGGAAGCCTATGGAAATAACCTTTCCGGTCTCCTTTTCAGCCTTCATGATAGCAACAGCCTCATCGAGGGTTACGCACATCGGCTTTTCGAGAAGAACGTTAACGCCTGCATTAAGAGCATCGATAGCGCAGTTTGCGTGCTGACGGTTGTATGTACAAATAGAAACCGCGTCAAGCTTTAAGCTCTTGTCCTCAAGCATTTCCTTGTGGGAAGCGTAATCGGTCTTAACACCTTCAACGCCGAATTTCTTGAAGAAAGCCTCTGCCTTGCCGGGGACAATGTCAGCACCCGCAACGATTTCAACATCGGGCATCTTCTTGTAAGAAACAATGTGAGCCTCTGCAATCCAACCTGTTCCGATAATACCTATACGGAGCTTTTTGGAGGAATCGACAGCCGCTTTTTCCTGATTTGCGGTATTGGGATCTAAATATGCCATATTTTTATTTCTCCTTTAAAAAAATAATTTTACGTAAGTTATCTTACTTAACTATTAGTATAGCATAATAATTTTAAAAAAGCAAGGGGTTTTTATTATTTTTATAGATATTTCACAAATATTTTTACACTTTTTATGCGACAAATTCAATAAAAACGGCAAGCTTAAAAGGGCTAACGCTTTTTTGCCTCAGCCCTTTCGGAATTTAGTTGTTTTTTGGGGTTACTCCCCTGTGTAGTTATAGGTTATCGTATAACCGATTTTTTTAACTTCACCGAAATCATCATATGTGTCCCAATCGACTCCTTTCGTTATCGACCTCCACTGCTCCTCGCTGCCCGTATATTTTATGCTTGTAAGCGCTGTGCAAAAGTAAAACGCCTCTGCTCCTATATCAGTTACACTAACAGGTACCGTTACGCTCGTAAGCTTTCTGCAGCCCTGAAACGCTGATGGACCAATATACGAAACACTGATCGGCACCGTTATACTTGTAAGCTCATTGCAACTAGAAAAAGCCTCTGCTTCTATTTTTTTTACCGTTTCCGGAAGCGTTATGCGTCTCAGTCCGTCTCTGTTCCAAAACGCGCGGGTTCCTATAATTTCAACGCTTCCGTCGTTTGGAATAACACTGTTATTGCTTCCGACAATCAGCTTTTTCGTTGCCTTCTCTATCAGACAGTTATTTACGCTTTTATAAACGGGATTGCCCTCGGCAACGGTTATTTCATACAAACCGTAATAATAACTGAACGCGTCGGAATCTATTTTTGTAACCGAGCTCGGTATCTTTATCGACATTATAGTGTCCTGTTCGGTTGTTCCGTAATATACCACGCGTGAGATAGGATATCCAATATACGTCTCCGGAATCACGAGCCTTGTTATTCCGCACACGTTTTTAAAATGCAAGGTATCGCAGTAAAATTCATACGTTTTTTTGTCAGGGCTTAGCCTGAATATATAATCGCTTTGCCAAAACACGCTCGTATTATAGTTTTTCCAATCTGATTTCGTATTCCAATTATGGTATCCCCGTTCTGTTTCGCAGCTTATCACAAGCTCCGGACAGTTATAAAATGCATATTGTCCCATTGTCGAGACAGATTTTGGAATCACTATACTCTGAAGACTTGTACATCCGTTAAACGCCGACGTATCAATTCTTGTAATCGTATCGGGTAGAATGACCTCTTTTATGTGTTTTTCATCTTTAAAGGCGTTTTTATCTATTGCAACAACTTTTAGTCCCTTATGCATAGCGGGAATTCTGATCCTATCGCCGGCTTCTCCACCGATTCCCGTTACAACGTAATACGCTCCGTTATCCGAAAGCGTATATTGGAGCTTACTTTCGATACGCATTTCTTCGCTTACCGAAAAGCTCTCCTTAACAGCTTTGTCTCCGTAAATTGAGATATTCTCTCCAGAGAGGCTTACCGAAAGCGTTACGACACCAACGTTGGTTCTAGGGAGAAGGTAAAAGATGAAATTATAAGATTTGCCGTTTACTCCGGAATCATAAACCTTAAAGCTTACCTTGATTTCTCCGTTTTCCTCGGTATATTCCGAGCTTGGTATATCATCGACCACAAGATCGACCGACGCTCCGTTGAGCGTTTTCGCCGAAACAGTCAATACGGCTGTTCCCGCGTCCTCCACCTTGATATCCGATGAAAGATCACACTTTACGTCAAAATACATTTTTTCGTACGGATAAATGCAGGGCTTGCCGTCAACGCTCGGCATTTCGTAGTTATCCCCGGTCTCGCTGAGATAGTTTACCGACATAACGGAGGTTACCTGTTTTGAATAAGCAGCGGTAGCCTCTCCGATAACACTGTATTCTTTTAAGCCGTCTCTTCCGTCGTAGCATTGGTAGTTAAGCGTTATACTTATATTTGGCTTTTGATAGTCCTCGCCGCCGTCCTCGACCGAGTTGACAGTGATGCCGACCGCTATGTGATAATTTTCCCTTCCGCCTTGCGCTCTTTCAAGCGCTATAACGCTTGGCTCTGACTGATTTTCGGACACCGAAAGCTTCCCTTCACCGCTCGTTCCCGTAAAAACAGTTTCATCAAGAGAAACAGCCGCCTTACCCGAAACCGAAAGCTTTGCCTCTGCTATGTCTTGGTGGTAAACGTAAACCAGAATATAGTATTTTTTTGCTGTCTCAAGATTACTCTGACTTGATTCACCTGCTTTTTTAAGCGTTGCACCGCTTATCTCATTAGTGCCGTTAGTCTCTACGTACGCGGCAAAATCGTTTTCGCTGAGGATATATATTTTCGATTCGGTTTTATATTTATTTCCGCAGCAAGAAAAAGAAAGCAGTGACCCAAAAATCAGCAAAAATATTAAACCGATAAATTTTCTTTTAAGCATACCTTCAAAACCTCAAACATAAAATATAATCTATATAAATTACTATATCACTTTTCGCGATTTTTGTCAACAATATAAGTAAAACACAGATATTTATTACCGTGCGCATTCATATACAAAAAGGACACGCCGAGGCACGTCCTTTAGTATTTGGTCAGGCTAACTGTTATATTTCCGGTATCTCTATCTCAATCTCTCTGCCAAGCTCTGCCGACTTTGCTATTCCGTCGATGATCGCCTGGTTGTAGATAATCTCGGACGTCGGTACGGGCACAGGCGCTTCGCCCTTACACGCATCAAGGAAGGAGCGTATCTTTTTATCGAACAAAGTTACGTTCTTATCCTGCGGTATAATCGGTATCTCGGTGCAGACTTGACTGCCCGCCACCTCGTGGTAGATCTTCATAGGACCGCCGACGGTTCCGTTCCAGCAGTCGGTGCTTGGAATACGCAGTCCGCCCTTTGTACCGAGAATTATGGTATCACCGGGGGTGTCGATGTTCATAGCCCAGGAGATTCTGAAATCGACAATTATATCGCCTTCAAGACGGATAAACGCCGCGGCGAAGTCGTCAACGCCGAATGCCTTTGCTCTCGATTCTCCGAGCCCCTTCGGATAACCGACATATTTCGGATCCTTACCGAAGAAATCGCTTTTATATCCCGTTACGGTAAGCGGTTTCGGGTAGCCGATAGCTTTAAGCACCATATCAAGCGAGTAACAGCCGATGTCGGCAAGAGCGCCAAGTCCCGCCGTTTCGTTTTCAATAAAGGTGGTTGTTCTGCTCGCAGGAATGCCGCGTCTTCTTCCTCCGCCCGTCTGTATGTAATAAATCTTACCGAGCTCTCCGCTGTCTACTATCTCTTTTATCTTCTGCATATTTGCATCAAGACGCGGCTGGAAGCCTATCGAAAGGACCTTGCCCGTTTCCCTCTCTACGCGCATCATTTCAATAGCCTCTTCTGTGGTAACGCTCATAGGCTTTTCAAGAAGAACGTGAAGCCCCGCTTTAAGAGCGTCAACGGTACAAACCATATGCTGACGGTTATACGTACAAACCGAAACGGCGTCAAGCTTTAAGCTTTTATCGGCAAGCATCTCCTTGTGAGACGCGTAATCGGTTTTAACACCCTCTACACCGTGAGTTTTGAAAAACGCCTCTGCTCTCCCCGGAACGATGTCCGCCCCGGCGACAATTTCAACATCGGGCATTTTCTTATAGGAAGTAATATGATTTTTCGCGATTCCGCCCGTACCGATTATACCTATACGGAGCTTTTTCGCGGTATCAACCGCTTTCTTTTCCTGATTTGCTGTGTTGGGATCAAGATATGCCATTTTTTGTTTCCTCCAAAATCTTTAAATGAAATTTTTTCTTCTCGGTTATGTTCCGTAACATTCCCCCCGCAAGGTGGAGCCTTATGCTCGGAATCTTCCCTTCAGTCAGCTATCGCTGACAGCTCCCCGAAAGGCGGAGTCTGAAAGCCTTTCGCTAAAAGTATAACATCATCAAAGAGTAAAGTCAAGTCTTTTAATAAAAGAAATTATTAGTTTTGGCGTCTTACGCTCTTATATTCGTCGTAGTAGCGGTAATACGGACAGTCGTTATTCTGTCCCGAAAGAAAATCCACGGCGTCGTCCTCGTCAAGACTGACGGTACATACGTAGCCGTCCATTTCGTCGTCGTAGTCGTAGTAGACACAGCTTTCGCAGTTTTTTATCTTCTTTTTCGACTTTTTTTCCATAATAAAATTCCTTTTTTCAAAAATCTATTGACAAATCTGTATTTAGGTGCTATAATACAAGCACTTGCACAAATAAATGAAAATTTAATCAGGGGTGCTGAAGTTTTATTCGGCTGAGAATCGGTTGATTACCGTAAACCCTTTAAACCTGATACGGGTAATTCCGGCGAAGGGAGATTATGTAAAATGATATTTTTCATAAGTTCTCGCACGGTCAGCCCGCTGCGAGTTTTTTATTTTCTCGAAAACAGCGGAAGGCTAAGTTAAATTTTTATTTTTCGCTTACGGTGATTCAGCCCGCCGTGAGCAAATGGCTGAACGTGCAGGAATATAATTACAGGAGGGTTCAAAAATGAACCGAAAAAAAGTTCTCGCTCTTTGCGAGTGCGCTATAATCATAGCGCTTGCGGTAATCCTTGATTACCTTTCAAAATTTATCTCATCCTTCTTCCCTAACCCGTGGGTAAACGGCGGCGGAATAACAATCGCAATGGTTCCGCTTATCTTTATATCCTACCGCCACGGATTTTCATGGGGAACGATCACTGCGTTCGCCTACTCTCTTTTACAGATCGTCATGGGCTGGTATGCCCCTCCGGCGGCAACGCTTCTCTCCTTCGTGCTCTGCATTTTACTTGACTACGTAATTGCGTTTACCGTTCTCGGTACCGCCGTTTTCTTTGCAAAGCTTCTTAAGAGAAAAATTTTCGGCTACGCCTTCGGCGCATTTACCGTTTGCATGATGCGTTTCGTATGCAGCTTCCTTTCGGGCGCCATACTCTGGGGCGAATATATAACCTGGGGCTTTGAAAACGTATGGGCATATTCGTTTATCTACAATATTTCCTATATGCTTCCGAACGCAATTCTTTCAGCGATAATAATCGCGTCTCTCTGTACCGCACTTAATCCCCTTACGCTTAAGCGGTACCCTAAGCAAAAAACGGAGTCGGAAAACGTTTAATAACTGTTTTTAGGCATTTAAAGAAATGAGCAAGGCTTTAACGGTCTTGTTCATTTTTTATTTTGCTAAGCTTCCTTTTGAATCAGTCAAGCTCTCCGAGAGAATGCATAATTATACTGCAAAGCGCTATTGACGCTGTTTCGGCGCGGAGTATTCTTTTGCCGAGGAATACGGTTTTATACCCCTTTTCCAATGCCGTCTCATACTCAGCTTTGCTAAAACCGCCCTCACTGCCGACGACCACTGCCGTGTCTCCCTTTAACGAGTGGAAATCCACCTCGTTTTTCGTGGCAAATTCGCAGGCAAACAGCTTATTTTCACAGCTTTCTCCGTACATATGCGCTTTTTCGAAGGTGTCAGCATAACTGACGGGCGGAGCAATAGCACGACCGCACTGCTTTGCGGCTTCAACGGAAACTCTGTTAAGTCTGCCGAGCTTGTTATCGTTTATATACGCCGAAGAAAACTCCGAATCGAAAACAACTATATTTTTAACGCCAAGCTCGACCGCCTTCTGCACTACAAGCTCTGTTTTATCGCCTTTAAGATAACCGGCAATAAGAGTTACGCTGTTTTTTGCTTCCGTAACTGATTCTCTCTTTTCGGTTATACTTACCGCCATATCCTTTTTGTTAATAGCTGTAACGGTTCCTATATATTCAAAGCCGCTGTTATCGCAGACGATAATCTGCTCGTTTTCCTTGATGCGGAGCACGCTTACCGCATGACGGAACTCCTCTCCGTCAATTATAAGCTCCTCTGAAATATCGGTAACAAAAAATCTTCTTAAATCACTCATTTTCTTATCATCCTACCGTCTTTTTTTCTTTTTTGTTGCGGAAAATCCGAATTTACCGAGAGAGCGTCCGAGCGCAAAATATTCCCCATGCGCATACGCGGTAAGAGCTGCCTTTTCCATACATATCTTTCCCGTCTCATCGAGGATATCGTCTCTTACGTTTACCGCGAGTATATCCGCTACAAAAACGTCGTGGCTCCCCATCGGTATTATATCGCGCACCTTGCATTCAATAGAAAGCGGAGACTCGGCTATCATCGGGCAGGAAACATAGCTTGCCTTTTCCTTTGTAAGCTTACATTTTTCGAATTTATCAACCTTTGCGCCGGTATAGATTCCGCAGTAGTCCGCGGTACGCGTAAGGTCGCGATCGGTAAGATTTATTACAAACTCACCGCTTTTTTTGATCATTTCGTAGGAAAACCTTGATGGACGGACCGAAATATAGGTGGTCGGAGGCTGTGTTGACAGCATGCCGCTCCATGCTATGGTGATTATATTATCCTTTTCTCCGTCCGAGCAGCTTACCATAACGGGAGGTATCGGCGCAAGCAGCGCGCCGCCCTTTAACGTAGTTTTACTCATATTTTTGCCTCTGGTTTTTAATTTCTCCGAATTACAGAGAATACTAAATTTAATTATATCACTACTTAAGATTAAAGTCAATAGCGCGGATATCAAATCGGTATGTCTTTTTTATTAAAAACACTTGAAAAAACTTAAAAAATACTGTATAATAGCGGTAAAGTATATTACCCGCAAGCTTTAGCAGGGGGAATTAAATATGACAGATAAAAATTTGATTTATGCAAAAGAGCTTTTAAAGAAGCTGACGCTAAAAGAAAAGGTCGCTCAGCTTTCGCAGACCGTTTCCGGCTACCGCGGATTTAAAAGAAGCGGAGAGGATTTTTACTTTTTACCGGCATTTTACGATTTTTTAGAAAATTACGGTGCTATGGGTGCAATAAGCAACATACTGCGAGCAGACAGCTTTGCTATAAAAAAGTGGTCGGACGGAATTGAGCCTAAGCACCGAATCAAGGTTGCAAATAAGCTTCAGAGCGAGGTTCTCAAAAAAGCGAGAGTACCTATTCCCGTATTTATCGAGGTCGAAGCCAATCACGGAGTTATGGCTCTCGGAAGCGAGATGTTTCCCACCAATCTCGGCATGGGGTGTGCTTTTAACGACGAGCTATACGGCAAAATAATGCGCACTGTTGGAAAGGAAATCGCGCTTTCCGGTAACCACATCGCATTAACAACCATGCTGGATATGGCACGAGATCCGCGCTGGGGAAGAACGGAAGAGTTTTTCTCGGAAGATCCGTATCTTGCCGCCCGATACGCCGAGCAAGGTGTAAAGGGATTTAAAAACAGCTCTTCTCTTATCTGCTGTAAGCACTTCTGCGCAACAGGGGACTGTTACGGCGGTCTTAACACAGCAGAGGTAAACGTCGGAGAGCGAGAGCTTCACGATATTCACCTTCCTGCCGCCGTCAAGGCAGTATCCGCAGGCGCCGATCTCATTATGGCGGCATATAACACGGTAGACGGTATTCCCTGCCACGTGAACCGACATATTCTCTCCGATATTCTTCGCAATGAGCTTAAGTTTAAAGGAATAGTTCTTTCCGACGGCTGGGGCGTTGAAAGAGCTATTGCACAGATGGGACTCTCCCCCGAACGCGGCGCAGCCGAAATTTTAAAGGCAGGTGTTGATTTAAGCCTTGCCGACCATGGGGCGTTTTTAAATCTTATTTCCGCATGCGAAAAAGGACTTATATCCGAAGAGGTTATCGACAGTGCCGTATTACGTATTTTAGAGAAAAAGTACGAATCGGGACTGTTTGACAATCCGTTTAAAGAAGAGAACGACGCACTGACCGCATACATAGGCAGCGGAGAGCAAAAGAGACTTGCATACGAGGCGGCAAGCGAGTCTATCGTTCTTCTTAAAAATAACGGAATACTTCCCTTAAATCCCAAAAAGCGCGTTGCCTTGTTTGGCTGCCATGCGGAAAACATATATTACCTTCTTGGAGACTATACTCCGCTCCAAGACACGAATGCACATAATACGATACTTGATACGTTTAGCGACGGCTTTGAATCGGTATTATATACGCACGGCTGGAAGTTTAACGGAGACACATCCGACATTGATCACGCAGTAGAGCTTGCAAGGCAGTGCGAGGTTGCAGTTGTTACCGTCGGCGGAAGCTCTGCGCGGCCTCTTGCAGATACGGTGCTTGACAGCAAAACGGGTGCCGCCTTGCAGTCGGAGGGATTCCTTGACTGCGGAGAGGGGTGCGACGTTTCGGATATATCCTTGCCGGGCAGTCAGACCGAGCTTATCCGTCGCTTGAAGGCAGAGGGCATACCCGTAATTACACTTATGATCGCGGGCAGACCGTACGTACTGACCGAGATAAGTAGCCTTTCCGATGCTGTTCTTTCAGCATGGTACCCCGGACACGAGGGCGCAAAAGCAATATACGACGTTATAACCGGAAAAATAAATCCGTCGGGAAAGCTCTCCGTTTCGATCCCCTACGCCCCCACCTGTCTCCCCGCATATTACAACAGATTTGAAAAGACGGTCGAGGATCCTAAACGCAAGGCATACAGCGGTACGTATTACGACCATTTAACCCCCGTACTGTATCCGTTTGGTTACGGTCTCTCCTATTCTTCTTTCGGATATAGCGATATGCAGGTTACAAAGCTGTCAAAAAACAGATTCGAAATAAACGTTACTGTTGAAAATACATCTGACGTAGGCGGAAAAGAGGTAGTACAGCTTTACATAAAGGGTAGCGGAAACACCGTACGCCGTCGGGCAAAGGAGCTTCGGGGATATGAGAAAATATATCTTGCGCCGCATGAGAAAAAACAAATTTCATTTACTCTCGGTTACGATGAGCTTAAGGTTTTTTCGGCAAATAGTAAATACGAGATAGAGGATGCAAGGGTTACGGTAATGGTTGGCTCTAATCCTGATTTACCGCTCACTGCTGAGATTGCGACAGAAGCAGAACATTTAAATAAGTAATCGGAATATTTTACCACAGCGGGACAATAATCACACGGAAATTTAATAAAAAACGGCTTTGTTTGTTGCAAAAAACAACTAACAAAGCCGTTATCATATTTCTGAATCTATTTAAGGCAAGACTTAAAATATCGGCGTTTCCTTGTCTTCTATAACCTCGTCAAGGCAGTATTTGCTGTTAACAACCGGCTCACGGTTCATCCACTTTCCGCACGTGAAGTCGGGCATTGATACAGGGGCGCCACCAAGCGCGATAGACTGCTCGGAAAGCGGTCCTATCGCAAGCCAGGTAAGGGTATCGTAAACGTCTATCGGGGTATCCGTTCCGTTTTTAACGCTTTCAATAAACGCACGGGAAACAAGCCAGTCAAGTCCGCCGTGTCCACCTCTTCCGCCAAGCTTTACGTATTCACTGTGAAGCGGGTGATCATATTTCTCAAACATTTCGTTTTCGTTATTAAATACGCCCTCTTTGGTTATTCCCTCAACGTGGAAGGTACAAACGTCGGCTGCCGATTCCTCGCACATTCCCTCCGTTCCACGGACGGTAAAATGACGGGAATATTCAAATCGCGGGAGCGTTGTATCAAGGGTAAGAACAACGGTTTCACCGCCGGCGCAGGTAAGAACGGTAGTTACAATGTCTCCCTGTTTAAAATCAACTCCGGTAAACGGGTGGTCCTTCGGAACGTTCGCTTCCATATAAGCCTTAATTCCTCTTGCTTTACTTGCAAAAGACGAAAGCTTTAAGATACGGTTTCCGCGATTAATTTTGAGAAGCTTTGAAAGCGGGCCGAACTCGTGCGTCGGGTACTGCTCCGCGTTGCGGTGCGCGTACTCGGAAAGACGGTAATGAGCTGTATCAATAGTTCCGTCCTCGTTTTTCTTAAACAGCTCGACGTCATTAAGGTAATGCTGATACCCGCCCTCGCAGTGTACAATTTCTCCGAAAAGCCCTTCTCTTACCATACGGATAGCCATCATCTCGCGGCGACCGTAGCAGGCGTTTTCAAGCATCATAAGCGGCGCGTGCGTGCTTTCATACGCGTTAAGAAGCTCGTAGCATTCGGAAATATCATAGGCACAACCTACCTCTATCGCAGTATATTTTCCCGTTCTGAGGGAGTCTACCGCGCATTTTACGTGCATATTCCAGCCTGTCATTACAATAATAGCGTCAACCTCTTTGTCCGAAAGCATATCGTGATAATCACGTGTAAGCTTCGGTGCGGGACGGCCCTTTTCCTTTAACATTTCAGCCGCCTCGTTCATTCTTGCGTCGTTAACATCACATATCCAGGAAATTTCAACGTCTCCCATTTCGGAAAAACAGCTTTTGAGCACTGCCATTCCGCGTCTTCCAAGTCCTATGTATCCTATTTTTACTGTTTTTTTCATAATCTCTCACTTTCCGCTGCCGAATGCAGCTAAATAACACAAATTTTCTTTTTCAGACCTAAAAAACCAAGCCTTACAGTTTTTTTCGAAGTTAAAGTGTGGAAAATTTTAAAAACTATTGACACTAACCCTTCGCTGTATTATAATTATATCACAGCTTTTTTTGTATTTAAATACCAAAAAAGCTATAAAACTTATGATTTAGGACATATTTTTATGAAAAAAACAGTATTCTATCCGTTTAAAATTACCGCGTTTCACTCTGCTTTTGATTTTAAATGGGACAGCTCGTTTAACTTTATGGGGGAGCGCCACGGATTTTGGGAGATCGTTACAGTATGTAGCGGCAAGGTAGAAATAACCGAGGACGAAAAGATTTACGTTCTTTCGGCGGGTGATATGATATGCCACGCTCCTCTTGAATTTCACCGTATAAGAAGCTACGGCGACACCGAACCGCACGTTCTCGTTACGGCGTTTGAACACGATGGGATTCTCCCCGAAAAGCTTGCCGACGGGCCGTTTACCCTTTCGGCAGACGAGCTTGCGCAGTACAGTATGATTTTCAAAAAGCTTCACGAATGGTTTAACGAAGAAACGGACGGTAGGGAAACCGTCGGTGCGATGACAGGTCTATCTCTTTCGGATTTTATTTTGCGTTTAAGCTCGGAACACACTCCCGTCAAAGCCGCGAGTACGAGCGGGCGGGCGCGCGAGTATCAGCAGATCGTGAAAATTATGCAGAATGCCGTTTACGATAACCTATCTCTTTCGGATATTGCAAGATGCGCGGCGGTAAGCGTCAGTACTGTAAAGTCTCTGTTTTTCACATTTTTAGGCATTAGTCCGATAAAATATTATTCTCTTATTCAGATCGACGAGGCAAAAAAGCTTTTATCGGAAGGTTTTTCGGTCAATGAGACCTCAGAAAAAATGAATTTCTCTTCCCCAAACTATTTTTGCTCTTTCTTTAAAAGAATTGTAGGCTGCACTCCGGCGAAGTATAAAAATTAGATTAAATCTTTTTAATTTACACAAGTGAAAAAGGAACCGATGAAAATCTCGGTTCCTTTTCTGTTTTATTACGTAGCTTACGCCATTTTTTCTATCTTTTCCTTAAGGAATACGACGGAACGGGTAATATCTCCTATCGGATCCTCTCCAACCTCTCTCTCGATGGTTAAAAAGCCGTTATATCCTATATCGTGGAGCGCTTTAAGGTAGTTATCAAAATCTACGCTTCCGTTTCCGAGCGCTTCCTCTCTGAACGAGGGACCGGTTACAAGCGCGTCATCTCTGGTTACACCGTATATTATCTCGGGTTTTTTATCGTAAAGCTTTACTCCGTCCTTGGCGTGCGTATGTACGATGTAATCGCGGAGAGTATAAACCGCCTTTACGGGATCGTCTCCCGTTACCATTACGAGATTTGCGGGATCAAGGTTTACCGCTACTCCCTTAGAACTAAGCGAATCAAGGAACTTTTTAAGTGTAAGCGCCGTTTCAGGTCCTGTTTCAACCGCGAAATGAGCTTCCATAGAGTCAGCCGCCTCGGCAAGCTCACGACAAGCCTTCTGCATTATCTCATAGCGAGGATTGTTTTCATCGGTCGGTACAACGCCTATATGGGTTGTAACTATATCGGTTTCAAGGTCCTTTGCAAGCTCCATTATTCTCTTTGATTTTTCAATAAGAGCGGGATTTTTTTCGGCGTTTCCAAAGCCCTGACCGAGGTCTCCGCAGATCGCGCTTACAACGAGTCCATTATCCTTTATATATTTTAAAAGCTCTTTTCTTTTATCCTTCGTTAGATTTTCGGGAGAGTTTTCTCCGTTGGTTGAATACATCTGAAATCCGGTTGCCCCTACTTCCTTAACCTTAAGTATCGCTTCTCTCGTAGGAAGTCTGAAGGAGTCTACCATTGCGCCTATTTTAAAATATTTCATACCGACTCTTGTTCCTTTCCGAAATAAAATAATTTTTTCGATTAAAGTGCCTTTAAGAAGCCCTCAAGTCTTGAGGCGATAAGCTCATGTCCGAGGTCGTTCGGATGAAGTCCGTCGGGACAGTAAAGCTTTTTGTTGGTCTCAACCCTCGGCTGTATTCCGCTTACCGACCAAAGGTCAAGCAGAGGCAGCGCGTAGTACTCCGCAACCTCTTTTATTATTCTTACGTACTCCTTAAGCGGTGCGGTACGTATCTTTCTTTCATTAAGAACAACGTCCTCGGAGCATCTGTGGATAGGAGTCATAATTACTATTGTAGCCGCGGGGTACTTTTTCATAAGTCCCTCCATAAGGTAGTGGCAAGCTCCGTAAAAGGTTTCGGGCGTTCTGTCGCTCATACAGCCTATCGCCGCATCTCCGTGTCCGAAATCGTTTGTTCCTCCGAATACGACTATAAGAGACGCGTCATCGTCCATAGACGGAAATCTTTCACAGTAGGAGCGATTTCTTTCGGGATCGAGAGATCTGTCCATCTGATCGGCAATTCTGCTTCCGCCGATTCCGTAATTTCTTGCAATTTTCATGCCGTTTCTCTTTGCTAAAACAGCATGGAAGATTTTGTCTGCTCCGGTAGTTCCGCAGCCCTCGGTTATGCTGTCGCCGAGAAAGTTTGCCGATACGTTCTTAAGTTCCATAGTCTTTTTTCCTTTTTTATTTAATATTATTTTGCGTTTTCAGTAAGGCTTTCAGTGTAGGCTTAGCTAAACGCATATTTATTTGTTACTTATAAACTGCCTCGTGAACCAGATGTCCTCAATAGGAAGAGATACCACCTTTTCGCGAAGATATTCAAATTCACCCGCGTCCTCTTTAAAAGCAAAACGGATATATCTTGAATAAAGCGCCTGATATTTATATCCGTCCTTTTTATCGTCTCGGTTTATTCCGTACTTACCGTCTCCGAGCAAGGGGTGTCCAATTGAAGCCATGTGCGCTCTTATCTGATGCGTTCTGCCCGTTACAAGCTCGACGTCAAGAAGCGCGTCTCCGTCCTTTTCTCCGATAACGGTATACTTTGTTATTATCGTTTTAACCTCACCCTTAGTCGGCTTGGTTTTATAGACAGTAACGGTATTTTTATCGCTATCCTTGATAAGATACCCATAAAGGGTATCCTTTTTCTTTTCGGGTATTCCGTGAACCGCGCAGACGTAACGCTTAACTATTTCGTCATTTCTTATTTTTTCGTTTATAAATCTGAGCGCCGCCGCTGTTTTTGCCGCTATGACAAGTCCGCCGGTGTTTCTGTCAATTCTGTTACATAGCGCGGGCTGAAAGGAGTTTTCCGCATCGGGATTATATTCGCCCTTACGGTAAAGATACGCTTTTATATGGTTTATAAGCGTATTAACGTCCTCGCTGTCGTCCGAATGAACGATAAGTCCCGGCTTTTTATTGCAGATTATTATATTTTCGTCCTCATAAACGGGGGTAACCGTCGGAATTATCGCTTTAAAAGAGCTTTCCGGTGTATCTCCCGCAAAGAAGTCGTCCTTAAGGTAAAGCTCTATTACGTCGCCCTCGTTTAGTCTTTGAGACGGCTCCGCGCGTTTTCTGTTTACCTTTATTTTCTTTGTCCGCAGGGCTTTATACAGCATTGACTGCGGAAGCGCCTTTAAGGTCTTGGTTAAAAATTTATCAAGCCTTTGGTCGGCATCGTTTTTATTTACAGTGTAGCTTTTATACATATAATTATTTTTCACGGACGTGCAATGCACTCCCCTACAAATTACTCACCAAAAATTCCGCAAACCCCGCCTTAGCGACGTTAGATGTGAACACTCTCACTCTGCGTCGCCATATCCGTGCAGGCGGCTGCCTGTCCGTCGCGAAGCCTCTCCGCGGCAACCGCAAGCATAAGCTTGATACGGTTTTCCTGATTTACGCGCGTCGCTCCGGGATCGTAGTCTATCGGTACGATATTCGCCTTCGGATAAAGGCTTCTTATCTTTCTTATCATGCCCTTTCCGACTATATGGTTAGGCAGACAGCCGAACGGCTGTGCGCAAACGATGTTTTCATATCCTGAATGAGCAAGCTCTATCATCTCAGCGGTGAGAAGCCAGCCTTCGCCCATTTTAGCACCGTATCCTATAACGTCGCCTACCATAGCCTTAAGCTCGTCATATGACGCAGGTTTATTGTACTGCGGATACTCACCGAGTACCTTGTGCATTACGCCCTCCGTCTTTTTGAGTATACCAAGAAGCTTTTCACAGATAAACTTCTTGATTTTACTTCCGCCGTAAAGCTTTATATCCTCTATTCTGTTGTCAATCTTAAAGCTTATAAAGCCCATTATTCCGGGAACGTTTACCTCACAGTCCTGCGACTTAAGGAATTCTTCAAGGTCGTTGTTGGCAAGCGAAGAATACTTTACGTATATCTCTCCTACAACTCCAACCTTTACCTTCGGAGTTATTTTTCTTTCGATAGCGGCAAAGTCAGCCGTAATTGCTCTCATGTTTCTTTCGAGAGCAGAGTTTGTCCAGCCCTTGCCGTTTTTCAGCTGCTCGGAAAGAATACCTACCCACTTATCAACAACCTTATCGGACGCGCCTTTTTCCGTCTCGTAAGGCTCCGTCTGGTTTTTAAGTAGCATAAGCAGGTCTCCGTAGCAAAGGGAGATAATAAACTTAACAAGCATCGGTATCGAAAGCTTTAAGCTACTTTCCTTTTCAAGACCGGAAATATTGAAGGATATTACCGGAATATGACCGTAGCCCGCCTTACGGAGCGCCTTTTTAAGCAGATGTATATAGTTAGACGCACGGCAGCCGCCTCCCGTCTGGGTTATAAGCAGAGCGGTGCTGTCAAGGTCGTACTTGCCTGAATTAAGTGCGTCTATCATCTGTCCGATAACGAGGAGTGCGGGATAACAAGTATCGTTGTGGACGTATTTCAGTCCTTCCTCAACTACCGACGGACCTTTGTTAGACAAGATTTCAACGTTATATCCGTAAGCTAAAAATATGTTTTTGAGTATGCAAAAATGTATATGTACCATATCGGGCGCGAGTATCGTATACGTTTTTTTCATTTCGTTTTTAAACGGTACGCTCGACACGATATGAGATTTGATTTCTTTCATATATCTCCATTCCGCCGCCTTAAAAGCGGCTACACAAAATTTAAATTTCTAAAGCCGCTTTTATTTTGAAATCGCGGAGAAAAGACTGCGAAGTCTGATTTTTACCGCACCGAGATTGGTTATCTCGTCAATCTTGATCTGCGTATAAATCTTTCCCTCGCTGTCAAGAATAGCTCTCGTTTCATCGGTTGTAATAGCGTCAACTCCACATCCGAAGGAAACAAGCTGAACGAGATCCATATCGGATTTATTGGCTATGTACTTCGCCGCGGCGTAAAGTCTTGAATGGTAGGTCCACTGGTTAAGAACACCGACCTTAAACTTCTCCATTTCACAGCTTACGCTGTCCTCGGTTATAACCGCCGCTCCGAGCGAGGTTATAAGCTTATTGATTCCGTGGTTAATTTCGGGATCAACGTGGTACGGTCTGCCCGCGAGAATTATAATGTGTCTGCCCTCGCGGCGAGCCGTCTCGACGTACTCCTTGCTCTTTAAACGAAGATCGTTCATATGAGCAAAATATTCGGCATAAGCCTTTTCCGTTGCTTTTTTAACCTCGGAAAGGGTAAATACACCGCCGAAGTGTTCGTTCATCTTAGCGGCAAACTTTTTATAAAATTCCTTCGGCTTGTGTATTCCAAAATAGTCGTATATGAATTTGGTAGCCTTCAAGCTCTTTACGTTAGCCTGAAGCACCTCGGGATAGTACGCGACAACGGGACAGTTATAGTGGTTGTCTCCGAGCCCCTCGTCAAGGTTATACGTAAGGCAAGGATAGAATATCGCGTCAACACCCTCTTTTAAGAGCGCTTCGATATGGCCGTGTATAAGCTTTGCGGGGAAACAGATTGTATCCGAGGGAATAGACTGCTGACCTTCAAGATAGAGCTTACGGTTCGAAAGCGGTGAAACAACAACCTCAAAGCCAAGCTCGGTAAGCAGTGTATGCCAGAACGGAAGAAGCTCGTACATGTTAAGACCGAGCGGTATTCCTATTCTTCCCTTATCTCCGGGAACACCCTTATATTTCGATAAAAGCTCAAGCTTATATTCATAAAGGTCAAGCTTGTTTTCGCCTTCTTTTTTACCGATGGGAGTATCGCAGCGGTTACCGGCTATAAATCTTCTCTTTTCTCCGCCCTCCGTCTCAAAGGTATTGATTGTGAGCTTACAGTTATTGGTACAGCCCTTACAGGTTGTCGCCTTAACCTCGTGCTTAAAGCTTTCAAGCGCGGAAAGAGAAAGGATACTGCTCTTTTCTTCCGCCTTTTCCTGAGCGTAAAGCGCGGCACCGTATGCGCCCATAAGTCCCGCTATATCGGGTCTTACGACGTTCATTCCGATTTCCTTTTCAAAAGCGCGAAGAACCGCATCGTTAAAGAAGGTTCCTCCCTGAACGACTATATTTTTTCCGAGCGATACGGAAGCGTCCTTCGTCGTCGCTCTTATAACCTTATAAAGCGCGTTCTTGACAACAGACATGGAAAGACCTGCCGAGATGTTGTCAATGGTAGCTCCGTCCTTTTGCGCCTGCTTTACCGAAGAGTTCATGAATACGGTGCAGCGCGAGCCAAGCTCAACCGGAGCCTTAGCAAAAAGTCCGAGCTTTGCAAAATCTGATATATCGTATTTAAGTGCTCCCGCAAAGGTTTGCAGGAAGGAACCGCATCCCGACGAGCAAGCCTCGTTAAGGAATATGTTATCTATCGCTCCGTTTGCTATTTTAAAGCATTTTATGTCCTGACCGCCGATATCGAGTATAAAATCAACGTCCGGTTTAAAGTGTCTTGCGGCGTAGAAGTGCGCAACCGTTTCAACAAGACCGAAATCAAGCGAAAAAGCGTTCTTTATAATTTCCTCACCGTAGCCTGTTGCTGCCGCGGCGGCTATTTTAAGATTAGGGTACGTTTTATAAAATTCTTTCAGGAAATCCAGCACTATCGGAACAGGGTTTCCGCTGTTGCTTCTGTATACCGAGTGCAGAAGTCGTCCCTCTGCGTCCGTTACCGCGCATTTAAGCGTTGTCGAGCCTGCGTCTATTCCGAGATAAACGTTTCCTTCTGTCTTGCTCGGATCTGCTCTTCCAACCTTATCGAGAGAATGTCTTTCGGTAAACTCTCTATACTGCTCTTCGTTTTCGAAAAGCGGCTCGGTTGATTTATATTTTGCGTCCGTTTTTCTTTCAGCAATAGCCTTTGAAATCTCGCCTATTTTATAGGTTTTCTCCTGCGGAGCCATAGCCGCTCCCATCGCGACGAAGCTAAGAGAATTTTCGGGGCAAAGTCCTTTAACCTTAAGGGTGTGGTCAAACGCCTCGCGGAGCTGCGAATGGAAGGTAAGCGGACCTCCGAGATAAAGGATATTACCCTTAATCTGTCTGCCCTGAGCAAGTCCCGCTACCGTCTGATTTACCACCGCGTAGAAAATCGAAGCGGAGATATCGGGTATTCTCGCTCCCTGATTTAACAGCGGCTGTATATCGCTTTTTGCGAAAACTCCGCATCTTGAAGCGATAACGTATATTTTTTCATAGCTTTTTGCTTCAACGTCCATCTCGTCCGGAGTAATTCCGAGAAGGGTTGCCATCTGGTCGATAAACGCGCCCGTTCCGCCGGCACAGGAGCCGTTCATTCTTACCTCAAGCTCCTTTTCGCCACTTTCTTCTCCGGTTAAAAAGAGAATTTTTGCGTCCTCTCCGCCAAGCTCTATGACGGCATCCGTTTCGGGAGCGTACTTAAGTACCGCTGTACGGGTTGCGTAAACCTCCTGAACGAAAGGAAATCCCGCGTCCTCCGCAAAGCCCATTCCGGCAGAGCCGGATATACAGAGCTTAACCTCGTCGCTGTCCGAAAGAT
>JAZRDX010000046.1:0-14447 GCA_045660565.1 Eubacteriales bacterium
TTCTCTTTGGTGATTTTCTCAACGAAATCTACGCCGCCAACGTAGTCAGCGCCTGCCTCTTTAGCAGCTGCGTAGAGGTTTTCCTTACAGAAAACGAGGGTACGAACGGTCTTACCGGTTCCGTTGGGAAGAACAACCGCACCTCTAACCTGCTGGTCAGCATGACGAGAGTCAACACCGAGACGAACGTGAAGCTCAATAGTTTCGTCGAATTTTGCCTTAGCGGTCTTGCAAACGAGGTCAATAGCCTCTGCAGAATCATACTGCTTTCCCTTTTCAATAAGGGCTAAGCTCTCATTATATTTCTTGTTAGCCATTTCTATTTACCTCCGTTCACTCTTCAACCGTAACACCCATAGAACGGGCAGTTCCGGCTACCATGCTCATTGCAGCCTCGATGGATGCTGCGTTGAGGTCGGGCATCTTGGTTTCAGCGATTTCACGAACCTGATCCTTGGTAAGCTTTGCTACCTTGGTCTTGTTCGGAGTTGCGGAAGCGGTCTCTATACCGGCAGCCTTCTTGATAAGTACGGGAGCCGGAGGAGTCTTGGTGATAAAGGTGAAACAACGGTCAGCGTAAACTGTAATTACAACAGGGATAATAAGTCCCATCTGAGTCTTGGTTCTTTCGTTGAACTCCTTAGTGAAGTTCGGGATCGAAACGCCGTGCGCACCGAGCGCAGGACCGATCGGGGGTTGGGGTGTTGCTTTTCCTGCCGGGATCTGAAGTTTTATATACCCGGTAATCTTCTTTGCCATTTTAATTTCCTCCTAAGGTGGTTATTTTTTATTCGGGAGCTCTTTGTCTCCCTCCCACTGATTTACGCAGTTATAAGTACTCTGCAAAACTTACTGTAAAATTTTTTCAACCTGATTTGACTTAAGGTCAACAGGTGTAACTCTTCCAAACATAGACGCAAGAACGGTAACTGTCTTTTTATCATCGGATATTGACTGTACTGTTCCGGAGTAGCTTGCAAGAGGTCCTTCGACGATTTTAACCTCGTCTCCGATTTCGTAATCGAGAGTAACAGCTTCAATCTCGATTCCCATTCTGGCAACCTCAATGTCGCTGAGCGGCACCGGTTTTGATCCGGGACCAACGAAGCCCGTTACTCCCGTGATGTTTCTGACAACGTGCCAGTTTGCGTCGTTCATAAGCATTCTTACCATAACGTAGCTGGGAAAAAGCTTAACCTCGACTTCCTTATCCCCCTCCTGTACTATTTGTACCGGGATTCTGATGTCGACTATCTCTTCCTGAAGTCCTCGGTTTTCGATAATCTTCTCTAAACTGTTTTTAACCTTGTTTTCGTATCCGGAATATGTGTGTACTACGTACCAACGTATCTCCTGAATAGCGTCGCTGAAATCACTCATTACAAGTCTCCTTAATTAAAACAGATTTGCAATTGCTTCGAGTCCAACGGAAAGACCTACATCGAGAAGGCCTATTACGACCATAGATACCGCCATGCAAACGAGAACTAACAGTGTGCTTGTAAAGGTCTGTTTGCGGCTTATCCAGGTAACTCTTTTAAGCTCGCTCTTCATTGATTTCCAGAATTTTTTAAGGGAACGACCTATGCGAACAAATATATTGGGCTTTTTAACCTCTTTGGATTTCTTCGCCGGCTTCGTTTCCTCTACGGAAGCTAACGCGGTTTCTTTTTCTTCGGTTTCGCTTGCCTCATCCGTAACGGTTTCAGCAGCTGTCTCCTCGGAAACTATCTCCTCGCCGAGCTCCTTGTTCATATCTTCTGCCATTTACTGCCCCTCCTTATTTGGTTTCTTTGTGGGGAGTGTGCTTACGGCAAAAAGGACAATACTTGTTCATTTCGAGTCTGTCCGGATCGTTTTTCTTGTTCTTAGTAGTATCGTAATTGCGCTGCTTGCACTCCGAGCAAGCTAATGTAACCTTAACTCTCACTTGGTTGCACCTCCTGAATTTTGATTTGACCGACGGCTAAGCGTCGCTCTTTTATCTCCCTCAGCGAAGAAAAATCTGCACACAAAAAAAGCCTCTCCGCAGAGGTAAATCAATTATAGCACATTTTTCCGCAAATGTCAATAGCTTTTGGAAAAATATTTTATATAAATTTATTAGTACGGTTTTAATACGAAAAGGGGCGTAAAAATCACACCCCTTTACCGGATTAGTCGTATCTTTCGTTCTTTATCTTTCCTGATATTCCGTGGCCGCTGTAAAATTCGGTTTCTCCGTCCATTTTTAAAAGCATCTGAAGCGAGCGGAGCATAGCATCATAGTCTCCGTACAAAAAGTCGGTTCTTCCTATTCCACCGTAAAAAAGTGTATCTCCGGTGAACATTATCTTCTCTTTTTCACAGTAAAGGCATATTCCGCCGGGCGTATGCCCCGGTGTATGCACTACCTTGAACTCGCTCTCCCCTATTTCGAGCGTATCTCCGTCCTCTACAGTTTCATCAGGGGAAGGATAGCTTTCGTAAGCACCTAATAAAGAGGAAACGTTTGCATCGGGATTACTTAAGACTGCAATTTCGTCCTTATGAGCTATGATTTTCGCCGTTTTAAAGGTGTTTTTGTATTCCTCTACATAATGCGCGTGGTCATAATGCCCGTGTGTAAGAACTACGTATTTAACCTTAATCCCTTTTTGCATACAGAATAAATTAACGGCGGAAGGGCTGTTTCCGCAGTCGATAATCATTCCCTCGTCGCTGTTTTCATTATAATAAAGATGCGTATTGGAGCCAAGAAGTCCGTCAGAAAAGGTTTTAATCATTTTTTACTCTTTCTCCTTTGTTATTAAATCAAATAACGCCTTGCAGCCTTTGTAAATATCGTTATACGCCGCTTCGAAATCGTCGGTGTACCAAGGATCGGCGACGTCTCTTTCGCTTTCTGTAAGTGAAAGCAGCTTTTTGACCTTTCCGTCCTTGTCGCTACCGAATATTCGGAGCGCGTTACGGACGTTATTGCCGTCCATACAGAGAAAAAGGTCGTATTCCCCGTAATCACTTTTCCGTAGCTGAACCGCGCGCTTTCCCTCACACGTTATACCGTGCTTTAACAGCTCTCTTTTGGCAGGTGGGTATACCGGATTTCCAACGCCGTTCCATATTTCCTCGGTGCTTGTCGCACAGGATGCGACGGTAAAATCCGACATTTTCCCCGCCTTTTTCAGCATATCCTTAAATATAAACTCCGCCATAGGACTTCGGCAGATATTCCCGTGGCATACGAACATTATTCTCATTTTATCACCTTTACAAATACTCTGCTTAACTCATAAAATCATCATATATATCAATTATACCACATAAAAAAATAATTTTCAAGAGCAGAAAAAATAAAAAGTCGAAAAATATCAGTTTAACATATTGACAAACTCAAAAACACGTGGTATAATAAAAAAGATGAATTTCTGTATGAAGTCGAAGGGAGCGTTATGCAACCGTCGATGGACAGAGCTTTGGAGAATTCCGTAACGGATGCTGAAGGGGCTAAAAACTCTCAAGCAAAAGGACAAGGCGCATCAAATTCTATCTTTATTTATATTTTTGAATTTGATATACTGCCTTGTTCAAACCTTCTCGGGTTTGAATTTTTTTGTTTAAAAATATTTTTATATAAAAAGGAGTAAAAAAATGGAAACCATTTTAAAGATCGTGCAAACGATCAACGCGTATCTCTCCGATTACATTCTTCTCTTTCTTCTTATCGGATGCGGACTTTATTTTACAATAAGAACGAAATTCGTTCAGGTTCGCTGCTTCGGTGAAGGAATGAAAAAGGTATTCGGAAACTTTTCAATGAACGGTGGCAAGGAAAAAGGCGGTCTTTCCTCCTTCCAGGCACTTGCAACCGCAATCTCGGCTCAGGTAGGTACCGGTAATATAGTCGGAGCCTGCGGAGCAATACTTATCGGCGGCCCCGGCGCTATATTCTGGATGTGGATTATAGCCTTCTTCGGTATGGCAACCATCTATGCCGAGGCAATTCTCGCTCAGAAAACCCGTGTGGTAAACGCTGACGGTTCGATTCAGGGCGGTCCCGTTTATTACATCAAAAAGGCTTACAAGGGTACATTCGGAAAGATTCTTGCAGGATTTTTCGCGGTATCAACCACCTGTGCGCTCGGATTTATGGGTGCAATGGTTCAGTCTAACTCAATTGCGGAAACAATGGGCACCGCGCTTAATATCAAAGGCTGGATAATCGGTCTTATCCTCGTTGTAATTTCTGCGTTCATCTTTATCGGCGGAATCAAAAGAATCGCCTCGGTAACCGAAAAGATCGTTCCGATAATGGCAGGTCTTTATCTGGTTCTCGGACTTATTATGCTCGGATTTAACATTAAGTATATCCCCGAAACCTTCGGTATTATCTTCAAGTATGCTTTTGTACCAAACGCAGTAATCGGCGGTTCGATAGGCTGGGCACTTAAAACAGCAATAAGCCAGGGCGCAAAGCGCGGCCTCTTCTCTAACGAAGCGGGTATGGGTTCAACTCCTCACGCACACGCTATGGCAGACGTTAAGGATCCTCACGATCAGGGTGTTGTAGCTATGATCGGTGTATTTATCGATACGTTTGTAGTTCTCACCATGACCGCTCTCGTAGTTATCTCTACTTTCTACGTAAAACAAGGCGGTGTACCCGAAAATGTTACCAAGACCAATATGCTCCAGGTTGCGTTCTCCTCGCTCTTCGGAACGACCGCAGGAAACATTCTGGTTGCAATCTGTCTCTTCTTCTTCGCATTTTCTACAATTATAAGCTGGAACTTCTTTGGAAAGGTCAATTTCACCTACCTTTTCGGTAAAAAAGCTACTTTAGTTTATACTGTTATCGCGATAGGATTTATATTCCTCGGCTCACTCTTCCCGAATGACCTCGTCTGGGAGCTTACCGATATGTTCAACAACCTTATGGTTATCCCCAACGTTCTCGCGATAGTTCCTCTTGCTTCAATCGTTATTCTCTCGGCACGTAAAATAAAGGCTGCAAAATCCGAAAACGGACTTGCAGAGGAAAACACCGACGAAAACGCTACGGAAAGTGTCTCCGAAGAAGCGTAAAATACCTTTCAAGGCATTAAAACCAAAATAAAATACTGAAACCCCCACTGTTTTAACCAAATTTCCTTCTCTGCATAAGATATTAGCAGTTAATGAAGGAAAGGAGCGTAAAAAACAGTGGGGTTTTATTTTATCGACGGCGGCAGACCTCTTTCCGGTACCGTACACGTGCAAGGCTCAAAAAATTCTGCCGTCGCGGTTCTTATCTCATCACTTATTACGGAAAAAACGGTAAAAATAACTAATTTACCCGATATTTCGGACGTTTTTGACTGCATTTCAATACTTAAGCTTCTCGGCTGCGAGGTAATATATTATGCCGAAAATACACTTATAATCAATACAGAAAACGCCTGCCCGAGACCGCTTCCCGCCGAACTTCTCTGCCGTATGCGCGCGTCAAGCTATCTTATCGGTGCTCTTCTCGGAAGATTTGGAAGCTGTGAAACTCTGTCCGTCGGTGGCTGTAACTTCGGCTCGCGTCCCCTTAATTATCACATAAGTGCTATGGAAGCGCTTGGAGCAACCTGTAAAGAAAACGGCGGTTGCCTTACACTTGAAGCAAAAAACGGTCTTTGCGGCTCCGTTATTGAGTTTCCCGAAAAGACGGTTGGCGCAACGGTTAACGCTATAATAGCCTCTGTACGTGCAAGCGGTAAAACCGTAATCAAAAACGCAGCAAAAGAGCCGCACGTTTCTGACGTATGTACCTTTCTTAACTCGGCGGGCGCGGAGATATACGGCATCGGAACCGATGAAATAACGGTTATAGGTAAAAACTCCTTTCACGGAGCGGAGTTTGCCGTTTCACCGGATATGATTGAAGCGGGAACCTATCTATTTGCCGCTCTCGTTAGCGGTGGCGAGGTAAAATGCGAGGGCGCACCCGTTACGCACCTTTCCTCTGTTTTTGATGTTTTGAGACAAATGAACGCGGCGGTTAACATAGACGGAGACACTGTAAGCGTATATGCCGATAAGCTTCTCCCGACGAGTGTTACAACAGCGCCGTATCCCGGCTTCCCCACCGACCTTCATCCGCAGCTTGCCGTTTTAATGAGCAAGGCGAGAGGGATAAGTACCGTAAATGAGGCGGTTTTCAAGTCACGTTTTCAGTACACAGAGCCACTGAAAAAGCTCGGTATGAAATGCTCGGTAAACGGAAATATTCTCACCGTTAGCGGCGGAAGCCCTCTTACAGGTGCAACCGTCAAAGCAACGGATCTTCGCGGCGGCGCGGCGCTTATTTTAGCCGCTCTGTCAGCAAAAGGCACGACTGTTATTGAAAACACGCATTTTATCAGCCGCGGTTACTCGGATACCGTTAAAAAGCTTACATCTCTCGGTGCTGATATACGTTACAGTGAAATAATGTGATTTTTAAGATAAAAAGGCGGGTAACGAAGCGTTACATAAATAGTTTTGCTTCTTTACCCGTCTTTTAATTATCAATTTTACCAGTTACCCGAGCCGTTATACGTTATGTTTCTAATCTTACCGCCATACCAAAAGCTACCCTTTGTTATCTTATTCCACTGTGTTTCGCTACCTTGATAAACGTACCTTTCGATACTGTCGCAACCGTGAAACGCATAATCACCTATACTTACTACGCTTGACGGTATATACACGGTTCTTATAGACGTACAATTATAAAAAGTATCATTTTTTATATGAGTTATTCCGCTCGGTATATAAAGCTCGGTTACGAGAACGCCGTTAAGATATAGATTTTTCGCGTAATATAAGGGGTTAGCGCCCGCTGCTCTTTCAAAATCAATCCCGCACCATTTGGCTATATCGCTTATATACACGCCGGTAAGTGCCGGACAGGTCCAGAACGCATCGCGTCCTATACTCGTTACTCCGGTTCCAACGGTAACCTTGGTAAGCGCATCACAGCTTCTGAAAGCATATTTACCTATACGTATTACACTGTCGGGAATGGTGATTTCGGTAAGTCCTGAGCAGTAATCAAACGCATCATTTCCGATAGCGGTAACGTTGTTCGGTATTATAACCGACGTTATCTCGGCGCGTTTATAGAACGCGTAGCTGTATATCTCGTAGCTTTCGCCGTTAAAGTCGTCGGGTAAGCTGATCTCGGTTTTATCTCCGATATATCCTAAAAGATAATTAATGCCGTCAAAAACAAAGAAAATAAAACCGTCGTTTTCGCTTATCTTACTCTCTCCCGAATGTACCGTCAAGGCTTTAAGACCGTAGCTAGTTTCCGTTATATCAAGAGTTGATTTATTTATAACCTCAACGAGCTTATCACAGCTTGAAAAAGCGGACGCGCCTATAAATTTTACACTTTCGGGAATTGTAACTCTTGACACTCTGTTACAGCCCGACATCGCTCCGGAGGCAATGTTGAGCGTTCCGTCCTTAACCGTAACAAAATCACCTGTTTTTTCCGAATTTGCCTTAATTAAGTGCTTTCCGATATAAAGAAGTCCGTTTTCCCAGTTTGAGCTGTTATTATAGTAAGACGTATTTATAAATGCTACGGCGCCTATATTTCTTACGCTGTCAGGCAACGATACAGCGGAAAGCTTTTGACAACCGTTAAAGGCATACGCACCTATATTTTTCAGCTTACCGTTTTCGGATATATTAAGGTTTTTAAGCACCTTGCAGCCATAAAAAGCATATTCCTCGATAGCTTCAACATCCGCGGAAACTGTTACGTCGGTAAGCAACGGACATATATAAAACGCATATTTACCGATGCTCGTTACACCGCTTGACATGTTTACTCCGGTAATTTCGGGATTTTTATAGAACGCATACTTAAAAATCTCGTACGAGGCACCGTTATAACCGCTCGGCAGAGTAAGAGCAGTATCATTACCAACGTAACCGAGAAGGTAGTTTTTACCGCTATGCGTATAGAACAGATACCCATCTTTGTTTACTATTTCGCTTGTACCGGAATGTATTTTAAAGGCGTATTTAGCTATACAGCCATTAGTTTCCGCGCCTGCCGTAAGTGTCAGAGATGATTTGTTAATTATCTCTACAAGCTTTTCGTCTCCTTCAAAGGCAAACTCCCCTATACTCGTTACGTTTTTCGGCACCGTAAAGCTCGTAAGGACGTCACAGCTCATAAAAGCATACTTTGAAATGGTTCTTAGCTTACTGTTTTCGCCAAAGGTAACCTTACCAAGCGAGGTACAACCGTAAAAAGCGTACTGATTGATTACCTCAACACTGTCGGGTATTATAATTTCTTTAAGATACGTACAACCTTTAAAAGCATCGCTTCCTATATACTTTACCGTATCGGGTATTTTTACCTTTTCAGCAAACTGTGAAATACCGTTTATCTGCGTAACGGGTTGTCCGTTATACTCCCTCGGAACTGCGATGTAAGTACCGACAATCCCATTCTGTGCAAAGGAATATCCGCTGTTGTTTTTAGTGAACATCAAAGAGCTATAATTCCCCATAACGTAGGAGCCGGTGGAAACCCACGTTTTGCTCCACGTATCGGGAAATCTTTCCAAAACGCAGTATATTCCGGTTTCAGGAAGGTCGGCAAAAGCATTGTCGCCCATTTCCTTAACGCTGCTCGGAATTACAATACTTTCAAGCCCTATACAGCCTCTGAACGCGTTATTTCCTATTTTTAAAACGCTGCTCGGAATCTCAACCTTTTTAATATACGCGAGGTTTGAGAAAACGTTCTCTCCTATCTCTCTGACGGGAATATCGTTATATTTTTCGGGAATCTTAATTACTTCTCTTCTTTCATTACCTATCCCGGTGATGATATAATACGTTCCGTCGCTTGACAAAGTGTATTCAAGAAGGCTTTCAGCGGTAGCATCAGTGCCTATTCCGAGCGTTCCCGAAACACTTTCGCCCTCGGTAACCGAAATTCCTTCTCCCCAAAGCTCGGCGTTAAGTGATACGTTTCCCGCGCTTTCCGTTACAACCGATACTATAAATCTGAAAAGCTTTTCCTGCGCTACCGCTCCGCCTGGTCTAAAGCTTGCCGTAACGGTATTTCCGTTCTGCTCGTAATCTGCCGTCGGGAACTCCTCTACCGAAAGCTTGAAAGAAGCGCCGTCCTTTCCCTTTGCTTCCAAAGAAAAGGTAAGTTTATCCGTTTCTTCAATAAGCTTTTCGCCTGAAAGCTTATAATCAATAACTGCGTATATTTTTTCACCGAGCGAGGGATTTTCCACAGCATCCTTAAGCTTATCCTCGAAGCTACCGCTTTTGTAGTCGTTTTCAGTAAGATATTTTATTGAAGAGGACGCCTTAATCTGCTTATCGTGGAATATATTAAACGCCTTTTCAACTCTTACGTCTACGTCGTTTCTCGCGTCCTCGGAGTAATCGTATTCGGAGTATCCCCAAAAGTAGATATTAAATTCGCTTGAATTTATGTAATCGGAGATTTTATCAACCGTAAAGCTGATCGCAACAAAAAGATCAGCCTTTACCGCCTTACCTTCTCGCGTTACGGTAGCAGAATGAAGTCCGATTCTTTCTCCCGTAACCTTTCCTTTACTTGTACCGACGAATATTTCATCGTAAACAGTGCCGTTATCAAGAAACCCGACCGATACACTTGCTTCTTTAATTACGGTGTCTTTTATGTAAAACAGAGCGTAATATGTCTTTTTAGTAAGTAAATTCTTTTCTCTTTTCTCAAAAATTTTTTTTGGAGAAAATTTAAAGTCGGTTTTGCTTTTGTTTTTTATCTCGGAGTTAAATGTTTCCTCGGAAACTATATAAATATCCGATTTGTCCTCGAACATCTCGCTGTCCGCGGTGGTGCTGTCTCCGCCGCCACCACCTTTACCGTCTCCGCAGGCGGAAAACACCGTAATAATTACGGACACAAGTATAGAAAAAAGTAAGATTTTAAGCGTATTTTTTAAGATTTTCATTATATTTTCCATTCTGCCGTCATAGATGCGGCTAAATAACTGTTTAACATAGCAGCGTCAGATTTTATATTATAAGAAACGTCAAAAAATTCCTTTTAAAAAGTTATTTTATTCTCCAAAAACAATAGTATTGCTCTTAACATCGATAAGGCGTTTTCCTTCACTTCTGTATGACGGATTTTCTTCGGAAACGACAAATTCCTCTAAAGCACGACATTTATCAAAAACACCCGTAGGAATTGTTACAACAGTCTTAGGAATTTTTATTTTTTTAACGTGTAACGCATTTAAAAATGACTGTTCGCTGATCGCGGTAACAGGCAGTCCCTTATACGTTTCGGGAATTACTATATTTATTCCGTTCGTTCCGTAGTAATAGGAATACGAGCTTCCGTCCTCGTTAAGGATATACTGTCTGTCGCAGTAGTTCCAAGTTATGTATGCTTCGTTTTGACTGGCAAAGCTTGTGCTCCATCCGCTCGGAGGGGAAGAGTGTTCGCAGAAAATTTCAATATCCGTCAGTTCTCCGAACGCATTGGCGCCAACGTTAATTACGTTTTTAGAAATAAATATACGTTTTATTCCGGTGCAGCCCTTAAATGCGTTTTTTCCAATTGTAGTAAGTGTTTCGGGGAGATTTATCTCCTTGATGTGTTTTAGATTAAGAAATGCATCGTCCGCTATTTGCATTACAGGAAGACCGTTGTATGTATCCGGTATTGCTATATAAGAACTTGTCTCGTCTCCTATACCTGTAACGGAATAGTACTGACCGTTTGGGGAAAGCTCGTAGCTAAGCTTACTTACAATAGTAAGCTCTGGATTGATTTTAACCGTATCTACAAGCTGCTTTGCTCCCTTTACCGAGATATTTCCGGAGGAAAACGTGGATTTTACGTTTATATCCAACGTATTTACATAGCTTTCCGCAGTTACGGCAATAACAAACCGAAAGGTTTTGCTGTCAGAGGTACTGTTATATACTTTTACCGTTGCTTTTACCGTTCCGCCAGTAATACTGTAATCCGAGGTAGGAAGCTCTTCAACGGCAACATTAAGAGAAATATCCTTTCCGCTTACCGATATAATTGCAGTTGCGGTATCCGCATCCTCTATCTTAACACCGCCCGACACTGTGTAATCCGCGACCACGTAGAATTTTTCGCCTCTTGCGATCTCAAGGCTGTCCTTAAGTTTATCGTCGTATTTTCCGCTTTGATAGTCGCTTTCAGTAAAATATTTAAGCGTTGAGGACGAGACGTTAAGCTGCTTTTCGTGGCGCAGCTCCTTTGTAACAGCTATTTCCTTGTCATACGTCTCTACGTCCTTTTCCGCTGAGTACGAGAGCTTTATATTAAGCTCATCAAGTCCGTAGTTTTCGAGACCGTCAAAGCTGTTAAGTGTGAAGCCGAAGGCGGCGTAATGAGTATCCCCGGTTATTTTTTTGCTTGAGTTTTTAAGCACGTATCCGTCTTTATTATCATTAAAATATATGGAAAGAGTTTTATCGGCTCCGAACATATCGTTACCGCTATCAAACGTAATATCCGTTTTGGCTCCGCTGCTTATTTCAATTTTTCCCTGCCAGAATTTTATCTTGTGAAGATAAATAAGAGCGTAGTATTTTTTTCCTGCCTCCAGATACTCCACCTCGGACCTTGAAAGCTTTTTCGGTGAAAATTTTTCTTCGATATAGCCGTATTTCGTAAGCTTTACCTCGGATTTGAAGGTTTCCTCCGAAACAATAATGATTTTCGACTTATTCTTTCCGTTCCCGCACGATGCTACTATAAACGGCGTATTAAAAATCATAAAGAAAAAAAGTATAGCCGCAGATATTCTCTTTAATGTACTCATAATTAATCCTTTTTGCTTTTTTAAGTAAATTTTATTCACCGGTATAGTTAAGATTAAGCGTATAACCTATTTTTTCACTGACACCGTTATTATCGTAGCAGTCCCAGTCGTCTCCTTTGGTAACTGCCGTAAAATCCTGCTCGCCGCCCATATAATTTATCTCGGTAAGCGCGGTACAGTTATAAAATGCTCTGTATTTGATTTCCGTAAGCTTATTTCCGAGAGTTACGCTTTCAAGTAAATAGCAGTTTTCAAAGGCACTGATTTCTATTACCGCTACGTTTACGGGAATGATAATTTCCGTAAGAGATACACAGTACTTAAAAGCGGAAGCTCCGATGCTTTCAAGAGAACAGCTTTCGGCAAAGGCAACTGAGGAAAGCGCTTCGCAATCGTAAAACGCCTCGTTTCCTATGCTTATCACCGATGCGGGAATATTAATCTCCGTAAGCTGCTCGCAGCCGTAAAAAGCCTTATCTCCTATTTTTGTAACGCTTCCGTCAGTCGGAATAACGCTGTTATTTCCGCCTGAAACAAGAGTTCCGTCTCTCGTATCAATAAGACAGTCTCCGCTGCATTTATAAACAGTGTTTCGGCTGTCAACGGTAAGCTCCTCTAAATTTGAATGAGAGGAAAATGAAATTTCGGTAACGTAACGTGATATATGCAGATACTTAACCTTATCGCAAATCATAAACGCCGTATCGGCTATACCCGTAACCGGAAGCCCTCTGTAGGTTTCGGGAACGTTTATTCTCTCGCGTTTGCCGTCCGTATACATTACAAGCGTATACGATTTACCGTCATTATTCAGAGAAAAATGGCTTTCAACGTGATCCCATATTATATTTGCATCGCTCGGCGCCCAATTCTCATCAAAAGCACTCGGTTTTTCTTCTGCCTCACAATAAATGTACTTATCGCTCCAGCCGTCAAAGGCTCCGCTACCTACCGCAGTTACGGTTGACGGGATAACAATGTATTTGGCTTCATTTTCACCGCCAAAGGCGTTTGCGCCTATCGTTTCAAGTCCTTCGGGAAGGAAAATTTCCTTTAAGTACGGAACGTTTGCAAAAACGTTGTCTGCTATCGCCTTTACCGACTTTCCTTTGTAGGTAGAAGGAACGGTTACGGTATCACCGTATTCCGCGCCAAGTCCGACCACAATATAGTACTTTCCGTCATCTGAAAGCTTATAGTCAAGCTTGCTTTCAAGCGTCAGACTGCCGTTTACATTAATGCTTCCCTCGGCTTTTCTGTCTCCTATAACAGATATTTTGCTATCAAAAACCGATGAGCTTATTTTAATGCTTCCCGCTCTTTCCGCTACAAGAGAAACTATAAACCTAAATCCTTTGCCTTGCTCTGTGCCGGGATGAATCTTAACGGTCGCGTTTATTACGTCGTTCTGCTCTGTATAATCGGGAGAGGGAATGTCCTCTACCTTAAGCTTAAAGACGGCTCCGTCGTCCGATTTTGCCGTAATAGTGGCAAGCAGTGTATCAAGCTCTCCTATTCCGACGTAATCCGATAATTTATAATCTATAACCGCATAGCATTTTTCACCGACGGCTATTTCCAGCGTATCTTTAAGGGTGTCCTCGTTATAACCGTTTCTGTAATCTTCTACTCTGAGATATTTTACAGATGAAAGGGAGCTTACGTATTTTGAGTGGCGAATTTCCTTTTCAATACTTATCTTTTTTTCTTTTTTATCGCCTCTTACCGTCTCATAAGTAAGAAATTCTACGCTTAGCTTTTCGTCAGAAGGAGTATGAAGTATTCCGGAAGCATCAACAAATGGAGCGTTTACGCTTTCATAGGAATTGACGGTAAACGGAAATGCGGCGTAAAAATCCGACTTTTCCTTTTCATTTTTGCTTTTTACGCTGTATCTTAGCGGCAGATCTCTTTCAACGGTAAAATTATCTCCCGTCTCCGCGCTGATCAAAACACCGTCCTCTAAAGTAATGCCGCCCTTAAATTCAATCCAACCTGTTGAAAGCTTTTCATAGGAAAGGAGCAGTACTGCATAGTAACGCTCGCCTTCAGTAAGATGCTCTTCTTCCGCTAAATTATCAACATTTTCCGCTATTTTTACAGCGCCGTCTGCAAGCTTTTCAAATCCCGCGTTGAAGTTAGCCTCGGAAAGAATGCGTATTTCTGTTTTAGACACGTTCCCCGTTGAACAGGAGGTTATAGCAAATACTGCTGTAAAAACCGTTAGAAAAAAGAGAAAAGCGGCGAAAAATTTCCTAAAATTCTTCATAATAAATCCTTTTTACATAATTTTTTTGAATTTTATTCAACGGAATAATTAAAGTTAAGCGTATAACCGAGCTTTTCGCTGACGCCGTTATTATCATAGCAGTCCCAATCGTTTCCTTTAGTAACCGCTGACCACTGCTGCTCGCTGCCCTTATAATTTATTTTGGTAAGGGCTTTACAGTTATAAAACGCGTGATATCTGATCATTTTTATCTTTGCTCCGAGAGTAACCTCCGTAAGCTTTTCGCATCCCTCGAATGCGCTGTCCTCTATGCTTTCAACACCGTCCGGAATCGTTACAGAAGTAAGAGATGTGCAGTTATAAAAAGCTTTTTCGTCTATCTTTGTCAG
>JAZRDX010000047.1:0-13577 GCA_045660565.1 Eubacteriales bacterium
ACAGCAAAAGGCTACGCTTGGATTTAGCGGATATTTTCCGCGAGAGTGAAAAAAAGAGAAGGCTGAAAAAGCAGGAAGCTGCGGTCCTTTTAAACGAGATGCTGGTTCGCGCCGTCTTTTTTGTAAAAGGATTTATCAGGCAAATAAAGGAGCGATATTCGCTGTCTCTTGTGAGCTACCGAGAGCTTATGCCGTATAAAGACAGAACGCTTAGCAGAATGATGTCGGTGTCGCTCGGTGTTTTTGCCGCCGCTAACGTAACCGCTGCCGCAGTGCGTTCAGCCGCAAACGGCGGAGCTTTTTATCTGCCAAAGTTTATTTGGGATATGGCTCTGAAGGTTAACATTGTAGGCGTAGGCAGGTTTGCCGTCAGTCTTAAGTCGGATTTAGACGTCAAGGCTGAACGCGAGGAGCTGAGGGATGAAAGAATACGGCTTTGCGGAGAGATGCTTTCGCAAAATAACGCCAGAGTCTATTATAAACAGGCTGGAATGTGGAAAAGCGCGGAGAGTGCGGTTAAAACACTAAGTGAGGCGAGCCTCGCTGCCGAAAGGGCAATAAGGGTTTACGAAAAGTCGATAAATGAAATGACGTTGGAGTTAGAGGATACGGGCGCTGTCATTTCAAAGCTTGAAAAGAACGAAAAGGACTTTTTTGACGAGCTTAACGGCATTTTAAAATACGAGTAAATATATGCAAACGAGTGCTCCGCGGTTTCGGGGAGTTAAAAGGTTACATAAACGCCGAGGGCGGAAAGGAAACGGAAAATGGATACGGAAATAACCCGCGCGGAGTTTTCGGGCATTACCGAAAGCATGCTACCGGATATAATTTCGGGGCAGATCAAAGAAATAGAGAGTCTTGAATTAAGTATAAAAAACGCCGTTGCAAAGGCGGATGAGGCAAAGGCTCTTGCGTGTAGCGCAAAGGAAAAGCAGGCAGGTCTTTTTCAGAAAAAAGAGGCTATTGAGCTGCTCCAGGCGGCAACTATCAGTCTTGCTGAGGCTGAGGCGGCTACCGTAGAAGCGCAAGGTATATCGTTTGAATGTCAGAAGCGCATAGGTGAGATAACCAAATACCTCTTTGCGCTTGGTTGCACCAATATGGCGGCTAACCGTTCTGTCGTAAGGGAGCTGAAGCTCATTTTAGAGGGAGCGTCGGGCGAGCGGCTTGACGAGCTTGCAAAGCAGGAGATTGTAAACGTAATCCGTCAGCTTAAGGCACAGGAGGATCTTCTGAATAAGCAAAACGAGCTTAGCTCACGAGTACGTGAGCAGGAAAAACAGCTTTCGGAGCAGGCGGAAGAGGTTAAGGAGAACAGAAAAGCTCTTATTCTTCAAACGAAAAAAAGCGAGAGCGCGGAAAACGCTCTTATGCTGCTCAAGGAAAGAAACCGCGAGCTTGAAACTCGTCTTACTGTGATGGAAACAGAGCTTTTACGGAGAAGAAAGGTTACTGCCGTAGCATTTTTCTCTGCCGCTATGTCGGCTATCGCTACCGTGCTTGCGGTTATAGGACTGTTTTTATAACAACAAAAAATCCCTTCGGGGTGAACTGCCACAAGCTTAGAGGACAGTACAGACGAAGGGATTTTTATTTTTAGGCTGATGTTATTTTAAAATACCGAATGCGGATAAAATGGGGGATGCGAAGATAAGAACGAGGAAGATGGGCGCTACGTATTTAATCATAATAACAAAGAGCTTTTCTCTTCCGAATTTTTCGCCGTTGAGTTTTATTTCATCCGTAACCGTTTTTGTTTTTACTACCCAACCGATGAGAATACAGGTAAGGAAGGCTACGATAGGCATTATAATATTGTTGGAAACGTAATCGAAAATATCAAGGAGCTGTACGTTAGCCGCATTGGGAAGGTCAACCTCGAAATACATTACGTTGTAGCCAAGGCAAACGAGGAGAGCAAGAATGGCTGAAATGCTCAGCGCGATACCGCAGGACTTCTTTCTCGACCATGAAAATTTGTCCATTGCAACAGAGACGATAGCCTCGAAAAGCGATATGGACGAGGTGAGCGCCGCGAATACGACGAGCAAGAAGAATGCAACTCCGACAAAGTTTCCGATAAAGCCCATAGCTTCGAAAACCTTAGGGAGAGAAACGAACAGCAGGCTCGGCCCGGACGCTTCAAGCCCTGCCTGTCCCTGGAATGCGAATACGACGGGAACCATTATCATTCCGGCAACGAGCGCAACACCTGTATCACAAAGCTCTATTTGGTTTACCGATTTAACGAGGTTGGTTTCCTTATGGGTGTAGGAGCCATAGGTTATCATTATTCCCATTGCGATACTCATAGAATAGAATATCTGGCTTGCGGCATCAATAAGAATATTAAAGAACTTACCTACCGTTATTCCCGTAAAATCCGGAACGAAGTATATTTTAAGTCCTTCGAGAGCCGTACCGTTAGGACCTTTGATAGTAAGTGTGAATATTGCAATTCCTACTATAAGCAGTAAAAGCGTGGGCATAAGGATCTTTGAAATCTTTTCGATCCCTTTGTCAACTCCGAAGAATACAACAAGCGCGCTGATAGCCATAAACACTGCGCACCAGAAGATGGGAGCGAAATTCGACGTGATAAATCCGGTGAAATACCCGTCCTTAACCGTTTCCATTCCTCTGCCTACCATGTAATCGGTCATGTATTTCGCTACCCAGCCGCCTATTACACAGTAATACGGGAAGATTATCATAGGAACGAAGGAAGCGATATATCCGAGAAATCCGAATCTTTTGTCGATAGCGGAATATGCCTTTATCGGGCTGAGCTTAGTTTTTCTTCCTATCGCTATCTCGGTTGTCATAAGCGCAAATCCGAAGGTGAGCGCTAAAACTACGTAGACGAGAAGGAATAGTCCTCCGCCGTTCTTTGCCGCAAGATAGGGGAAGCGCCAAAGGTTTCCAAGTCCAACCGCAGAGCCTGCCGCGGCTAAAACAAACCCGAGGCTTCCGGTAAACGAGCCTCTTTTCTTTTCTGTGTTTTCCATAAATCCCTCTGAAATTATTTGTTGATATTATTATTTTTTTCAAAACAATCCTTGATATTATATCATAAAAAAACCGGTTTGTCAATAAATTACCGTTTTTTTGATATATTTGCTGAAAAACAAGCAGGCAGTGGCTTTAAAATGGTTTTATTTGCAGACTGAAAAGATTTAAAAAATAAATTATAGCATATTTACATCCGCTATTTTTTGTGTTATAATTATTACAATGAAGATAAAAAAACGTTGTCGCGGTAAAAAGGAGGAAAGTGCGTGGAGGAAGTGATTAAAACGGAAAACACCGATTTATTTAGTGAAGAACGCATTTCTCTTTTTTATGAAAACGTTACCGAGGTCGTAAGTGAAGACTTTGCGGAGAAAATTCTCGACTGCCGTGAATATATAGAAGTAGGAATAGTTACCGAGGGTAGCGGAGTACACTGTGTTGACGGGAAAAACATTCCCTGCAAAAGCGGAGACGTATATATAGTTCCGCCGAACGTTTCTCACAGATATTTTGCTGCTGAACGGGGAACGGCTGTAACGGTAAGAAAGCTTATATTTCCCATTGACGATTGGTTCCGCGGAGAAGCGGCGATTCCCAAAAACAGACGGTACTGCTACGGTGTTTTTGAGGACGGAGCAAAGGTTGCTTACGCGATGCTTAATTCCCGAATGAATGAAAAAATAAGCTTTATTATGGATGCCGTGGAAAACGAGCTTTCCGATAAAGAGGACGACAGAAAAATTCTTATATATACCTATCTTGTTCAGCTGTTTTCATTTCTCAGCAGGTATATTAATCGCTCCGTAAAAAATTCTCACCGTCAGTCAAAGGATTTTGATTGCGTCCCCTCAGTACTTAAAATTATTGAAGATGAATTCACAGATAACAGTCTTTCGCTTGAAACAATTTCTGCGCGTATTTTTGTCAGTCCGTCCAACCTCAGCCGTGTGTTCAAGGCGCACTGCGGGCAGCTTTTTTCGGAGTATCTTCGCGACGTAAGACTTAACCGTGCCGCCGAGCTTATCAGGGAAACGGATATGCGTGTGGAAAAAATAGTTACCGAATGCGGATTTAAGGACGTCTCAGCGTTTTACCGCAATTTCAGGGAAACGTTTGGTATGACGCCTCAAATATATAAGCAAATTGAAAAAGAAAAAATTAAAAATAATATTTATACCGGAAAGGAAACAATGAAAATGGAGATTTTAAGAGAAATTTCGGAAAACGTACAGATCGGAAAGGCAAAAATCGTTAAGGAGCTTGTACAGAAGGCTGTTGACGAGGGCGCAAACGTTGAGGAGATACTTAACAAGGGACTTCTCGCAGGAATGAGCGTTATCGGAGAAAAGTTCAAGAATAACGAGATTTACGTTCCCGAGGTTCTTGTTGCGGCAAGAGCGATGAGCATGGGTGCACAGATACTTAAGCCCCTTCTTGCGGCAAGCGGAGTCAAGGCAACCGGAAAGGTTTGTATCGGAACCGTTCAGGGCGACCTTCACGACATAGGAAAGAACCTTGTTAAGATGATGATGGAGGGCAAGGGACTTGAGGTTGTTGACCTCGGAACCGACGTTTCTCCCGAGACCTTCGTAAAGACAGCTATCGAACAGAACTGCCAGATAATCTGCTGCTCCGCGCTTCTTACCACCACTATGAGCGTTATGGGCGACGTTGTTAAGGCTGCCGAGGAGGCGGGTATACGCGACAAGGTAAAGATTATGATAGGCGGCGCACCGATCAACGAGGAATTCCGTCAGAAGATAGATGCTGACTGCTATACCGTTGACGCGGCAAGTGCGGCTGACGCGGCGGTAGAGTTTTGTAAGGAATAAATTTATAGCTTAGGGCGGCAAGGACGTCGCTAAAGAAAAATTCAGCGGAGACAACGGATTTCTTTTACGTATAAGATTTTCTGTGTCTCCGTTTTTTAAAAATTACGTATGCCGTGTGGATTTTTAACTGATGTTACGTGATACCGCAATAGTTAAATAAGGGAGAGATATACATGACTACGAGAGAACGTTGCTTAAATATTTTACATTACAAAGATATTGACAGAATGCCGGCGGTGCATTTCGGTTATTGGCTGGAGCTGCTTTACGAATGGGCGGAGCAGGGGCATATAACTATGGAAATGGCAAAGGGCGCAAGGGCAGACGGCTCACCCGCTCAGCGAGAGCTTGATAAAATCCTCGGCTGGGACACGGTATGGCATAACGTTAGTGGGGCGCACATGGATCTCCGTCCGAGGTTTGAAAGAAAGCTTATTGAAACACTCCCCGACGGCTCGCAAAGAGTTCAGACCGAAATGGGGGTAATAGAAAGATTTAAGCCCGGAATTATTTCGATACCCTCCGAGGACGACTATCTTTTAAAGGACAGAGAGGCGTATGAGACGCTGTTTAAGCCGAAGCTTCGGTTTTCTCCGGATAGAGTAAATACCGAATGGTTAAAAAGGTTTAACGAGACACGTGATACGGAAATTCCGATAGGTCTTAATGCAGGAAGCGTTCTCGGGCGCATAAGAGATATGACTACTCTTATGGGAATGAGTTACCTTATTTACGATGAGGACGAGGAGCTGTTTGCCGACATTATAGACGACTTTGCCGAAATGCAGTATAAGTGTGTTGAAGCGGTGCTCGCTACCGGAGCAAAATTTGATTTTGCGCACTACTGGGAGGATATATGCTTTAAAAGCGGACCGCTTCTTTCTCCCGAGCTGTTTGACAGTCTTTGCAGAAAGCATTATCAAAAGCGTAACGACCTTATTCATAAGTACGGAATTGATATTATTTCTCTTGACTGCGACGGGGTAACGGAAAAGCTTATCCCCACCTGGCTTGAAACAGGCGTAAACGTTCTTTTCCCGATAGAGATAGGGACGTGGGGAGACCAATTTGAGCCTGCGCGTAAAAAATACGGTAAAGAGATACTCGGTATCGGCGGCATGGACAAGACCGCCTTCCGTAAGGACAAGGCGGCGGTTGACGCTGAAATTGAACGAATGAAGCGTCTTGCATCTCTCGGCGGATTTATCCCTTGCCCCGACCACAGAATCATGCCCGGCTCTAAATTTGAGCTGGTACAGTACTACGCGGAGGAGATCAAGAAGATTTGGTAACCGCGACGGCTAACTAATTCGTATTTTAAGATTTAAGTGAAAAGGAGAGAGTGTGATGGCAAACGTTATTCAGGCTTTGGCGCAGGCTATCCGTATGGAGTCTCCTGAAACGATACCGGTTAAATTAAGTATTTTACCGTCGGCTTGGTTTAAATACGGAGATGAGCTTCAAAGACTTACAGATGAATATCCGCAGTTTTTCGGCGGCAGAAAATTTTCCGTCGAAAAGATAAGAGAGAGGCTTCCGGAAACCTACCGAAGGGGTAAGCACGTAGACGAGTGGGGCTGTATATGGGAAAATGAGATAGAGGGAGCCGAGGCTATCGTTACAGGACACCCGGTAACATGCGAGGAGGATATTTTTGCTCTTAAAATCCCCGATGACAGAAGCGGAAAAATGCCGCACGGTTTTATGTATCTGCGTCTGCTTGACCTTTGCGGATTTGAGGACGCGATGGTGTATTTTGCCGAGGAGGGTGAGGCTCTCAGAGTTCTGATAGACAAAGTTCTTCGGTATAACCTTTATCAGGTAGAGGTGAAAATGCAGGAGGACACCGAGCTGCTTCGGTTTGGCGACGATCTCGGCATACAGAACGGACTTGCGATAGGTGCCGAGCGGTGGAGAAAATATCTTGCGCCGTGTTACAGCCGGATATACGGCAGGATCAAGGCCTCCTATCCGTCAAAGCTCATTTATATGCATACCGACGGATGTATTCACGAGATAATGCCCGACCTTATAAAATGCGGAGTTGATATGATAAATCCGCAGTTCAGGGCGAACGGGATTGAAAACCTTGTGCGTGTGTGCCGTAAGGAGCAGATAATTCCGATAAATCTTGACCTTGACCGACAGATGTTCCCGTTTGCAACGAGAAAAGAGATATTTGATCACGTGGGAGAGTGCGTCGAATCGCTTTATTTACCTAAGGGAGGACTTGGACTTAACGTCGAGTTTGACCAAGGGGTACCGCTTGAAAATATGGCTGCCGTTCTTGACGCGGTGGAAAAATACAGGCATTACAAGGGGTAGGATTATTTAAGGAGTAATCAGCGGATAACCGGTTTGAATGGAGATTTTTTATGATAGAGCTTACCGAAAGAGAAAGAATACTCCGCACCTACAAGCACCGGGAGGTTGACCGTATTCCTATGGTTGATTCCGCTTGGGCAGGTACGCAGAAAAGATGGTATAAAGAAGGCCTTCCGGCAGGTGTTCCGTGGGAAAGGTATTTCGGGTTTGACCGACCTGCGGTAATTAAGCCCGATAACTCTCCGCGATTTGAACACAAGATACTCGAAGAAAATGAAAGATATAAAATAGAAACTACGCCGTGGGGGACTACTCAAAAGGTGTTTAATCAGCTTGACAGCACCCCCGAAGCACTTGATTTCTACTACAAAACTCCCGAAAAATGGGAGGAAGCCAAAAAGGCTATGCTTACCTATCATGACGACCGTATTCCGTGGAAGCTTCTTGAAAGAGACTACTCAAAATGGAAGGCGGACGGCAGATTTACTCAGCTTGTCGTCTGGTTCGGCTTTGACGTGGCGCACACGCGTCTTACCGGAACGGAAAATATGCTTATCAGTATGTATGACGAGCCGGAGTGGGTAACCGATATTTTTGATACCTACCTTAACACATCTCTTGACCTTTGTCAGAAAATCCTTGATGCCGGGTATGAGTTTGACGGAATATTCTGGTATGACGATATGGGGTATAAAGGCTCTCCGTTCTTTTCTCCGTCTGCTTACCGTGAGCTTTTAAAGCCGTTTCACAAAAAGGCGGTTGACTGGGCGCATGAGCGAGGAATGGTTGCCGAGCTTCACTCCTGCGGATTTATAGAGCCGCTTCTGCCCGATATACTTGAAACGGGTGTCGATATGCTAAATCCTCTTGAGGTTAAGGCGGGAATGGACCCGTTTAAGCTAAAAAAGGAGTACGGGGATAAGCTTGCGTTTCACGGCGGAATAAACGCTCAGCTCTGGGATAACATCGAGCTTGTAAAAGCGGAGATGGAGCGGATAATTCCCGCAATGAAGGAAGGAGGGGGATACATTTTTGCATCCGACCACTCTATCCCGAACTCGGTTTCCTTTGAGAATATGAAGGAGATCGCCGCTCTTGCTCATAGGCTTGGGAAATACTGATTTAAAATTAATTTAATGAAAATATCAGAAAAAATATAATATAATTGGAGAACGTTATGAAAAGAAATATGAAATTATGGATGAGTGAGTTATACGGTGTACAGTCGAAAAAGGCTCTTCCGGTGCTGTCGTTTCCGTGTATAAGTCTTCTCGGGATAACAGTACGCGAGCTTATCTCCGACAGCGAGCTTCAGGCTAAGGGAATGAAGGCTGTTGCAGACAGAACCGATGCCGCGGCGGCGGTAAGCTTTATGGACCTTTCGGTTGAGGCGGAGTGCTTTGGCGCGACAATAAGCGTTTCGGATGACGAGGTTCCGACCGTAAAGGGAAGAATTGTAAATGACGAAAACGAGGCGGACGCTCTTGCTGTTCCTCCTATCGGAAGCGGAAGAACGAATATTTACATTGACGCGATAAAAAAGGCTTCCGAGCTTATAACCGACCGTCCCGTTCTTGCGGGAATGATAGGTCCGTTTTCACTTGCGGCGCGCCTTCTTGACGTTTCCGAGATAATGATGGACTGCTACGACGAGCCGGATATGGTTCATACCGTAATGAAAAAGGCAACCGCGTTCCTTATCGAATACGCAAAGGCGTATAAGGCGGCGGGAGCAAACGGTATAGTTATGGCGGAGCCTGTTTCGGGGCTTCTTTCTCCCGCGCTTGAAGAAGAATTTTCCTCTCCTTACGTTAAAGAGATAGTTGATGCGGTTCAGGACGACGAATTTATCGTTATTTACCATAACTGCGGTGATAACGTTCCGCGTATGCTTGATTCGATACTTAGCACTGGCTCGGCGGCTTACCACTTCGGTAACGCAGTCGATATGGAAAATGATATTATTCCGAAGGTTCCGAGCGAAACGATAGTTATGGGTAACATTGACCCAGCCGGGGTTTTACGTATGGGAACTCCCGAAACGGTAAAGGCGGAGACTACGGCTCTGCTTACACGTTGCTCGAAATATCCGAACTTCGTTCTTTCCTCCGGATGCGATATTCCTCCGCTTACTCCGTGGGAGAATATCGATGCGTTTTTCCAAGCGAGGGATGAGTTTTATGGAAAATAAAGAAGTTGTATTCAAAAAGCTGTCTGACGCAGCGATAGCGCTTGGTGCTTTCAAGGCAAACGTAATTGAGGCAAAAGAAATAGTAACCGATAAAATTTTCAGAGAAATATGTCTTTCTAATTCCTGCGGAATGTGCGGAAAATGCTATATGTGTCCGCCTGACCTTGGTGATATAGATGAGCTTATGAGCAGCATAAAGGAGTACGACTACGCGCTTGTTTATCAGACGGTTTCAGAGCTTGAGGACAGCTTTGACTTTGAGGGAATGGTAGAGGCAAAAAAGGCGTTTTACCCTGTATCGCAGTCGCTTCGCAAGGTGTTTGGCGAGTTAAAGCCCGCAAAGGTACTGCATCTCGGCGCCGGTGGTTGCGGAGTATGCAAAAAGTGCGCTAAAGCTACAAACGAGCCTTGTCGCTTCCCCGAGCTTGCTATGGCATCGCTTGAAGGGTACGGAGTTAACGTATCCGATCTTGCAAAGGCGGCGGGAATGAAATACATAAACGGACAGAATACCGTTACCTATTTCGGTGCTGTTCTGTTCAGTATATAAAAGTAAATGGATAAAAAAAGACTGTTCTTATCGCGAACAGTCTTTTTTATATACGAAAACTTTTCTTTAACAAAGATTGTTTTCAAAGCAGGTTTAACTTTGGTTTTACGCCTGCCTCTTTTTTCAAAAACACAAAGATTTGGTTAGTAAAAAAGAGTGAAGAACAAAAAACCGCCTTCTTGCGAAAGCGGATTTTGTTTGGTGCACCTTCAGGGACTCGAACCCTGGACCCACTGATTAAGAGTCAGTTGCTCTACCAGCTGAGCTAAAGGTGCGGATAAATCTTAGGATTTACCAACATAAAATAGTATAACACATTTACTTAAAAAAGTCAATATGATACAGATGTTAAAAATAAACTTATAAATGTTAAATATTAACAATGTTATATATGCTCGCTAAGAGTTATCATGGAATAGGCAAGACTAATCGGCTTTTCCTTGTTTTCAAAATAGTTATAAGCTATGTCCTCAACGCGCACTCTGTCTCTTTTTATTTTATTCCCTTTTATATACGCGTCAACGAATTGTTGATACTGTTCGGTGCAGTTATAGCTTAGCTGAAGCGCCTCGGTACATTTTTCGCTGTCCCTTATTATATCGGAGTTTCCGAAATAGGTATGAGAACATACCATTGTAGATATTTCAAGATTATTCGTGAGGTCCTTCAGTGTGTTTTTATAGCTTTTCAGGTTGTTGTAATACGCTATTCCCGTGCGCTTTGTTCCGTCGCACTGGACAGCATCTCCCGAAATAAGGGTTTTACTTTCAATGTGGTACCAGCATACGCAGTCGTCGTCGTGTCCGGGCGCGGCAATCGGATATAACTCGTTGAAAATTATATTTTCTTCGTTTGCAAGTCCGTCCGCAAGTATTCCGCGTATCTCACGGAAGGGAAGATCGTAGTCCGGATAAAGGTTACACGCCTTGGCGAGATAGTAGGTCGGGTTTTTCAGCTTTTCCGCCTGTTTTCCGTAAGCCATTATTCTTGCCGACGGCGAAAGGAGACCGCGGAGCTTATGCGCTCCGCCGATATTTTCCGGGTGGCAGTGAGTGAAAAGCACGTAGTCTATATTTTTAATGGAATAGCCAATTTCCTTAAGCGCAGGTACGAGACATTCGGTTACAACGCTGTCAGACGCTCCGCAGTCGATAAGAAACTTGCTTTTGCCGACAACTAACGTTATTCCGCCGCCAAATGTGTTTCCGATAGGGCTTAAATGGTATACGTACTGATTTATTTTCTCAAAGCCTTTCATAGTTTTTCCTTTCTTTAGTGAAATCTTATCTCTCCGTCAAGGGAGACGTGCGTGTTGTTTCAAAATTCGGGGTAACGCGGAAAGTTAAAAGCAGTTAATAATAAGCAGACCGGCAAAAATCATAGCCGTTCCTATTATACATTTCAGCGTAAGCTTTTCTTTAAAGAATACCGCTGACATCACAACGGATAAAATAAGAGCTATTCCCTGTACGCAGGGGTAGAGGATAGCCGAGGGAACTGTTATCGCCGCCATTGTTTTAAAGAAGGAGTTAAGGAAAAGACATACCGACATTACCGAAACGTAAAGGCTTATCTTTCCGAGCGCTTTCTTATTTTCGCCGTCCTTTTTCTCCTTTGAAGTAAAGGAAAGAATTACGAAAAGAATAAGAAGGGTGATAGAGGAGAAAAGGTAGGTGTAGAAGTTATATACGTAAACGTTTTTTTCAGCGTTATGGTAAACGAACATCTTCTGCGAAAAATCGCAAAGTCCGTTAGCAACTCCAAAGCCAAGAAGCGTTAAAAGTGTGCCGATGCTGAGTTTTGTTTTTATTGAGTTGTTGTACGAGCAAAGAATAACCGTAGCTGTAAGCAGAATAACAAATCCTATTATCTGATTTATTTTTATTTTCTCATCGTACAGTATAAGAGAGCTTATGGTCGGAACGAGTACGCTGAGCACCGCAAAAACGTCAAGTATTATATATGCGCTTTGTTTTACCGCAAGCAGCCAGAATATAACGGTAAAGGATATGGATACGCCTGCAAGAATTGTAATTAAAATCGTACCCGTGTCAACCTTAAGTGCGCCTACTCCGGATGTAAAGAGAATGATACCGAAGCCTATAACGATACAAAGAATCATTCGGAGCGTGTTCGACAGAACCGCGTCCTTTGTTCCTTTAACGTGAGCGCTGAGTTTTTTTCCGCAGTAGCCTTTTCCCGCCCCGGCAAGATTTGAAAGTAATAAATATATGTATCCCATTTTTCCAGTCCTAATTTTAAGTTTTTACAGTTTTTCGAGCTCCGTTCTTTCGAGGTCGTCGTTCGCGGTATCGGCTAAAGCTATATTCTTTTCGAGCTGCTTAAAAGCTTCATAGTATCGAACCCCGAAGGTGAGGAGAGATTTTGCGTTAAAATGCAGATTGTCGCCGTTAGGGGTTAAGCCTTCGGCTGAAGCAAAGCCCGTCATAGGGTTTTCAACGGCGATTTTTTGCAGAGTTTTATTTATTGCCGAGTAGTTTACGTAGTGCGGCTCCGCAGTGCGCAGCGGAAGAAAATCTCCGAGTCCGCCGAGCAGGAACGGTACGTTTTCAAGACCGAGCTGCTTACGGAATGCAGCCATTATCTTTAAGAATTTTTCCTCGTAAAGCATATAGCGGTCGTCGGGGCAGTCTCCCTCTCCCTGATGCCATAAAACGGCGACTATCTGAGAGCTTCTCTCCGCAAGACGGGCGTTATTAACCGCGTTATCGAAAAGCACGCCGCCCTCCGCCCATTGGTCGAGAGTGGTGCCGCCGTCGGCACAGGGAATAAGTCCGACATTTACGTCGGGATGTGCCTTAGAGTATTCGTAGGCAAAGCTTTCGGCAAGGCAAACTCCCGAAAAAGGTCTGTCGGGGTTTACCGGGCGGTAAATGCCCTGCCACCTGCCGTTTCTCAGCACAAAAATCTTATCGTTTTTTTCAAGCGGAACATCATTTGGGTTGCCCCTGCCCGCCATGTTTGACTGTCCTATAAGTAAAATCGAATGTGTCATTTTCAAGTTCCTTTTACGTGATTATACGGAGGTAAGCTTACCGATGCAAAGCCGGAATATTATTCCTTAGAAGAACGTAACCTGCTTGTTGCTTTGAAATATTTCAACGTCTCCGTCGCTACATATTTTCGCATTTTGGTGAAGCTCTGAGGCGAGACTTGCCGCACCCTCGGCGTCTCCGAGTATCTCTCTGCCGTTATGTGTGAACAGCAGTCTTTTTACACCGTGGTTTACCGCGTATTCGCATACCTCGGTAACGGTATGGTGTCCTGTTTCCATAATAAGGCAGTCGCACCCGTCTCCAACAAGACGGTTAAGCTCTTCGGGGTATGATACGTCCCCCGAAAAGACGATTTTTCTACCGCCGACCTCTATAAGAAACGAGAAGGAATGGAAACCGTTTTTGCCCGTCTCGCCGAGGTGGGTGTTGTGAAACGCGGTAACGCGCAGGTTTTCGTCCTCAAATATAAGTCCGTCCTGCACCTTACGTTCGTTTATTTTAACGCACCCTCCCGCTTTGCCGCCGTAGAAGGCGATCTGTTTAATCGCTTGAAACGTCTCAGTATCGGGAAGAAAGACGTCGTAGGAGTTACCGTTTATGTGAGGCTTTTTGTAACGGGAAGCCTGCTTATGCACTGCAAAGAGCAG
>JAZRDX010000048.1:0-14115 GCA_045660565.1 Eubacteriales bacterium
GGCTGAGTAAGAGAGGGAGGCTAAAAGAATGGGTCAGAAAGTTAATCCCCACGGCCTTCGTGTAGGCGTTATAAAGGATTGGGATTCAAGATGGTTCGAGAAGGACGAAAACTTCGGAGATACCCTTGTATCCGACTATAAGATCAGAAAGTTCCTGAAGGAGAAGCTTCAGGCAGCAGGAGTTCCGAAGATTGAAATCGAGAGAGACAGCGCAAGAATCAGAGTATTCATTCACTGCGCAAAGCCCGGTATCATCATCGGACAGGGCGGTTCCGAAATCGAGAAGATCAAGGCTGACATCGAAAAGATGGTAGGCGGCGAGAAGGCAGTTTTCGTAAACGTCGTAGAAGTAAAATCCCCCGACCTCGATGCACAGCTCGTTGCTGAAAACGTAGCTGCAAAGCTCGAAGGAAGAATTGCGTTCCGCCGTGCAATGAAGATGGCAATTTCCAGAACCATGCACCTTGGAGCAAAGGGAATCAAGATTTCTTGTTCCGGACGTCTTGCCGGAGCGGAAATAGCTCGTACCGAGCATTATCATGAAGGTACTATACCGCTTCAGACGATCAGAGCCGATATCGACTACGGTTTCTATGAAGCAAACACCACCTACGGTAAGATAGGTGTTAAGGTATGGATTTACAAGGGTGAGGTTCTTGCAGCCGGCAACGGAGCAAAGAGAACCACCGACAGCGCCGACAGAAAGGATCGTAGAAACGACCGCAGAAACGACCGCAGAGGCGAGCGTAGAGGCGACCGCGGAGATCGCAAGGAAGGCGGATTTAATAACAGAGGGAACGGAAATCGCCGTTTCGGAGACCGCGACAACAAGCCGCGCTTCGGAACCGACGGCAGACGTGCGCCGGCACCGGCCCCCAAGAAGGAGGATTAAGCTATGTTAATGCCTAAGAGAACAAAATACAGACGCGTACACCGTGGCAGATTAAAAGGTAAAGCAATGCGCGGCAACACGCTCGCTTACGGCGATTACGGCTTAGTTGCTCAGGAGCCCGCATGGATAACCAGCAACCAGATAGAGGCAGCCCGTATCGCGATGACCAGATATATCCGCCGTGGCGGTAAGGTCTGGATCAAGATATTCCCGGATAAGCCGATAACCGAAAAGCCCGCTGAAACCCGAATGGGTTCCGGTAAAGGTTCCGTTGACCACTGGGTAGCGGTTGTAAAGCCCGGAAGAGTTCTGTTCGAAATGAACGGAGTAACGGAGGAGATTGCAAGAGAGGCTATGCGTCTCGCAATGCACAAGCTTCCGATTAAGTGTAAGTTTATAGCAAAAGAGAAAGCAGTAGAGGAGGAATAAGCAAATGAAGGCATCCGAAATGAAGACAATGTCAACTGAAGAGCTTGAGAAGAAGCTCACCGAGCTTAAAGATGAGCTGTTCCACCTCCGTTTCCAGCTTGCAATCAAGCAGCTTGATAACCCCCACAAGATTACCGCAGTAAAGCGCGACATCGCTCGCGTTCTTACCGTAATCAACGAGGGCAAGAAGAATGCTGCTGAAAAGAACGCGTAAGGCGAAGGAGAAATAGAAGATGGAAGAAAGAAATCTCAGAAAAACCAGAGTCGGAAGCGTAGTCAGCGCGAAGATGGACAAGACCATCGTAGTAGCGATAGAGGACAGCGTAAAACATCCCAAGTACGGCAAGGTTTTACACCGTACGCTTAAAATCCACGCACACGACGAGGGCAACATCGCCGGCGTAGGAGACAAGGTACTCGTAATGGAGACCAGACCTCTTTCCAAGACCAAGAGATGGCGTCTTGTAGAGATAATAGAAAAGGCAAAATAATCACCGTATAAAACGGACGATACGTCAAAATGCGTATAAAATTGAGGAGGTAACCGCACAGTGTTACAGCAGCAGTCATATATGAAAGTTGCCGATAATACGGGCGCAAAGGAATTAATGTGCATCCGTGTACTCGGCGGTACAGGCAGACGCTATGGAAACATAGGCGACATAGTAGTAGCCTGCGTAAAGAAAGCGGCTCCCGGCGGAACAGTAAAGAAGGGCGACGTTGTTAAAGCGGTAATCGTCAGATCTGTTCGCGGAACGAGACGCGCAGACGGCTCCTATATAAAGTTCGATGAGAACGCAGCCGTTATAATAAAAGAAGACAAAACACCCAGAGGAACCCGTATATTTGGTCCTGTGGCAACAGAGCTCCCTGAAAAGGATTTCACAAAGATCCTTTCGCTCGCTCCCGAAGTTCTGTAAGGAGGTACCGATAAATGAATACACTTCATGTTAAAAAGGGCGACACCGTAGTAGTTCTTTCCGGTGACAAAAAGCGTCATCTTAAGGGCGAAAAGGGAGAAGTTCTTGAGGTATCCCCCGCAGAGAGAAAGGTTATCGTTAAAGGCGTTAACCTCGTAAAGAAACACGTAAAGCCCCGCAGACAGGGCGAGCAGGGAGGCATCATCACCGTTGAAGGCGCTATATACGCTGACAAGGTAGCTCTTTACTGCCCCGACTGTGATAAGGGAGTTCGTTATCACATCGAGTTCGTAGACGGAAAGAAGATCCGTGTTTGCTCCGGCCATAAGGTAGATGCAAACGGCGTCAAGACCCCCTGCGGACACAAATTTGACTAAGGAGGAAGCAAACAATGGCAAGACTTAAGGATTTATATAAAGCAGAAGTTGCTCCCGCCCTTATGAAGAAGTTCGAATACAAGAGCGTAATGCAGATACCGAAGGTTGACAAGATAGTTGTTAACGTAGGTACCGGCGGAGAAGAAAGAGACAACGCCAAGGCAATGGAAGCTATTGTAGGAGACCTTACCGCGATTACCGGACAGAAGGCAGTCGTAACAAAGGCAAAGAAGTCGGTAGCAAACTTTAAGCTCCGTGCCGGAATGGCAATCGGAGGAAAGGTTACGCTCCGCGGAGAGATTATGTATGAGTTTATGGACAGACTCTTCAACATAGCACTTCCCCGTGTACGTGACTTTAAGGGAATCAATCCCAACGCATTCGACGGCAGAGGAAACTATTCTCTCGGACTTAAGGAGCAGCTTATATTCCCCGAGATCGAGTACGAAAAGGTTGACCGCGTACGTGGAATGGATATAGCATTCGTAACAACGGCAGCAACGGACGAAGAAGCAAAAGAACTTCTCACGCTTCTCGGCGCTCCGTTTGCAAGATAAGGAGGTAAATTGCAATGGCAAAGGTTTCAATGAAAGTAAAGCAGCAAAGACCTCAGAAGTTTTCAACAAGAGAATATAATCGGTGCAAAATTTGCGGAAGACCTCACGCATATCTCCGCAAGTTCGGCATCTGCCGTATCTGCTTCCGCGGGCTCGCATACAAGGGCGAGATACCGGGTGTTCGCAAGGCATCTTGGTAATGCGAAAACAGTAAAGGACAGAAGGAGGATTTAAAAATGCAAATGTCAGATGTAATAGCCGATATGCTGACTCGCATAAGAAATGCGAACGATGCAAAACATGAATCGGTAGAAATCCCCGCGTCGAACATGAAGAAGGCAATAGCCGATATTCTTGCAAACGAGGGATATATCAAGGGTTATCAGATAATAGACGATAACAAGCAGGGCATAATCAAGGTAACACTTAAGTACGTAGGTAAGCAGAAGGCAATAACGGGCCTTAAGAGAGTATCCAAGCCCGGTCTCCGTATCTACGCTAACTGCGAGGATCTGCCTAAGGTTATGAACGGACTCGGAATAGCTATCGTGTCTACCTCTAAGGGAATTATGACCGATAAGAAAGCCAGAAAAGAAAACGTAGGCGGCGAAGTTCTCGCCTTCGTATGGTAAAACGGGAGGAATAAGGAAATGTCAAGAATCGGAAGAAAACCGGTTGCCATTCCCGCAGGCGTAGAGGTAAAAGTCGAAGCCGGAAATCTCGTTACCGTAAAGGGACCTAAGGGAACAGCAACGCAGAAACTGCATGAAAACATGATAATCAAGGTTGAGGGAGCTCAGGCAATCATAGAGCGCCCCAACGACGAAGCACTTAACAAGTCGCTTCACGGACTTACCCGTACTCTTCTTAACAACATGATAGTCGGCGTAACCACGGGCTACTCCAAGAAGCTCGAGATCGTCGGTGTCGGTTACAGAGCACAGAAGTCCGGCAAAACACTCACTCTTAACCTCGGTCATTCCCACCCTGTAACATTTGAGGACGGCAACGGAGTAACCTTCGAGTGCCCCCAGTCCGACGTTGTTATAGTAAACGGAATCGACAAGCAGACAGTAGGTCAGGTCGCGGCTCAGGTTCGCGAGAAGAGACCTCCGGAACCGTACCTTGGCAAGGGAGTCAAGTACGAGGGTGAGCGTATCCGCCGCAAAGCCGGTAAGGCCGGTAAATAATTAAGGAGGGTAGACAGATGATAACGAAACAGGATACAAACAAAGCAAGACTTCAGAGACATAAAAGAGTCAGAGCTAAAATCTCCGGAACAACGGAGCGTCCCCGTCTTTGTGTTTACCGTTCCAACGCAAACATTTCGGCTCAGATAATAGATGACGTAAATGGAGTAACGCTTGTAAGCGCAAGCTCTACCGAAAAAGATTTCACCGCATACGGTGGAAACAAGGAAGCAGCTCGCGAGGTTGGTAAGAAGATCGCCGAGAGAGCAGCTGCAAAGGGAATCGAAGCAGTAGTATTTGACAGAGGCGGCTATCTGTACCACGGACGTGTACAGGAGCTCGCAGAAGGCGCCCGTGAGGGTGGACTTAAGTTCTAAGGAGGAAAGATATAATGGAAAACAAGAAGATAGACGCGTCCACCTTAGATCTTAAGGAGGTCAACGTAGCTGTAAACCGTGTTTCCAAGACGGTAAAGGGCGGACGTATAATGCGTTTCACCTCTCTTATGGTTGTAGGAGACGAAAACGGACACGTAGGATATGGTCTTGGTAAGGCTGCCGAGGTACCGGAAGCAATGCGCAAGGCTATAGAGGACGCAAAGAAAAACATGATAAAGGTCTCGATGGTAGGAAACACCATTCCCCACGAGGTAACCGGAATATTCGGAGCGGGCAAGGTTCTCCTTAAGCCGGCACCGGAAGGAACCGGAATCATCGCCGGCGGCGCAGTCCGTGCGGTACTTGAGATGGCAGGCATCAAGAACATCAGAACCAAATGCCTCCGCAGTAACAATGTAACTAACGTAGTAAAGGCAACCTTCGAGGGACTTAAGGCTCTCCGCACCGCGGAAGAGGTTGCGCAGCTTCGCGGCATCGCCGTTGAAGAGCTCTGATAAGGAGGGAACGCATAATGAAGATTACACTCGTAAAAAGCTTAATCGGCGTTCTTCCGAAGCAGAAGGCTACTGCGCTTTCCTTTGGACTTAAGCGTCCCGGCAACTCCATAGAGGTAGCTGAAAACGCAGCGAACCTCGGTAAGGTAGCCGTTATCTCTCACCTTGTTAAGGTTGAGAAGTAATTTAAAACATTAACTTACATTGATTTGATAAAAAAGGAGGAAAAAAGATGAAGCTCCACGAACTTTCTCCCGCCGAAGGCTCTGCAGAAAAGAAATTCCGCAAGGGCAGAGGCGCAGGTTCCGGAAACGGAAAAACCGCAGGTAAGGGACACAAGGGTCAGAATGCCCGTTCCGGTGGCGGTGTACGTCCCGGATTTGAAGGCGGACAGAACCCGCTTTACAGAAGACTTCCTAAAAGAGGCTTTAAGAACAGATTTGCCGCACAGTACGCGATAGTAAACGTAAGCGACCTTGAAAAGTACAACGACGGCGACGTAATAGACATAGGAGTTCTGCTTAAGGATCGCGTAGTTCGCAAGACTTACGACGGTCTTAAGGTTCTCGGCGACGGTGCAATCAGCAAGAAGATAACCGTAAAAGCAACGCTCTTCTCTGCAGCAGCTAAGGAAAAGATTGAAGCCGCCGGCGGAAAAGCAGAGGTGATATAATTGTTTAAAACGTTTAAAAATGCAATGTCAATTCCGGAAATGCGCCGCAAGATCCTCTATACGTTATTCATTATACTGTTATACCGTATAGGCGCAGCGATCCACGTACCTTATACCGACTATGAGGCAATGCAGTCGGCGTTTACCTTTGCAGACGGAAACCTGTTTGCATATCTTAACATTCTTTCCGGAGACGCTTTCTCGAAGGCAACACTGTTCGCACTTTCAATATCTCCGTATATTACCTCATCTATAGTTATCCAGCTTCTTACAATAGCAATTCCCGCGCTTGAACGCAAGTCCAAGCAGGGCGAAGAGGGACAGAAGTTCTTAACGCAGCTTACGAGAATCGTAACCGTTGCGCTCGGCTTCCTTACCGCATTCGGCTACTATATGTACATGAAGAACTACGGATTCCTTACCAAACAGGGTAACGGAGTATTCGGTGCATTCGTAATCATACTCTGCTACGCAGCAGGTGCATCGCTTATTATGTGGCTTGCCGAAAAGATTAACGAAAAGGGAATCGGAAACGGTATCTCCATGATACTTTTCGCAAACATTATAGCTTCCACCGCAGGCGGAGTTTCCAGCATGATTCAGTACGCGCTCGGAGGAGCATGGAAGCTTGTACTTATAGAAGTACTTGTTTTCCTCGCTCTCGCAATCGTAGCGTTCGTAGTATTTATTACTAACAGCGAGCGCCGCTTACCCGTTCAGTATGCGAAAAAGCAGGTTGGACGTAAAATGTACGGCGGACAGAGCACTACGCTTCCGATAAAGCTCAATATGAGTGGAGTTATGCCGATTATATTCGCAAGCTCCATAGTATCCATTCCGAGTACGATAGAAATGATAATCGCAAGCAGAATCAAAGAGGGCGGCTTCTGGGATAAGTTCTTCCACGTTCTTTCCTACAACTCTCCCCTTTATGCGGTATTCTTCTTCATACTCATAATCGCATTCGCTTATTTCTATATTCTCATATCCTTTAACCCCGTTGAGGTTGCAAATAACCTTAAGAAAAACGGCGGATTTATCCCCGGATACCGTCCGGGTAAGCCCACTGCAGATTATATAACCAAGGTGCTTAACAGAATCACGCTTATCGGCGCGCTCTTCCTCGGTATAATCGCGGTAGCTCCGCTTATCGTCAATATGGCGACGGGTTCACAGCTTGGATCGATAGCATTCGGAGGTTCTTCGCTTCTCATTCTCGTCGGAGTAGTCCTTGAGACGGAAAGAGAGATGGAGGCTCAGATGTCAATGCGTCATTACAAGGGATTCCTTGATAAATAATGACTGCTCGAAAAGAGGTGCGGTATGAAAATAATATTTTTAGGCGCCCCCGGCGCGGGTAAGGGAACTCAGGCAGCGGTCGTAAGCCGTGAACTGAATATCCCTACCGTATCCACCGGAAACATGATACGGGAGGCAATAGCTAATAAAACTCCCGTAGGACTTGCCGCAAAGGATATAATAGCGAGCGGTCAGCTGCTCAGCGACGATATCGTGGTCGGTATAGTTAAAGAAAAGCTTAAGTCGATTGAGGGCGGATATATACTGGACGGATTTCCGAGAACCGTAGCTCAGGCAGAAGCACTTCTGGCTATGGGCGAGGATGTAGATGCGGTAATAAACATCTACGTTCCGGACGAAACGATAATAGAGCGTTCCGCGGGCAGACGCTTCTGTCCGAAATGCGGAGCGACCTTCCACGTAAAGTATAATCCCCCGAAGGACGAGGGCGGAAACGCTGTCTGCACCGAGTGCGGTTCAGCGGTAGCAATTCGTGATGACGATAAGGAAGAGGTCGTAAGACACCGCCTTGAGGTCTACCACGAGCAAACACAGCCGCTTGAAGCGTTCTACGCGGAGAGAGGTAAGCTTAGAACCGTCGTAGGTCAGGAGGAGGTAGCGGAAACGTCCCGCCTCACCCTCGAAGCGGTAAAAGGCAACTGATATGATAAAACTGAAAAACAGTGAACAGCTCGAGCTGATGAAGAAGGCAGGCCGTATAACCGGCGAGGCGCTTTATCTGGCGGGAGAAGCGGTAAAAGAAGGCGTAAGCACGCTTATGCTCGATAAAATAGTCCGCGCTCACATTGAAAGTCAGGGAGCAAAACCGTCATTCCTCGGATATGCAGGTTTTCCCGCAAGCGCTTGTATAAGCGTTAACGACGAAGTAATACACGGAATCCCCTCGGAAAAGAAAATTCTTAAAGAGGGCGACATAGTGAAAATAGACGTGGGAGCGTTTTATAAAGGCTTTCACGGCGACAGTGCAAGAACCTATGCCGTAGGCAAGGTTAGTGCAGAAGCGGAAAAGCTGATAGAGGCTACCAAGGAAAGCTTCTATAAGGGAGCGGAAAAAGCCGTTATAGGCAATCGCATAGGCGATATAAGCTCCGCGATAGAAGAACACGTTTTAAAAAGCGGATTTTCGGTAGTAAGAAGCTACGTAGGACACGGAGTGGGGCATGAGCTTCACGAGGATCCGGAGGTTCCGAACTACGGAGTGTCCGGAAGGGGCGCAAGACTCTGTGCGGGAATGACACTTGCCATAGAACCTATGGTAAACGTCGGAACGTACGCGGTAAGAGTGCTCGGAGACAAGTGGACGGTAGTAACGGCAGACGGAAAGCTGTCTGCGCATTACGAGAACACGGTTGCGATAACGGAAAACGGTCCGTTAATGCTTACTGAAATTTAGTAGGTTAAAATCATAAAGGTTTGGAGGGATTATTCTGGCTAAGGACGACGTAATGGAGTTTGAGGGAACGGTTTTAGAGGCGCTGCCTAACGCCGCGTTCAAGGTAAAGCTCCCGAATGGGCACGTAGTAACGGCTCATATTTCAGGCAAATTAAGAATGAACTATATCTGGATACTGCCCGGTGATAAGGTAACTGTTGCGGTTTCGGTATACGACCTGACAAAGGGACGAATCACTTGGCGTGCAAAATAAGAAAGGAATGGTAAGAAAATGAAAGTTAAACCATCCGTAAAGAAAATTTGCGATAAATGCAAAATCATTAAGCGCAACGGAATCGTAATGGTAATTTGCGAAAACCCGAAGCACAAACAAAGACAAGGCTAAAAGAAGGAGAGAATAAAGTATGGCTCGTTTAGCAGGCGTAGATCTTCCTAATTCCAAGAGGATGGAGATAGCTCTTACCTATATTTACGGTATAGGCAGAAAGAGCGCAAACGATATCCTTGCAAAGACCGGAATCAACCCGGACACCAGAGCAAAGGATCTTACAGACGATGAAGTTGCCAAGCTTCGTGACGAGATACAGGATAACTACAAGGTTGAGGGAGACCTCAGACGTGATGTAGCTCTCGACATAAAGCGTATGGTAGAAATCAATTGCTACCGCGGCATCAGACACAGAAAAGGTCTTCCTGTCAGAGGACAGCGCACAAAGACCAACGCAAGAACCCGCAAAGGTCCCGCAAAGACAATAGCGAACAAGAAAAAGTAAGGGAGTGAATAGATAAATGGCAAAACAGAACAACGGAGCAGCCGCAAAAAAGGTTGTTAAAAAGCGCCGCGAGCGTAAAAACGTTGAAAAGGGTGCAGCACACATCAGCGCAACCTTTAACAACACCATTATAACCATAACCGACGTTCAGGGAAATGCAATATCTTGGGCATCCGCCGGTGAACTCGGATTTAAGGGTTCCAGAAAGTCCACCCCCTTCGCTGCACAGTCGGCAGCGGAAACAGCAGCAAAAGCAGCTATGGAGCACGGCATGAAGACCGTAGAGGTTTACGTAAAAGGCCCCGGATCCGGAAGAGAGAGCGCAATCCGCGCACTTGCGGCAGTAGGTCTTGACATCACTATGATTAAGGACGTAACCCCTATTCCTCACAATGGATGCCGTCCGCCTAAGCGCAGAAGAGTTTAATAGGAGGTAAGGAAAAATGGCAAGATATACAGGCCCCTCTTGCAGACTTTGTCGCAGAGAGAAAACTAAGCTCTTTTTAAAGGGCGACCGTTGTCTTAACGGTAAGTGCTCGCTTGAGCACCGTTCGTCCGCACCCGGTCAGCACGGCGCGGCAAACGCAAAGATAAAAGAATACGGAAAGCAGCTTCGTGAAAAGCAGAAGGCTAAGAGATATTACGGCCTTCAGGAGGGACAGTTCAAGTCCTACTTCAAGGAAGCAGACCGTATCGAGGGTGTAACAGGTTCTAACCTTCTTATACTTCTCGAGAGAAGATTCGATAACGTGGTATACAGAATGGGAATGGCAGAGAGCCGTAAGGAAGCTCGTCAGCTCGTTCTTCACGGACATTTCAGAGTTAACGGCAAGAAGGCAACCATTCCGTCCATGCTTCTTAAAGCAGGCGACGTAATCACCGTACGCGAGGAGAGCCGTTCTTCGGTAAAGATCAAGGAGCTTGCAGAAGGACTTGATTCGAGAATTGCTCCGAAGTGGCTTGCGGTCGATAAGGAAGCTGTAAAGGCAACCATCGAAACCCTTCCTACCAGAGAAGACATCGACTTCCCGTTCGAGGAACAGCTCATAGTCGAATTGTACTCCAAGTAATACCCACCCCGAATGCAGCCGCATAGTCGGCTGCGGTTAAGGACAGTGTTTCTTAATCAAACAATTTACACATAGGAGGGTAAACAAAGAAATGATAGAAATCGAAAAGCCTAATATAAGTACCGTTATGCAGAACGAAAACGGTAGCAGCGGTACATTTATAGTTGAACCCCTCGAAAGAGGATACGGTACGACACTCGGAAACTCACTTCGCAGAGTACTTCTCAGCTCGCTTTCGGGCGTTGCTGTAATCAGCATAAAGATTGACGGAGTACTTCACGAAATTTCCACAATTCCCGGAGTAACGGAGGACGTAACCGAAATAGTTCTGAACGTCAAAGGAATAACGGCGAAGCTTAACTGTGAAGGAACAAAGACCGTTGTGCTGGACGTAACAGGTCCGTGCATTGCAACAGCCGGAGACATAAAGCAGGATTCCGATATAGAAATTCTTAACCCCGATCACGTGATCGCTACTGTTGGCGAAGGCGCGCACCTCTTTATGGAGCTTACCTTTGGCCACGGCAGAGGATACGTATCCCAGGAGAAGAACAAGCAGAATAATCCCGCTCAGATAGGTCTTATATACACAGACTCTATCTTCACCCCGGTATACAAGGTTAATTATTCCGTAGAAAACACCAGAGTCGGAAACATGGTTGACTACGATAAGCTTACAATGGAAATCACGACGAACGGAGTAATTTCGGCAAAGGAAGCAATATCGCTTGCAGCCAAGATACTCAACGAGCATCTCAAATTATTCGTAGACCTTTCCGACGAAGCGATTAATGCTGAGATAATGGTTGAAAGAGAAGAGACCATAAAAGAAAAAGTTCTTGAGATGACCATTGAGGAACTTGATCTGTCCGTAAGAAGCTTCAACTGCTTGAAGCGTGCGGGCATTGACACTGTTGAAGATCTCGTTAACAAGACGACCGACGATATGATAAAGGTAAGAAATCTCGGAAAGAAATCTCTTGAAGAGGTTATCCAGAAGCTTGAGTCGCTCGGACTTACGCTCAAGGCGGACGAGGAATAAGATACAGAGATACGGCGAATATAGCATAAAACAGAGAAACGGATTTTTATTATAACAGAAGGAGGTTCGTTAAACAATGGGAACCAGAAAACTCGGCAGACCCACAGCTCACAGAATGAGCATGCTCAGCGGAATGGTAGCATATCTTATCGAGAACGGCAAGATAGAGACCACCTACACCAGAGCAAAAGAGGTCAGCGTAATAACCGATAAAATGATAACCCTTGGTAAGAAGGGCGGACTTGCTAACTACCGCAAGGCGCTTGCTTCTCTTAACAATAACAAGGAAATAGTTTCGAAGCTTTTCGACACTGTAGCTCCTAAATATGCAGACGTAAACGGCGGATACACAGCAGTTTATAAGCTTGGACCCCGCAGAGGAGACGGAGCAGAGATGGCTCTTATCACACTCACTGCGGCAGAGGTCGCTATAACTCCCGCTAAGGAAGCAGAAGTTAAGGCAGAGGCAACCGAAGAGGTTAAGACCGACGCTGAATAAGCTATGAATAAAAACCCCCACTAAACTGAAAGTTTGGTGGGGGTTTTGGTTTTTTTGGCAAAAAGCGCTTAAAAAGTTTTGGTCAAGCTTTTCCAAAAGCTTGCGGGTGGCGAGGGCAGAGCCCTGCGGACACGCCCTTTTCTTTTTTTGCTAAGACTTTTTTCTTTGGGGCTGCTTCCGGCAAAGAAAAAAGCGAGGTTGGAGTTTCCATAAAACAAAGGTTTTAAGGAATGAAGTTATTATTTTATTATAGAGGTTTTATTTTTTCTAATTTAAACTATTCTTTTTTCATTACTTTTCTTGGTTTCTTTATAGAAAAAAGAAAAGTAATCAAAAGAACCGGGCAACCGCCCGGACGGTTGTAGCCGTGATGTAATTTGGTAAAATGATTTAAACTTTTGAGATTTCGCTTGGCTTTACATTTATATGCCAGCGGGGGCTCCCCGCCATTCAAACCGCGGGAGGAATTATTATGTTATTTTTAATCAAAACACCTTGACATGCTTTTAAAAACGTGATATAATAAAGTCGCCAAACAAAACTTAATATTCAGGTTTCAAAAGAAAACTCGCTATTTTTGTAGGGGGTTTTGTACCCTTTTCTTGTTTTTAGCGTTAGAATTTGGTAAAAACACAAATTCCACCGGCTGAAAATAAGAAAGTTTTCTTTGTTACCTGTCTGGTTTTGTTTGGCGACAATAGGAGTTTGTGTTTTTCATAGCGTCAACTTCTGTTGGCGCTATTTTTATTTTGGAGGTAAAGGAATGACGTAAAGGAAATATTAAACTTAGACTATTTAATTAAAGTGAGGAAATAATATGTTACAGATTAGACGGTTTTTTTGCAAAACATTTATTTTGGTTTTATTTAGTTTTTTGGTTTTTGTCTCTTGTGGTGATGATTCATCAATAACATTTGAAACATTTAAAGTAAACGGCACTAATTTAAGTGGCACCGTGTCCTCTGATACCGGTGAATTTGACTTTAAAAAAGAGGTTAAAATTAGCGGAAAGGCAAGCTACACTATAAGCACAGATAAAGCTGGTAAAAAGATTGTGAGCACACAAAAAGTGCCGCTATCTCCCGGAGATAATACTTTCTACTTAATAGCGTCTTTGGACGATTCGCGCTTAACATATACGGTGAAAATTCGCCGTATACCTAAGTACACGGTAAGATTTGACGAAAAAGGTGGTTCGGAAATTTCTGATCAATTGATAGAGGAAGGAAAGCTTGTTTCCGAGCCGGACGCGCCTACACGAGAAGGTTACAGCTTTGCGGGTTGGGATTATGATTTTAGCACTCCTGTTACAGGGGTTACAGTAATTACCGCAAAATGGAACACAAATGGCGACACGCCGTATAAGGTAGAATACTACCGTGAAAACGTTAAGAAGGACGGTTATGACCTTATTACCACAGAAACTGAAAATCTTACCGGTGAGACTGATACTGTGGCTTATGCAGAAGAGAAAAAGTTTAATTATTTCACCCTCAACACAGCTAAAAGTGAACTGAGCGGAAATATATCCGGCGACGGTTCGCTTGTGCTTAAGGTATATTACACAAGAAACTATGTTCTCCTTTCTAATGCCAACACAAATTACGGTTCGATAATAGGAAGCGGTTCATACGCATACGGTTCTGCCGTTAAGGCAACTGCGACGCCTAAGCCTGGATATGATTTTACCGGATGGTATAACGGAAACACCTTGCTTTCAACCAATACCACCTATAATTATAATATTAAAAGTAATGTTGAGGCAAGATTTGCGGTAAAGCCCGGGTTGGAGAACTTTGATTTCACTGCAACCGCCACCACCATTACAATAACCGGTGTAAAAGATAAATCAGTAAAAGAAATTATCGTTCCGGATTGTGTAACTTCAATAAGTAGAAATGCTTTGTCCGGTTGTTCAGGTGTTAGTTTAACGTTAGGAAAAGGTATTACAAGCATAGGAGACTATGCATTCGAAGGACGTACTGAACTTATAAGTATAACGATACCTAATAGTGTTACGAGCATAGGTAAAAGTGCATTTGCTGAATGCACCGAGCTTACAAGCATAACTATACCGGATAGCGTTAC
>JAZRDX010000049.1:0-11632 GCA_045660565.1 Eubacteriales bacterium
GTTGACGGGTGGCTTGTTGTCTTTTGCATGGCTGGCAGGCCAATTCAAAACGCACTTGTGCGTAGCCAGTAACGTTTAGGGCTATGCCCGAAACTGAAATACCCCCCGTTATACGGGGGATTTTTATTTTTGAGAAAAACTAAAAGTGGGTTTTGTAATTATCATTAAGCTTATTCGTCAGAGTAAAAAAACTCAGCGCTCTTGCTTTTTTTAAGGGGAAAATCTAATAAAGGTTAAATAATTAAAATTTAAGGGCAACTTTTTTAGGAAAATCAAAAAAACAAAGATTTTTAATGTTTTTTTACTTTTTGTCAGAAATGCCCTTGTAATTCTATGTGTCTGTAACAGAATGTTAACAAAAAAGCGTAATTATTATAATAATATTATATTATAATATAGTATAAATGTGTAGAAGTGTAAATGTTTGGTATTTTACGCTTTGCAAAACATTATTGCAAACGCGAGTGCGGTAGAAGGCGCGAGTGCTTTTGACTGAATGTAAGCGCTTTGTGAGGGTATAATAAAAATGATAAAGCCGTTAGCTTAGCTTTTTAACGGAACCGTTTCAAGGGCAGAAACTCGTTTTTGGAACGGCAACACCCGAAGGCGTGTTTTGCAAAATATACGTTTTGCGTCGCGGCGGAGTACAAATAATGCTCGGCGGTGTCTTTCCAAAGGTATTTTGATTTCGAGATTTAAAGTGCGATGACTAATAAACATGTCGCAAAAGCGACAGAACGGAGATTTGTATGGAAGCATATAACAACTGGAAAAAATACGCAACTCTTGACTCTGATATACAAAAGGAGCTTGACGAAATAGCAGGTGATGAAGCCGCTATCTTCGACCGATTCCGCTGTGATCTTACGTTTGGTACAGGCGGACTCAGAGGAGTAATAGGTGCGGGAACCAACAGAATGAATATATACACCGTCGGAAGAGCAACTCAGGGACTGGCGAACTCTCTTAACAACGCTAACAAAACGAAGAAAAAGCTTTCGGTAGCGATAGCGCACGATAGCAGAATAAAGGGAGAGCTTTTCACTAAAAGAGCGGCATCTATATTGGCAGCGAACGGAATAACTGTTTTCGTATATTCCGAGCTTGCTCCAACTCCGGCGCTTTCTTTTGCGGTAAGATACTATGGATGCGATGCGGGTATCTGTGTTACCGCGAGCCATAATCCCGCAATATATAACGGATATAAGGTTTACGGCGACGACGGCTGCCAGATAGGTCCGACGATAGCCGATTCTATACTTGAAGAAATCGGGAAAACCGATATTTTCGACGGCGTAAAGACCGTTGATTACGACGAGGCTCTTAAGAGCGGTCTTATCGTACCGATAGGCGACGAGGTGTTTAACGCATTTATCGCCGAGGTTAAAAAGGAATCTCTGCTTGACGAAAGCGCAGTAGAGGGTGAAAAGCTTAATATAGTTTATACTCCCCTTAACGGTGCGGGCAGAAGATGTGTAACCGAAATTCTTTGCTCCGATAAAAAATATAACGTTTCGATAGTTAAGGAACAGGAGATGCCGGACGGCAATTTCCCGACCTGCCCCTATCCGAACCCCGAGAATCCCGATGCGCTTACTCTTGCGCTTAAGCTCTGCGGCGAAACGAACGCCGATTTAATGATTGCGACCGACCCCGACTGCGACAGATGTCGCGTTGCGGTTAAGGACGGAAAAGGCGGCTATGAGGCGCTTTCCGGTAATCAGATGGGAATTCTTCTTATTGATTATATAGCGAGACGCAAAAAAGAGCTTGGTACCTTCCCGAAGAATCCCGTTGCGGTAACTACGATAGTTTCTACCGTTATGGCTGACAGCGTCGCGGAAAGCTACGGAATAGACCTTCGCCGCGTTCTTACCGGATTTAAGTATATAGGTGAGCAGATAGCGCTCCTTGAAAATGAAAACAGAACAGACGACTATCTCTTTGGATTTGAAGAGAGCTGCGGATACCTTTCCGGTGGCTACGTAAGAGATAAGGACGGTGTAAACGGCGCTATGCTTGCCGCTGAAATGGCTCTTTACTATAAAAAGAAGGGAATGACGCTTCTCGACGTATTCGACGAGCTTTGCAAAAAGCACGGATATTATAAGGAAGGTCTTATGAACTTCTCTTACGAGGGCGCGGACGGCGCTGTAAAGATGAAGGAGATCATAGGCTCGCTCAGAGCTTGTCCTCCGAAATCCTTTGCGGGTAGCCCCGTCGTTAAGGTTATCGATTATCATAAGGAAGGACTTAAGGACGGAGAATTTAATCCCGATACCGGTCTTCCTGACTCCGACGTTCTTGAATTCCGTACCGAAAACGGAAATAAGGTTATAGTGCGCCCCTCCGGTACCGAGCCGAAAATAAAGGCTTATCTCTCCGCGTGCGGAAAAACCGAGGCGGAGTCCGCGGAGATACTTCAGCAGATCAAAAAGGAAGTAACGCTTTAAAATCAAGCCTTAACGGCTTTTTGTGAACGAAATGACCTTTTATAACAAAAAAAGTCTATTTCTGTCTTTGTTTAACTCTTAATAAAATACGTTAATAAAAAAGGAATATAAAAATGGAAAAAGTAGCGGTAATAATGGCAGGCGGCAGAGGCGAACGTCTTTGGCCGAAGAGCCGTAAGGATAAACCGAAGCAGTTTCTTTCTCTTTGCGGAGAAAAGGATACTCTTATAGTTTCTACCGTAAACAGAATGAAAAAGCTTACCGATATAAAAAATATATATATTGTTACGGGAAGCGATTATTTTGATATAACGAGAGAGCAGCTCCCTGAGCTTCCTGTTGAAAATATCATCTGTGAGCCTATGGGAAAAAACACTACTGCGTGTATAGGTTACTCGGCTCAGATTATCAAAAAGAGATACGGAGACGCCATAATGATGGTTGTCCCGTCGGACCACGTTATAAAGGACGTAGACGCTTTTGCATCTGACCTTAATAAGTGCTGCGAAATAGCGGAAAAGGATAATACCATCGTAACGGTAGGTATAACTCCCACGAGACCTGAAACAGGTTTCGGATACATAAAGCTCCATAAGAATAAGCCTATTGAGGGCATAGAGCTCGCGTGGAAAATGGGAAGATTCGTGGAAAAGCCCGAGCATAAGACCGCGGTGAGATACGTGGCATCCGGTAGCTACCTCTGGAACGCCGGAATGTTCGTATTCCCCGTAAGCTATATGCTTCGCTGCATAAAGCGCTTCCACCCCCACAACAGCACCTGCCTTGTTTCGATAGGAAAGAACCTCGGTAAAAAGAACGAGCAGGCGGTAACCCGTCAGATGTTCGAGAAGATGGAGCCTATTTCCATCGACTACGCGGTAATGGAGCACGTAAGAGGAAGCGTAACCGTTCAGTCTACCTTTGACTGGAACGACGTTGGAACATGGGCGGCTATCCCCGAAATCCAGAAGCCTGACGAAAACGGTAACTATGTTACCGGAAACGTTGCGTCTTTTGAAAGCTCGGGAAATATTATAGAAATGCCCGACGGTAAGGCTGTCGCGGTTCTCGGAGTTTCCGACCTTGTAATAGTAGAGGCGGGAAATTCGCTTCTCGTATGCCATAAGGACTATGCTCAGAAAATAAAGGACGCAACTAAACAGTTTATTGACACTCCGGAGTATTTATGAGGATAAATTTTGACGCAGAGCCTATCTGTGCTGCAGAACCTACCGGTATCGGTATGGTTGAAATTGAGCTTTGTAAGCGGATAATTCGCAAATATCCCGAAAACGACTACCGTTTTACATTCTTTTCATTAAGAAATACGGCAGAAAAAAGGGATAGAATAAAGAATAGGACGGACGAAAAGGCAAAAATCAAAGCTTTTCCGCTTCTTTCGTCGGGGCTTTACAAAATGATAGGAAGCGTGCTTCCCCTGCCGCACAGAATGTTTTTCGGCGGGAAAAGCGAAATAACGCATTTTTTCAATTTTATCATACCCTTTGGCGTAAAGGGAAAGAAGGTCTGTACCATTCACGATCTCGCGTTTAAGAGATACCCCGAAACGGTTAATCTGAAAACGAGAAAGTATCTTGAGTACAGTATTAAAAAAACGATTAAAAGAGCAGATAAAATAGTAGTAGTTTCTAAATTTACCGCGGACGAGCTTACCGAGCTTTACGGAGTTCCAAAGGAAAAGATAGCGGTAATTTATAACGGTGTTGATTTTAATTTATATAACGAAAACGTAAGTAAAGAGAGAAAAGACGAGGTTCTTAATAAAAGAGAGCTTAAGGACGGTGGATATTTCTTCTACCTCGGAACCATTGAACCGAGAAAGAATATTTACAGAATGGTCGGAGCATACGCAAAGTGTGTAAGCCGTCTTAAATCTGAAGGAAAAGAGGCTCCGAGGCTTGTTCTCGGCGGACGTCTCGGATGGTATTACGACGAGATACTTCAGAGGATAAAAAGTGAAAATATTGAGGATAATATCCGGCTTCTCGGTTACGTGGATGAAAACGAAAAGCCTGCGCTGTATAGCGGAGCGCTTGCGTTTATGTTTCCGTCGCTTTATGAAGGGTTTGGGCTTCCTGTTGCTGAGGCTATGGCGTGCGGAACTCCCGTATTAACGTCAAATTCGACATCTCTTGCTGAAATTGTGGGGGATAGCGCAGTTCTTTGCGATCCGTTATCGGAAGACGATATAGCGGAGGGAATGTACAGGCTTGCAACGGATACCGCGCTCAGAGAAAGACTTTCAAAGGACGGACCTCTGCGCGCAAGGATGTTTGACTGGGACAGCTCAGCCGAAGACCTTCATGAGTTATATAAAAGCATTTTATCCGAAACACCGAAAAAATAAAAGCTACTGATGCTCAGAACGGAGAATTATGAATACCGAAAAGGAAATTATCCCCTCCGGTACGGAAAATAAAAAAATAAAGATGCTTCATGCGGCTAAATGGTATAATCCCGTCGTAGGCGGAATCGAGACCGTCGCGGAAGCTATAACGGGAGCGGTACACGGCACCTTTGATATGTCGATACTCGTATGCTCCGAGCATAAGGACAGAGAGCTTGGGCTCACCTTAGACGGAACGGAGATATACAGAGCAAAAACACCCGGAAAGCTTTTCTCAATGCCGCTTTCATACGACTACATCAAGGCATTTAAAAGAATGGGGAAGGATGCCGACCTCATTCAGCTTCACGCACCGTTTCCGCTTTCCGATTTCGCGCTCTTTCTGTCGCGCGGTTGTAAAAAAGCAAAAAAAGCGGTATGGTGGCACAGCGACGTAGTTAAACAGAAAAAGCTTATGTTTTTCTATAAGCCGCTTATGAGGTGGATGCTCAGAAAAACGGACAAAATTTTCGTTGCGAGCGAATCTATAATCGCTCAGTCGAAGTATATCGGAAAATTCAGAGACAAAATCGAGGTCATTCCCTTCGGAATTTCGATAGAGAATTACGAAAGAGGAGAAAAGACGCCCATACTGACCGAAAAATTGAATGATAAAAATAACTTAAAGCTTTTATTTGTCGGCAGACTTGTCTCTTATAAGGGTGTTGACGTGCTGCTTGATGCTATGGCGAAAACGAGCGGTGTCGAGCTGTTCATTATAGGTAGCGGAGACCTTGACGAAGCCCTTTCCGAGCAGGCGGAAAAGCTTCGGATAAAGGATAAAATCCATTTCCTCGGGACGGTTGAAACAGACGATCTGAAGAGCGCGTTTAACGACTGCGATATGTTCGTTCTCCCGTCGGTAACGCGTGCCGAATGCTTCGGACTCGTTCAGCTCGAGGCGATGGTTTACGGAAAGCCGGTAATAAACACCTCGCTTCCGACAGCGGTTCCGGAGGTAAGCCTTGATAAAATATCGGGACTTACGGTAACGCCGGGAAGTGTCGACGAGCTTGCGGAGGCAATAAATAAGCTTGCTACCGATAAAGAACTGCGCGAGCAGTACGGAGTTGCGGCGAGAAAACGCTGTCAGGAGCAGTATAATCTTGACGTAATGCAGAAAAACATACTTGACTCATACAAGAATATGCTCGGAATTGAAAACGGAGATTCCTGACGAAAGTACGAAATAAAAAAGGACAAAACCAAATGGAAGTTAATACCGAAAAAAACACGGAGCTCGTCGTAAAAAAGACGGGACAAAAGGAAAGCTTTCTTCAAAATATAAAGGAAATTTTTTCCTACCGTGAAATGATAAACGCCTTTATACGCCGCGACCTTCGCGGAAGATACAAAGGCTCCGTCCTCGGATTTCTGTGGACGTTTATAAACCCGCTGCTTCAGCTTTGCGTATACAGCGTGGTGTTTTCAGTAATACTCAGAGTAGACAGACCGAAATACTATCTTTTCCTGTTTGTCGCGCTTATCCCGTGGATATTCTTTTCCTCGTCGGTTCAGGGCGGCTCAAGCTGTATAATAGCTTATAAGGATATGGTAAAAAAGATATATTTCCCGAGAGAGGTCCTTCCGATAGCTACGGTAACGACCAACTTCGTGAATATGCTTTTCTGCTTTATGGTAATATTAGGAGTAGTTATTTTTTCACGTACACCGCTTAATCCTCTGGCGCTTCTTTGCCTTATTCCCGTATTTTTAGTTGAATATATACTTGCGCTCGGAATGGCATTCCTTGTGTCAGCGGTAACGGTGTATCTTCGCGATATGGAGCACATACTCGGTATAGTTTTAATGGCGTGGCAGTACCTTACTCCCGTTCTTTACGACTACGAAATGGTGCCGGAGCAGTTCAGAATTATATTCTCGCTTAATCCTATGACACCTGTAATAAGCGCGTACAGAGACATACTTTATTATTCGAAGGTGCCGAATCTTCTTACACTTATTTCAGCCCTTGTAATGGGAATAGTGGTTCTAATTATAGGTTGGTTCACCTTTACAAAGCTCAAGCGCCGCTTTGCCGAGGAGCTTTGATAAAGATTTTAAAGAAGGAAAGCAGTTGAAAATTTACATATGGAACAGTTAAAAGAAAATACGTCTCCCTATTCTATAGAAATCACCGATGTTTATAAGCATTTCAGGGTTTATAAGGATAAGGGAACAGAGCTTAAAGATAAGATACTTTTCAGACACCGGAATAACTATACGGAGCATAAGGTATTAAACGGAGTTAATATCAACATTAAGCCCGGAGAGGCGGTAGGCTTTGTAGGACATAACGGATGCGGAAAAAGTACACTGCTTAAAATGATAAGCAGAATAATATATCCCGACAAGGGCAGTATAACCACGAGAGGACGCATTTCCGGTCTTATAGAGCTCGGCGCGGGCTTTCATCCGGATATGACGGGAAGAGAGAACATCTATACCAATGCTGCGATATACGGTCTTTCCAAAAAGGAGATAGACGGGCGTCTTGAGCGCATTATAGAATTTTCCGGACTCCGTGAGTTTATCGATACACCCGTCAGAACCTATTCGTCGGGTATGTATATGAGACTCGGTTTTTCGGTAGCGATAAACGTTGACGCCGAAATACTGCTTATAGACGAGATTTTAGCGGTTGGAGACAGTGAGTTTCAGAACAAATGCTTTAACGAGCTTAGATCTATAAAGGACCGCGGAAAAACCATTGTTATCGTCAGCCATTCACTTGACCAAATAGAAGCTATATGCGATAAATGCTATTGGATCAATGACGGCGCGGTACAGATGGAGGGTGATCCCCATGCGGTTCACTGTGCGTATCTTGGCGGTATCGGAGCTACGGGAAATTAAAAATGAGTGATACAACAAACGATATAACCAAACGAAAAAGAAATATTTTAGAGCGCATTCTTCTCCTCACCCCGATAGGGGACGGTACGGTAGAGGAGGCGCTCCTTATATGGCTTACGGTATCGGTGTGGGTACATTACGTTGTAAGCGGTGCAATAATGGTAGTTGTGCTTGCAGTAGTGTTGCTTATGCCTAAAATGCGTCAAAAATTCCTTAAAGAGAAAAAAATGTTCTTTCTCGGCATTATAATCTCCGCCTTTTCGCTTTTATCCTCGTGTATAGCGAAAAACCTTATCGGTATGGCAATATCCTTCGGTGTTTTTTTGATTATAACGCTCGGAGCTTTTGCAAAAAACGTTATGACGGAAGAGCGTTTCCAGAAGATTTCGGTTATTTCCTGTATTGGCAGTGTGATTTCCGTTTTTGTTGCTCTATATCAGAATTTTATAAAGTACGGCGATAATCCGTATTACAGACCGACAGCGGGGGCTTTTAACGCGAACTATTACGGCGCGCTTATCGTGATGACGATGATAGTATGCATATATAACGTGTTAGACGTTAAAAAGCCGATAGAAAAACGGACGTGGTATTATCCTTATAAGCTTGTTTTTATAGCCGTGTTCCTGTTAAACTGCGTTGCGCTTCTGGTATGCGAGAGCCGTTCGGCTTTGCTTGCTTTTCTGGTTTGTACGGTGTTCTACCTGTTTATAACCGGACGGTATATTCTTTTTGCCGAGGCGGTTTCTCTTGCCGTAGGTATAGGAGTCCTTGGATGGTTTTATCCCGACGTGCTGTCGTGGACAAACTCTCTTGCCTTTTCAATCACCGAGCGCTCTACGATATGGAAGGATGCAATGCGTTCTTTTTCGCAAAATCCGTATACGGTGCTTTTCGGTAGAGGACCTATGTCCTATTACCACGTAATGGAAAAAGAGGGGCTGTTCATAGCCAATCACGCCCACAATATTATCGTGGATACTCTTATAAACGTCGGAATTATCGGTACGGCAGCGTATTCTCTTTTAATTGCGTATTTTGTAAAAGAGATATGGAGGGCAAGAGGAGAAGGGAATAAAGCGGCGTTTGCCGTAGGCTTTGTTTTCCTTGTTGAAATATTTGCTCAGGGAATAGCAGACGTAACCGTAATGTGGCATCAAAGCGCGCTTTGCTTTATCCTTATGATGTCGGTTATAGGAAAAGAGCGAGCCGAAAACACGGGGATTTCAATGTAGCTTCAGTTTTTAGTTTTAATACTCGTTGCTGTGCTGCAAAGTAAAGCCGTGTCTTAGTTTTTATAGTAGCAGTCCAGAAGGACGGCAGAATGGATGGTAAATATGGCACTTCACGTTTTAGACGAGGCAATTCGCTGTCTCGAATGTAAAAAACCGCAGTGTATAGCAGGTTGTCCCATAGAGACACCTATACCGCAGATTATTAAGCTTATGAAGGAAAACCGTCTTGACGAGGCGGGAAGAATATTATTTGAAAACAATCCTCTGACAACGGTTTGCAGCCGTATATGTAACCACGAAAAGCAGTGTGAGGGACACTGTGTGCTTAACAAAAAAGGCGCTCCGGTGCATTTTTCCGCAATAGAGAGCTACATATCATCGGCATACGCGTCCAAAATGGTAAAAGGACCTGCGACACCGAACGGACACAGAATAGGAATCATCGGCTCGGGCCCTGCGGGTATTACGATAGCAATTATACTTGCGCGTTACGGATACAAGGTAACGATATTCGAAAGCAAGGATAAGATAGGCGGTGTTCTACGTTACGGTATTCCCGAGTACCGTCTGCCGAAAAGTATACTTGACGATCTCCAGTACCGTCATTTGGAGCTTAAGGGAATACAGATACGTCCGAACACACGTATAGGCGACGCTATAAGCCTTGACGACCTTTTCCGCGACGGATATGAGGCGGTGTTTATCGGAACGGGTGTATGGAGACCGAACGTTCTGCATATAAAGGGCGAGACCTTCGGAAACGTTCACTACGCGATAAACTATCTTAACAATCCGTCCGTATATAAGCTCGGAGGTAAGGTAACCATAATAGGTGCTGGAAATGCCGCTATGGACGTTTCAAGAACGGCTCTCCGCAACGGAAGCAGCGAAGTAACCTGCTTCTCGATAACGAAGGAGGTATCCGCAAGTCAGTACGAGTTTTCTTACGCAAAGCTTGAAGGAGTAAAATTTGAATATAACTTAAAGCCGGTAGAGATAAAGGACGACGGCGTGGTATTCAGAAAGGTTGTCGAAAACGACGACGGCAGCTTTACCGAATGTGAGGGAGAGGATATATTCTACCCGTCGGATTCCGTTATTATCGCGATAAGTCAGGGACCGAGAAACGTAATAGTTAACTCTACGAGCGGTCTTGAAACCAACCAAAGGGGACTTCTGGTTGCCGATGAGGACGGTAAGACGACGAGACCGGGCGTATTCGCATCTGGCGACGTTGTAAACGGCTCGCGTACCGTTGTTGAATCGGTAGCGAGAAGCAAAAAGGTTGCCGAGGCAATGCATGAGTACGTACAAAGCCTTAGTAAGAATAAATAACAAAAATTATATAAAATAAAGCCTTGAGGGAATAAAACCTTCAAGGCTTTTTTGTGTAAACGAAAACCACGCGATAGTTGAAGTTGTCAATAGAAAGTAGACACAAAAAACCACATTTTTTCAAAACCCCTGTTCGATTCTGAATTGAACAGGGGTTTTGTAGTTCAATTTAGAAGAAAGCCGTTCGTTATTAAAATAATACACATAATTTTCAATGAACTCTGGGAATGACTTTATACTTTTCATATCAAAGTCGTGTTTTAATTCTTCTTTTATCCAGCCGTTAATAGATTCAATAATTGGATTATCTGTTGGTGTTCCTACTCTTGACATAGAACGTTCAATTGTGGTATAATCTTTATGGGCTAAATAGAAGCCTGTTGAGGAGTAGACGCTACCTTGGTCGGTGTGCAAAATGACTGGGTACGGTTGCTCCTTTACTCTTTCTAAAAGTTTTTTAAGGCAGTTGTAATATGGAATATTGCTATTTTGGGTTCTTGTTACCGAGCTTGCTATGATTTCATTATTGTATGTATCTAATATGTAAGTCCATTCCCACCTAACACCTTTATGAAATATACATGTCATATCCGACACAACGATTTCAAGCGGTTTCGTTGCTTTCCAATTGCCTTTTACTTTATTAGGAAATTTGACGTTTTCCTCGCCTTTACTTGCACGATACCCTCGTTTAGTTTTTGAGCGTATTCCTGCGTATTTACAACACTTGTGGGCAAGATTGTCGGAAAACAGCCATCCGGTATTATTTCGTATTATGTTTGCGAGATAGTGATACCCTTTGGATTTATGCTTTTTATGTTGCTCCATTAGTAATTTTGTCAGCAATATTCTATTTTGTTCATAGCGGTTCGGCTTATCCTTGCGTGCTAACCATTTGTAATATCCCGATCTATTAACCGACATAATCTCGCAAAGATATTTTACACTGTAATTATCTTTTAAGAGATATATTATTTCGTATTCACATCTTTTATGGTAACGAACTCCTTGTTTGCACCAACTCCTTTCACTGCGTACCCTTTTTTTAATCTTTCGTTTTCAATCTTTAGCTTTGCTATTTCTAACTTTAATCGTTCAGTTTCGGAGAGATTTTTACTTGTATGTAAAGCTGCATATTTGTTTCCGCTTCTTTTTGCTTCCTCAAAGGCAGCTTCTCCCTTAATGGTGAACTCTCGGATCCATTTACAGATCATGCTATGATCCGCATTGTATATTCTTCCAAGCTCTCTCGCAGAAAGGTGTTCTTCTGTATACCTCTTGATTATTTTTAGCTTATCTTCTTTTGTCCATATGCGTTTCTTTTGTCCCTTTTTCATTTGCATTCC